>CAYUAX010000129.1:0-14080 GCA_964442845.1 uncultured Bifidobacteriaceae bacterium | reverse complement strand
GTCGCGCTGCGCGCGGTGCAGACCAGCGACTTCATGACCGCCGACTGGGCCGAGCTGCCGTACGGCTTGCTCAAGGCGGTGTCACGGCGCATCACCAACGAGGTGCGCGGCATCAACCGCGTCACCTACGACGTCAGCTCGAAGCCGCCGAGCACCATCGAGTGGGAGTAGGATCACGAACAGCGGCTCGCCGCTAGCGGATCGACGCCGACATGAACGAGTTCGTCCACCTCCATCTGCACACCGAGTACTCGCTGCTCGACGGCGCGTGCCGGATCGAGGAGCTGCTCGACCAGGCGGCGGCGCAGCAGATGCGGGCGCTGGCCGTGACCGAGCACGGCAACATGTTCTCGGCGGTGGTCTTCCACGACGCCGCCCGCAAGCGCGGCATCAACCCGATCCTCGGCTGCGAGGTCTACGTCGCTCCCGGCGACCGCCGCGACAAGACCGGCACACCGGGCGAGACCGCCAACCACCTGGTGCTGCTGGCCGAGAACGAGACCGGCTTCAGGAACCTGATCAAGCTGGTCTCGGCGGGCTACACCGAGGGCTTCTACTACAAACCGCGCATCGACAAGACGCTGCTCGCCGAGCACGCCGCCGGCCTGATCGGCCTGTCGAGCTGCCTGAAGGGCGAGGTGGCCAGCGAGATCCGCACCGAGCACGCCAAGCGGGCGATGGCCGCCGCCGCCAGCTACCGCGACATCCTCGGCGCCGGCAACTTCTTCCTCGAGATGCAGTTCCAGGGCATCGACGAGCAGCGCGTGGTCAACACCGGGCTGCTGCCGATCGCCCGCGATCTCGGCCTGCCGCTGGTCTGCACCAACGACGTCCACTACCTGCATCAGCACGACGCCAAGCCGCACGACCTCCTGCTGTGCATCGGCACCGGCAAATCGGTCAACGACGAGAAGCGGCTCAAGTACCACGGCGACCAGTTCTTCCTGAAGACCGCGGCGCAGATGGCCGCGGTGTTCGGCGACTACCCCGAGGCGATGGCCAACACGCTGCGGATCGCCGAACGCTGCAACGTCACGATTCCGTCGGGGACCTTGCACGTCCCGAAGTTCGACGTGCCGGCGGGCTACTCGCTCGACGACTACTTCGAGCACGTGACCCGCCAGGGCTACGCCGAACGCCTGCCGCGGCTGCGCCAGCTGGCCGCCGACGGCAAGCTGCGCCACCCGTTGCCCGAGTACGACACGCGCCTCGACTACGAGATCGCGATGATCAAGCGCATGGGGTACCCCGGGTACTTCATGATCGTCTGGGACTTCATCCGCTACGCCCGCGAGCACGGCATCCCGGTCGGCCCCGGCCGCGGCTCGGCCGCCGGCAGTCTCGTCGCCTGGTGTCTGCGCATCACCGACGTCGACCCGATCGATTACGACCTGCTGTTCGAGCGGTTCCTCAACCCCGAGCGCGTGTCGATGCCGGATATCGACGTCGACTTCTGCGAGCGGCGGCGCGGCGAGGTCATCGATTACGTCACCCGCAAGTACGGCCGCGAGAACGTCTCGCAGATCATCACCTTCGGCACGATGAAGGCCAAGGCGGTGGTCCGCGACGTCGGCCGTGTGCTCGACCTGCCGTACGCCGACGTCGATCGCATCGCCAAGCAGATCCCGCCGGCGCTCGACATGACGCTGGAGCGGGCGATCGCCGAGAACGGCGTGCTGCGCGACATGCGCGACGCCGACCCGCGCGTGCGCGACGTGCTCGAGATGGGCCGCCGGCTCGAGGGCATGTCACGCAATGCCGGCGTCCACGCCGCCGGCGTGGTCATCGCCCCGGGGCCGATCACCGACTACGCGCCGCTCTACAAGAGCAACCGCGACGAAATCACCACCCAGTGGGCGATGAAGGAGGTCGAACGCGTCGGCCTCCTCAAGATGGACTTCCTCGGCCTGAGCACGCTGACGCTCATCCAGGACGCGCTGGCCGAGATCAAGCGCACCGAGAACGTCGTCCTCGACATCGACGGCATCGACCTCGACGACCCGGCGACCTACCAGATCTTCTGCGACGGCCAGACCTACGGCATCTTCCAGTTCGAAAGCTCGGGGATGCGCGAGCTGCTGCGCAAGTCGAAGCCGCAGCGCCTCGACGACCTGATCGCCCTGAACGCCCTGTACCGGCCCGGGCCGCTCAAGAGCGGCATGGTCGACGACTACGTCGCGCGCAAGCAGGGCAGGACCGAGGTCAAGTACGACCTCGCCGCCCTCGAGCCGATTCTCGCCGACACCTACGGCGTCATCGCCTACCAGGAACAGGTGATGCGGATCGCGGCGGTGCTGGCCGGCTTCACGCTCGGCCAGTCGGACGTGCTGCGCAAGGCCATGGGCAAGAAGGACCCCAAGGTCATGGCCAAGCAGCGCGAGGCCTTCCTTGAGGGGACGAAGAAGAAAGGCATCAGCGAGAAGAAGGCAACCAAGATCTTCGAGCTGATGGAGTACTTCGCCGGCTACGGCTTCAACAAGTCGCACTCCACGGCCTATGCGTTCCTGGCCTACCAGACGGCATACCTCAAGGCCAACTACCCGCGTCACTTCGCCGCCGCGCTGTTGACCATCGAGGCCGCCAATACCGACAAGCTGGCGCTCTACATCGCCGAGTCGCGCGACCGCGGCATCGCGGTGCTGCCGCCCGACGTCAACGAGAGCCAGCTGCAGTTCAGCGTGGTGCCCGAGGGCGTGCGCTTCGGGCTCACCGCCATCAAGGGTCTCGGCGAGGCGGCGATTCTCGCCATTCTCGACGTGCGCCGGCGCGTCGGCCGGATCACTTCGCTGCATCAGCTGGCCGAGGAGCTCGACCTGCGCATCGCCAACCGGCGCGTCTTCGAGGCCCTGGTCAAGGGCGGCGCGTGTGACGGGCTGGCGGCGACGCCGGGCGCCGCGGCGCTGCCGCCGGCGGCGGCCCGCGCCCGGCTGCTGCGCGCCATCGACGCCGCGCTCGAACACGGCGCGCGGGTGCAGCGCGACCGCGAGCAGGGCCAGGCCAATCTCTTCGGCGACGGCACGCCGGAGGCGGTGCCAGGCGCGCCGGGCGGCCTGCCCGACGCCCCGGCCTGGTCGGAGATGGAGTGGCTGGCCTTCGAGAAGGAGGCGCTCGGCCTCTATCTCAGCGGCCACCCGGTGGACCGCCATGCGCCGACGCTGCGTGCCCTCGGCGCCCGCACGGTCGGCGATCTGCTGCAGGCCGAGATGCCGCAGACCGGGGACGGCGCGCCGGCCCGACTGGTGGTCGAGGACGTGGCGGTGGGCGGCGTGGTCGCCGCGGTACGGGCGCTGAAGACCAAGAAGGGCGACCCGATGGCCGTCCTCACGCTCGAGGACCATCAGGGGTCGGTGGAGGTGGTGGTCTTCCCGGAGACCTACGGCCGGTTCCGGCACTTGATCGAGACCGGCGCACTGCTCCTGGTCCGCGGCAAGTTCGAACGCGACGACGACTCGTCGCGATTCCAGGCCAACGAGCTGTCGCCGCTCGAGACCCTGCGCGAACGCCTCGCCAAGGCGGTGAACATCCACCTGCGGGCGCAGGCGGCCTCGCGGGCGACGCTGGAAGCGTTGTGGGACCTGCTGGCGCAGCACCAGGGCGACCGGCCGATCGTCCTCGAGATGGAGGTCGCCCACGCCTCGCGCCGGCTGCGCGTGCGCGCCGACGTCACCACCCAGATCCGGGTCCGCCCCTCCGAGCAGCTGGTCACCGCCGTCGAACGCCTGTGCGGCGCCGGCTCGGTCGTGCTGCAGTAGCTGGCGCGGCTTCGCCCGAGACGCTTGATAATGGCCCGTATGGCTTCGCCCCGCCAGCACCGTGTTGTGTGGCCCGCCGTCTCGGCGGGCGTAGACGCCTTGGACCACCGCCGTGGCGGGATGCACTCGCCCGTCCATCCCGCCGTTCAAGACGTCTAGGGACCTCTATGGCTGACCTGCTGGAGTTCGAAGAGCCGATCGGCATCCTGCAGAAGGAAATCGAGGCGCTGTCGATGCTGCCGCCGACCGCCGATCGGCGCCGCGACATCGCCCGGCTCGAGGAGCGCATCACCTCGATTCGCCAGGATCTCTACGCCGCCCTCACGCCGTGGCAGCGGGTGCTGGTCGCCCGCCACCCGGCCCGCCCGGCCACCCTCGACTACGTCGAGCAGCTGTTCACCGACTTCGTCGAGATCCACGGCGACCGGCGCTTCGCCGACGACCATGCCATCGTCACCGGCCCGGCGCTGTTCCACGGCGCGCCGGTGATGATCGTCGGCCACCAGAAGGGCAGCGACACCAAGCAGAAGATCTACAGGAACTTCGGCTACGCCCGGCCCGAGGGCTACCGCAAGGCGCTGCGGGCGATGCAGCTGGCCGAGAAGTTCTCTCGACCGATCATCTGCTTCGTCGACACGCCGGCCGCGTATCCGGGGATCGAATCGGAGGAGCGGGGCGTCGCCGAGGCGATCGCCCTCAACTTGCGCGAGATGGCCGTGCTCGACGTGCCGATCGTCGTCGTCGTCCACGGCGAGGGCGGCAGCGGCGGGGCGCTGGGGATCGCCGTCGGCGACCGCGTGTTGATGCACGAGTTCGCCATCTACAGCGTGATCCCGCCCGAAGGCTGCGCCGCGATCCTGTGGCGGGACGCCAATCGCAAGGTGGAGGCCGCCGATGCGCTGAAGCTGACGGCCCCCGACCTGATGCGCCTCGGCATCGTCGACGACGTGGTGCCGGAGCCGGTCGGCGGCGCCCACACCGCGCCCCGGCAGGCCGGCACCATGCTCGACGAGGTGCTGGTGCGCACGCTGGCCGAACTCGGCGCGCTGTCGTCGGACGTGCGGCTCGAGCAGCGCTACGCGAAGTTTCGCGCGATGGGCCAGGTCGGCCTGGTCGAAGGCTGACACCACCCGTGCCCCCGCCCCTCATCTGGAAGCCGCGTCCGTGCGACGAGGCGGCGGCGGCGCGGCTGGCCGACGAACTCGGCCTGGCGCCGGTCGTCGCCCGGCTGCTGGCGATCCGCGGCCATCACGACCCGGAGGCCGCGGCGCGGTTCCTCCGGCCGTCCCTGGATCACCTGCTCGACCCGTACCGGCTCGCCGACCTCGGCCCGGCCGTCGATCGGCTGCTGGCGGCGGTCGCCCGCCGCGAGCGCGTCGTCATCCACGGCGACTACGACGTCGACGGCGTCACCTCCACCGTCATCCTGCGCCGCGCCCTCGAATTGCTCGGCGGCGACGTGACGCACTTCATCCCCGAACGGCTGCGCGACGGCTACGGCCTGCAGCCGGCGACGATCGATCGCCTCCATGCCGACGGCGCCCGGGTCATCGTGTCGGTGGACTGCGGGATCCGCGCGCCGGAGGCGGCCCGCCGCGCCGCCGAGCTCGGCGTCGATCTGGTGATCACCGATCACCATGAACCCGATGCGGAGCTGCCGCGGGCGCTGGCCGTCGTCAACCCGAAGCGCGCCGACTGCACGTATCCGGACAAGCACCTGGCCGGCGTCGGGGTGGCGTTGAAGCTGGTGCAGGCGCTCTGTGCGAAGAGCGGCCGCAGCGCCTGGCTCCCGGCCTTCGTGAAGATCGCCGCCATCGGCACGCTGGCCGACGTCGTGCCGCTGGTGGGTGAGAACCGCGTCATCGCCAAGCTCGGCCTCGAGCTGCTGTCGAAAGGCCCGCACAAGGTCGGGCTGCGCGCTCTGCTCGACGTCGCCGGCCTGCACGGCAAGGCGATCGACGCGTATCACATCGCGTTCATGGTCGCGCCGCGGGTCAACGCCGCGGGCCGCATGGCCACCGCCGACCTGGCGACGCGGCTGCTCCTCGCCTCCGACGAGGCGCTGGCCGCCGAGACCCAGGCCCTCGCCCAGCAGCTCGACGCCGAGAACACCAGGCGGCGCGAGGAGGAGCAGGGCATCGTCGCGGCGGCCCGCAAGATGGTCGACACCGACCCCGACATCGGCGCGCATCCGGTGCTGGTGGTGGCGGGTGAGGGCTGGCACCGCGGCGTGATCGGCATCGTCGCGTCGAAGCTGGTGGACGCCTACTACCGGCCGGCCATCGTGCTGTCGACCGATCAGGGCGAGGCACATGGCTCGTGCCGCAGCATCCCCGGCTTCGACATGCTGGCGGCCCTGGAGTCGTGCGCGCCGATGCTGCACCGCTTCGGCGGCCACAAGCAGGCCGCCGGGCTGCAGCTGGCCGCCGCCGACGTCGCCGCGTTCCGCCGCGCCGTCAACGCGCACGCCCTCGACCGGCTGGGCCCCGACGACCTGCGGCCCCACCTGCACCTCGACGGCGCGCTGGGCTTCGACGCCATCACGCCGGCAGTGGTCGAGCAGCTGACGGCGATGGCGCCCTACGGGATGGGCAACCCGAAGCCGCTGTTCAGCACCGGGCCGATCGACGTCGTGGACGGCCCGCGGCGCCTCAAGGAACGGCATCTCAAGATGTCGCTGCGCCAGCACGGCCGCACGTTCCGCGCCCTGGCCTGGAACGCCGTCGAGAAGGAGCCGGTGATCGCCGGCCCCGGCGCCGCGCTCGAGATCGCCTACTCGCTCGAGCAGAACGAGTTCAACGGCACGACCTACACCGAGCTGCGCCTCGCCGACGCCCGCCGCACGGGGTGACGCTCGACGGGCTCGCCTTGCACCCTGCCAGGCTATCCGTCACCATGAGGACAGGGTGACTACCTGGCAGCGCCGCGCGCGCCTGACGGCCGCCGCCGTGGCCCTCGCCGTGGCCGGCGGGGCGTATTGGGCGATGGGCACACGCCGGACGGTGGCGCCACCGCCGCCGGTGACGCCGCTCGAGCCGACCGTCACCGCGCAGATGCAGAAGGGCGACGCCGCGCAGTCGAGCGGCGCGCGTCAGGATTTCGCCATCGACTTCGCCGAGCAGAAGACCTACAGCGACGGCCGCAGCGTCGCCACCGGGCTCACCGTGCGGGTCGCCAACCGCGGCGGCAAGAGCTTCGTCGTCACCGGCAAGGAGGGCACCATCGGCGCCGAGCAGTCGTCGGTGACGATGCAGGGAGACGTCGAGCTGCGCGCCTCCGACGGGCTGGTCGCGACGACCGACGCCGCCTCGTATGCCGACGGCGAAGGCATCGTGCGGGCCCCCGGTCCTGTCAGGTTCACCAGCGGCGAGACGCGCGGCTCTGGCGTCGGGTTCACCTACGACTCGAAGCGCGACACCATGTGGATCCTCGACCAGGCAGCGGTGCACGTCGCCGGCTCGGCGGCGTCGCCGGCGATGGACGTCACGGCCGGCGCCTTCGGCGAGGCCCGGCGCGACCGCTACCTGCGGCTCGAACGCGGGGTCAAGCTGGTGCGCCCGGGGCAGACCATCGAGGCCGACGAGGCGACGGTCTACCTGTTTCCCGATCGCGACGAGCCCGACATGATCGAGCTGCGCGGCAACGCCCGGGTCAGCGGCGGCGAGGGCATGGGAGCGCTGCGGGCGATGGCCGCCCGCGACATCAACCTCGACTACGCCGAGGACGGCCGCACGCTGCAGCACGCCACGCTGGCTGGTCAGAGCAGCGTGACCCTGGCCGGCGCGGCGCCGGCGCAGCCCGGCCAGCGGCTCGCCGCCGAGTACATCGACATCGCGGTCGGCCCAGACGGCGCGGTGACCAACCTCGAGAGCCGCGATCGCGTGGTCGTCACGCTGCCGGCGGCCGGGCCGGCGCCCGCCCGGACGATCCGCGCCGTCCAGCTCACCGGGTCGGGCGCCGCCGGCGGCGGCCTGACCGCGATGCGCTTCGAGCAGCAGGTCGAGTTCCGTGAGGGCGGCGGCGGCCGCACGGCGCCGGCCCGCGTGGCCCGGTCCCGCGCCCTCACGGTGGCGTTGCTCCCGGCAGGGGGGCTCGACCGCGCCACCTTCACCGGCGAGGCCCGCTTCCAGGACGGCACGCTCGAAGGGGCGGCCAATGAAGCGCGCTATCTGGTCAGCGACGATCGCCTGGTGCTCGTCGGCCGCGACGGCACCGCCCGGCCACGCGTGACCGACACCGGTCTGCAGATCGAGGGCGACGAGATCACGGTGGGCCTGACCGCCAACACCATGCGGGCCACGGGCGAGGTGGCCAGCGTGATGCAGCCGGCGGCCAGCCGGCCGGGCACGGGTCCGGCGAAGACCCCGGCCCTGCTCGACGGCGGGCAGGCGGTGTTCGCCAGCGCCGCCGCGCTCGACTACGACAGCCAGCAGCGGCGCGGCACCTACGCCGGGCGGGCGCGGCTGTGGCAGGGCGATACGACGATCCGCGCCGAGCGCATCGTGCTCGACGAAGGCCGCGGCGACCTGGAAGGGAGCGGCGGCGTGCAGTCGACGCTGGCCCTGACGGCCGCGCCGTCCGCCGCCCCCGCCGGCGGCGGCGCCGCGCCGCCGCCACGCGGCACCATCGCCCGCGCCGAGACGATGCGATTCGTCGATGCCGCCCGCACCGCCACCTACACGACCGGCGCGCGGATGAGCGGTCCGCAGGGCGACCTGTCGGCCGACCGCATCGAGCTGGTGCTGGCGGCCGAAGACCGCACCCTGGAGCGCATCGAAGGGTACGGCACGGTCGCGGCGCGGGTCGAAGGCCGCGAAGCCAAGGGCGCGCGGCTCACGCACCTGACCAGCGACGGCCGCTACGTGCTCACCGGCACGCCGGTGCAGTTCACCGAAGAGTGCCGGGTGACCACCGGCCGCACATTGACCTTCTATGGTGCGGCCGGTAGGATCATCGTCGACGGCAACGACGCCACCCGCACCATCACCAAGGGTGGCGGCGCCTGCACCCCTCCGCCCCCGTGACGCCAGGCCTCGCGTGACCGATCGCCGCAGCGAGACCGGGCCGGGTCCCGAGTCCTCCGCTCCAACGCCCGTCCCGATGGCGACGCTGCGCACCGACGCGCTCACCAAACGCTACGGCGGCCGCACCGTCGTCAAGGGCGTCAGCCTCGACATCAGCGCCGGCGAGGTGGTGGGCCTGCTCGGCCCCAACGGCGCCGGGAAGACCACGACCTTCTACATGACGGTCGGTCTGGTCGCTCCCGACGAGGGCCGCGTCCTGCTCGACGAGCACGACGTCACCGACGACCCGATGTACGTGCGGGCCCGCAAGGGCATCGGCTATCTGCCCCAGGAGCCGTCGATCTTCCGCGGCCTCACCGTCGAGCAGAACATCCTGGCCATCCTGGAGACGCTGCCCCTGTCGGCGGCCCAGCGACGCGAACGGCTGGGCGCGCTGCTGGCCGAGCTCGGACTTGGGCATCTGGCCAAATCTCCGGCCTACACCCTGTCGGGCGGCGAACGGCGGCGGGCGGAGATCACGCGGGCGCTGGTGATGTCCCCGCGCTTCATCCTGCTCGACGAGCCCTTCGCCGGCATCGACCCGATCGCCGTCACCGACATCCAGCAGATCATCTTCCACCTCAAGGCCCGCGGCATCGGCGTGCTCATCACCGACCACAACGTCCGCGAGACCCTGCGCATCACCGATCGTGCGTACATCGTCGCCGACGGAGTGATCTTCCGCAGCGGCACGCCGCAGGCGCTGGCCGCCGACGACGACGTCCGCCGCATCTACCTCGGCGCAGAGTTCCGCCTGGACTAGGCCTCCGATCGCTCTTGTGGCCCTCAGCCGCCGAAAGTTGGCATGAGTTTCGCCAGGGGCTGCTAGGATAGGGAGACGGGCGCGGAGCCCGCCGGGCCGGAGCGCCGGCCCCTCGGACATGGCGATTCATCAGAAACTCCAGGCGAAGCTCTCCCAGAAGCTCATCCTGACGCCGTCGCTGCAGCAGGCCATCAAGCTGCTGCCGATGTCGACGCTGGAGCTCGCCGACATGCTCAACCAGGAGGTGGTCGAGAACCCCCTGCTGGAGGAGATCCCGTCCGAGGATCTCCAGGCCACCGAGGCCCAGCCGGCCACCGACAAGGCCGACGAGCAGGACGCCCAGCGCGCCGCCGACGGCAAGACCGACAACTGGGAAGACAACGACTACGAGTACTTCTTCAACGACTACATGGACGACAGCTATCGGTCGCGCGTGCCGACCGAAGTCAAGGAGCTGCCGCCCATCGAGAACACGCTGTCGACCTCGTCGTCGCTCACCGACCATCTGGAGTGGCAGCTGTCGCTCAAGACCGACGACCCCGACGAGCGCGCCATCGGCAGCGCCATCATCGGCAACCTCGACGACGACGGCATCCTGGTCGCGTCGGTGAACGAGATCGCCCAGATGGGGCCGTGGCCGATCGACCAGGTCGAGCAGACGCTGCGCCTGGTGCAGAGCTTCGACCCGACCGGCGTCGCCGCCCGCGACCTGCAGGAATGCCTGACCCTGCAGCTGCGCCACATCGGCCTCGAGGGCACGCCGGCCGAGCGCATCGTCACCGATCACCTGCGGCTGCTGCAGAACCACCAGATCCCCGAGCTGTCGCGCAAGATGGGGCTGTCCATCGACGACCTGCGCGAACACATCGAGGTCATCCGCCACCTCGATCCCAAGCCCGGCGCGCGCTACAACGCCCGCTCGCCCGAGTACGTGATGCCCGACGTCTACGTCGTCAAGGTCGACGACCAGTACGTCGCGGTGCTGAACGACGACGGCCTGCCGCAGCTGCGCATCAGCTCGTCGTACAAGCGGCTGCTCGACAAGGACCAGGCCGACGCCGACACCCGCACCTATGTCAAGGAGCGCTTCAACGCCGCGCGCTGGCTGCTGAAGTCGGTGGAGCAGCGGCAGAAGACCATCCAGAAGGTCGCCACCAGCATCATCAACTTCCAGCGCGACTTCCTCGATCACGGCATCGAGCACCTGCGGCCGCTGGTCCTGCGGGACGTCGCCAACGACATCGGCATGCACGAATCGACGGTCAGCCGCGTCGTCACCAACAAGTACATGCACACGCCCCAGGGCGTGTTCGAGATGAAGTACTTCTTCCACAGCGGCATCAGCAGCTCGTTCGGCGATGCCGTGTCGTCGGTGACGATCAAGCAGCGCATCCGCAAGATCATCGAGGCCGAGGACGCCCGCAAGCCGCTCAGCGACTCGAAGATCGTCAGCATCCTGCAGCGCGAAGGGCTGGTGCTGGCGCGCCGCACCATCGCCAAGTATCGCGAGGAGCTGCGCATCCCGACGTCGAACCAGCGGAAGGTCCTCTACTAGGCGCTGCGCGCGTCATGCCGCCCACGCCCGTCGTCACGGTGGGACGCCTGCTCCGGAGCCGCCAGGACGTCCCTGGACTGCCCCTCGAGCTGTTGGCCGGCGCCACCGGCCTCGACCGCGAGATCTCCAGCCCGTACATCCAGAAGACCGGCCTGGCGCTGGCCGGCTTCCACGAGTACCTGCGCCCCGGCCGGATCCTGATCTACGGCGACAGCGAGGTCCGCTACCTGCAGAGCCTGGCCGTCGAGGCCCGCCACGTCGTCCTCGGCCAGTCGTTCGCCACCGGCATTCCGTGCGTGCTGGCGACCAGCACCCTGCCGCTGCCGCCCGAGCTCGCCGCGGTCGCCGACCAGGCTGGCGTGCCGCTGCTGCGCACCACCGTGTCCACGCCGGTCGCAATCGGCAAGCTCACCGCGATCCTCGAAGATCACCTGGCGTCGCGCGAGGTGATCCACGGCGTCCTGATGGACGTGCTCGGCCTCGGCGTGCTGCTGGTGGGGGAGAGCGGGATCGGCAAGAGCGAGTGCGCGCTCGATCTGGTCACCCGCGGCCACCGGCTGGTCGCCGACGACTCGGTCGAAGTGCGGCGGCGCGCCGAGACGGTGATCATCGGCACCTCGCCCGGCCCGACGCGCTATTTCATGGAGATCCGCGGCCTCGGGCTGATCAACATCAAGGACCTGTTCGGCGTCGCCGCGACCCGCAGCTCGAAGCGCGTCGAGTTCGTGGTCGAGCTGCAGCGCTGGGACACCGCGCGCGACTACGACCGGCTCGGCCTCGACGACGCGCACCACGACCTGCTCGGCCTGTCGATTCCGAAGGTGACGATGCCGGTCGCCCCCGGCCGCAGCGTCGCCATCCTGGTCGAGGTCGCCGCCCGCAACCAGTTGCTGCGCGCCCGCGGCGTCCATGCGGCGCGGGCCTTCGTGGAGGCGCTCGATCAGCGGCTCGAACGCGTCGGCGCCGGCCTCGAAGACCCCGAAGACGGCGACGACCTCGACGGTGGAGGCGCGCCGTGAAGCGCGGCCGCCCTCGGCTCGGCACCCGGCCGTCGCGCGCCGACTTCCTGGTCATCACCGGGCTGTCGGGGGCCGGCAAGTCGCAGGCGATCCACGCCGTCGAGGACCTCGGCTACTACTGCGTCGACAACCTGCCGCTGGCGCTGCTGCCGGCGCTGTACGCCCTGCACCGCGAGGAGGAAGCGCTCGCCCGGGTCGCCGTCGTCGTCGACGTCCGGGAACGGCGGTTCCTCACCGCCTTCGGCCCGGCGTTCGCGCGGCTGCGCGCCACCGCCGACGTGCCGCCGTCGCTGATCTTCCTCGAGGCCGCCGACTCGGTGCTGCACCGCCGCTTCAGCGAGACGCGCCGGCCGCACCCGCTGGCGCCGGCCGAGCCGATCGCCGACGCCATTGCCGGGGAACGCCGCAAGATGGCGCGGATCCGCGCCATGGCCGACGAGATCGTCGACACCTCCGATTTGACCGTCCACGAGCTGCGCCAGGTGTTCCTCGGCCTGGCCAGCGATCGGCGCCGGCGCGCCCGGCTGGTGCTCACCTACGAGAGCTTCGGCTTCAAGCACGGCCTGCCGCTCGGCGCCGACCTGGTGTTCGACGTGCGATTTCTGCCCAACCCGCACTTCGTGCCCGAGCTGCGGCCGCAGACCGGCCGCGACGCCGCCGTCGCCGCCTTCCTCAAGCGGCAGCCGGCCACCCGCCAGCTGATCGATCGGCTGACGGCCCTGATGGAGTTCCTGCTGCCGCAGTACGTCGCCGAAGGCAAGAGCTACGTCACGGTCGGCATCGGCTGCACCGGCGGCCGCCATCGCTCGGTCTACGTCGCCGAGGCATTGCGCCGCGCCACCGCCGGCGTCACCGGCGTGACGGCGCGGACCCGGCACCGCGACATCGGACGGGAGACCCGCGCATGATCGGCGTCGTCGTCGTCACCCACGGCCAGCTCGCGACCGAGCTGGTCAACGCCGCCGAGACCATCGTCGGCGACCTGCCGCACGTCGTCGCCGTGTCGATCGGCTGGCACGAGGACGTCCAGGACGCCCGCCGCGAGATCAGCGAGGCGATCGCCGCGGTCACCGGCCCGGAGGGCGTGCTGATCGTCACCGACATGTTCGGCGGCACGCCGGCCAACCTCGCCATCACCTTCCTGGAAGCCGGCCGGGTCGAAGTGGTGACCGGCATCAGCCTGCCGATGCTGATCAAGCTGGCCGGCCTGCGCGACACGTCGAGCCTGCTCGACGCGGCGCGGCAGATTCGCGAGCACGGACGCAACGCTATCTGGGTCGCCTCGGACCTCCTCCACGGCGACCCCGGAGGTCAGGGAACGCCGTGATCAGCACCGAGGTGACCATCGTCAACAAGCTCGGCCTGCACGCCCGGGCCGCGGCCCGATTCGTCCAGCTCGCCGGCCGCTACCGTGCCAAGGTGCGGGTCGCCCGCGACGGCCGTCAGGTCGACGGCAAGAGCATCATGGGCATCCTGCTGCTGGCCGCGGCGCGCGGCGCCGTGATCACCATCAGCGCCGACGGTATCGACGAGGCCGACGCGTTGTCGTCGCTGGCGGCGCTGGTCAAGACCGGCTTCGGAGAAGAGACGTGGAGCGACTGACCGGGCTGGGCGTCTCGCCCGGCGTCGCCGTCGGCCGGGCGGTGGTGCTCACCCAGCGCACCGAGGTCGTGCGCTTTCCGATTCCGCCAGAGCGGGTCGGCCACGAGGTCGAGGCGCTGGAGGAGGCGCGGCGCCGCTCGCACGCCCAGCTCACCGAGATCCGCGACCGGCTGGCCAGCGGCGTCGGCCACGACCTGGCGGCGCTCTTCGATGCCCAGCGGCTGATCCTCGACGACTCGTTGTTCCTGGGCCGGGCCCGCGAGCTGATCGAGACCGAGCACGTCAACGCCGCCTGGGCCGTGCATCGCGCCTACGAGGAGCTGTGC
>CAYUAX010000128.1:0-14098 GCA_964442845.1 uncultured Bifidobacteriaceae bacterium | reverse complement strand
AAAGTGTAGAGATGTGCGTTGTCGGGAAGGTCCAACCTGTGCAACTGATCCAGTACCTGGTACTGCGTGGCGGAGGCTTCCAGCCAGCTTTGCATCTCGGTCCGGACAGTCGCAACATACGATGCTCCGAGGAGCGCGGCCAAACCAACCGATAGCCACTGCTGGTCGGTTGAACGGCGAGTCACGCGCCGTTGCAGGTTCGAACCCAGAATCGCCGTGATTGCGTAGACGATGCAGCCGTACCCGCCAGCGGCGACGAGGTTGATCCTGTTGTTGACGCCAGTGTCCAACGGGCTGAGTCCACGACCAGCAAATGGTAGGTAACCCGCAACCACGACCATCGTCCCGAACAGTGCGATTGCCCCGTGTCCCCGTTGTGGGCGTTCGAATCCACGGGCTGTCGCAAACGTGGCCAAGGTGGCGGTACCTCCAAGAACCAACAGGCCTGCGAGTACGCTCCCCGGAACCAGTGAGAGCGGAGCAAGCGAGAGAGCGAGAAGCTGGATGGCTTCGGCAGCGATCCCGGGAAGACTGGCGAGGACATCTTTTGGGTGGGGAGCCGTTCGGCCGCCGCTGCTGATGACCGCAGTCGCTGCCAGAGCCGTGACGGCGAGGTCGGCAGCCCACCGTGCCACTGCGACTCTCAAGGTTGCGACGCGAGCGTAGAGAAGAACGGACAGAAGCACGACTCCCCCGATCGCCTCGTACGTCAATAGGCCGAGCGCGAGCGCCATCGAGGCAGCGACGTGCAGAGCCGTCGGGTAGCTTCCGCCGGCGAGTGCCCTGAGGGCAAGAAGGACGCCGACAAGGTACAAGCTGAGTGCGATGTTTCCGCCTGCCGCAGTTGGCCAGAAGCGTACTGAGGAAGACCAAGGAAAGAGGAGCACGAATGCCGAGAGAAATATCGCGAACGGTCCGTCGCAAAGCCGTCTGACGAGGATGAACAACAGCGTCGAAGTCATCACGTTCAGCATCAGCCCGTACGCCAGGTGCAGGGAGGGCGCCGGACCGAACAACGCATACGGCAGCGCCAGCATCAGTCCGAGGACGGGGCGTCCGCCCAGATTCTGTGCGATCGCCAGGACGCCCTGCTGGAACCCGTGCGGTGACGCCTGGGCGAACGCAGCAGCGTTGGCCCAGTCATCGTAGTAGAAGGCATTCGATTGCAGCAGTGGGGCATGTACTGCGCCGACCACGATCGAGAGGGAGGCAGTCACAGTCCAGAATGCGGTGGACCGCGAAGACGGGCACGGCATAGGTTGCATCACCAGCGCCGCTTGGTTGCCCGAGAGGCGTCGCTCGGGATCACCTCGGGGCCATTCTGAGCGCGCCGTCGAGGCGGATCACCTCGCCGTTCAGCATCTCGTTCTCGATGACGTGGCGGGCCAGCGCGCCGTACTCGGCCGGCCGGCCCAGTCGTGATGGGAACGGCACCTGCTGCCCGAGCGAGACGCGCGCGGCCTCGGGCAGCGCCGCCAGCAGCGGCGTGTCGAAGATGCCCGGCGCGATGGTGACCACACGGATGCCGAGCGGCGCGAACTCGCGGGCGACGGGCAGGGTGAGGCCGACGATGCCGGCCTTCGACGCCGCATACGCCGGCTGACCGATCTGGCCGTCGTACGCGGCGATCGACGCGGTGTTGACGACGACGCCGCGTTCGCCGCTCGGCTCGGGCGTGTTCCTGGCGATCGCCGCCGCCGCGAGGCGGATGACGTTGAAGGTGCCGGTCAGGTTGATGCGGATCGTCTTCTCGAACAGGTCGAGCGCGTGCGGGCCGTTCTTGCCGAGCACCTTGGCGGCCGGGCCGATGCCGGCGGCGTTGACCACGCCGTGCAGCCCGCCCGCACTCACCGCGGCGTCCACCGCGGCCTGCACCTCGGCCTCGCTGGTCACGTCGGCCTTCACGAATACCGCACGGGCGCCCAGCGCCTGCGCCGTCGCGGCGCCGACCTCGGCGTTGACGTCGAGCAACACGACGTGACCACCGGCGTCGAGTATCGCCTCTGCCGCCGCCCGCCCCAGCCCCGACGCCCCGCCCGTGGTGATGAACCGCTTCCCCTCGATCCGCATCGTCTCTCCCGTCTCGTCACCTGTCGTGTCGTCGGCAGCGTGCGAGCCACCATCCTAGCCGCTCGCCGCTCGCCGCTCGCCGCCAGCCGCGGCGAGGATCGGGCGAATAGTACAATCGTCCGATGTTCGTGTTCGATCGCCTCTACATCGACGGCGACTGGCGCCCCGCCTCGGGGCGCGAGGCGATCGACGTCGTCTCGTCGGCGACGGAGCAGCCGATCGGCCGGGTGCCGCGCGGCACCGCCGCCGACGTGGACGCCGCGGCGACGGCGGCGCGCCGGGCGTTCGACGGCCCGTGGGGCGCGACCACGGTCGAAGAACGCGCGCAGTGGCTCGAGCAGCTCGGCGGCGCGCTGAAGGCCCGGGTGCCCGACCTGGCGCAGGCGATGAGCCACGAAGTGGGCACGGCGCTCGGCTACAGCACCAAGGTGCAGGCCGAGTTCCCCGTGTCGATGCTCGCCGCCAACGCCCGCTTCATCCGCGAGGCGCGGCTCGAAGAGACGCTCGGGCACTCGCTCGTCGTGAAGGAGCCCATCGGCGTCGTCGGCGCGATCACGCCGTGGAACTACCCGCTGCACCAGGTGATCTGCAAGCTGGCGCCGGCCCTGGCCGCCGGCTGCACCGTCGTGCTGAAGCCGGCCGAACTGGCGCCGCTCAGCGCCTTCATGCTGGCCGAGGCGGCGCACGAGATCGGTCTGCCGGCCGGTGTGGTGAACGTGGTGGCGGGGCCGGGCCGCGTCGTGGGCGAGGCGATCGCCGCCCACCCGGCCATCGACATGGTGAGCTTCACGGGCTCGCAGGCCGCCGGCAGCCGCGTCGCCGCCGTGGCCGGCGCCGACATCAAGAAGGTGTGCCTCGAGCTGGGCGGCAAGTCGGCGTTCGTCGTCCTCGACGACGCGCCCTTCGACAAGGCGATCGCCGCCGGCGTCAATCACTGCATGCAGAACTCCGGGCAGACCTGCTCGGCGTGGACGCGCATGCTCGTGCCGCGAGCGCGGCAGGCCGAGGCGGTGGAGCTGGCGGTGGCGCAGCTCGGCAAGCTGACCCTCGGCGATCCGTTCGACAAGGCGACCCGCCTCGGTCCGCTGGTGTCGGCCGCCCAGCGTGACGCCGTGCTGGCGTACATCGCCAAGGGCACGGCGGAGGGCGCGCGCCTGGTTGCTGGCGGCGGCCGTCCGGCGTCGCTCACCACCGGGTTCTTCGTCGAGCCGACGATCTTCGCCGACGTGGACAACCGCATGACGATCGCCCGCGAGGAGATCTTCGGTCCGGTGCTGGCGATCGTGCCGTACGACGGCGAGGACGAGGCCGTGCGACTCGCCAACGACTCGCCCTATGGCCTGTCGGGCGGCGTGTGGGGCGGCAGCGCGGACCGGGCCCTCGCCGTGGCGCGTCGCCTCCGCACCGGCCAGGTGGACGTCAACGGCGGCCGCTTCAACCCGCTGGCGCCGTTCGGCGGCTACAAGAAGTCGGGGCTGGGTCGGGAGATCGGTCCGCTCGCGCTCGACGAGTTCTTCCAGATGAAGGCGATTCAGCAGTAGGCTGCGAGCGCATGTTCGCGGTCGCCGCAGGGCTGTTCGCCGGGTTCTTCCACGTGCTGGCGGGACCCGACCATCTGGCGGCCGTGGCGCCCCTGGCCGCCGGGGCCGATCGCCGGGTGTGGCGCACCGGGTTCACCTGGGGCGTCGGCCATACCGCCGGCGTACTGCTCGTCGGCGCGCTGCTGCTGGTGTTCCGCGAGCTGCTGCCGCTCGAGGCCCTGTCGGCGTGGAGCGAGCGGCTGGTCGGCGCGGCGCTCGTCGCCGTCGGCGCCTGGGGACTGTGGCGCGCCCGCGATGCCCACCAGCACCACCACGCGGCCGCCGGCGCGTCGTTCGGCATGGGGACCCTGCACGGCCTCGCCGGCAGCTCCCACCTGTTCGGCGTGCTGCCGACGCTGGCCTTCGCATCGCGCCTCGAGGGCGCCGTGTACCTGGCCGCGTTCGGCGTCGGCGCCGTGGCGGCGATGAGCGGCGTGGCGGCGGTGATCGGCGCGCTCCGCCACCTGCCCGCGGTCTCTGGCCCCACGGCCCGCCGCTGGCTGCTGTGTGCGTCGTCGATCGCGGCCGTCGTCGTCGGCGGCACGTGGCTGCTGGCATGACCCGCCTGGTCGCGCTCCTGCCCGGCGTGCTGGCGTCGGCGGCGGTGATGTTCGTCGGCTTCGAGTTGGCCGAGTCGGTCGGCCGGGCGCTGCTGGCGGCGCGCGGCCTCACCGGCGCCAGCCCGATTTCCGGTGTGCCGGTCGCCATCGTCCTCGGCCTCGTCCTGCGCAACACCGTGCGGCTGCCGGCGGCGCTCGGTCCAGGCCTCAAGGTGTGCACCACCACGATCCTGCGCCTCGGCATCGTGCTGGTCGGCGTGAAGCTGAGCGTGATCGAAATGGCCCGGCTCGGCGTGGCCGGTATTCCGGTAGTGCTGGCGGCGATCGGCACCGGGCTGGTGTTCGTGACGTGGTTCAACCGGAAGCTCGGCCTGCCGCCGCGGCTCGGCACGCTCATCGCCGCCGGCACCAGCATCTGCGGCGTCACCGCCATCGTCTCCACGGCCCCCGCCATCGACGCCGACGAACGGGAGGTCGCCTACGCGGTGGCCAACGTCGTGGCGTTCGGGCTGTTCGGGATGCTCGTCTATCCCTACCTCGCGCATGCGCTGCTGCCCGGCTCGGCGGCCATCGGGCTGTTCCTCGGCACCGCGGTGCACGACACCTCGCAGGTGGTCGGCGCCGCGCTCACCTACCGCCAAATCTACGCCGACGACGTCGTGCTGCGCGTCGCCACCGTCACCAAGCTGACCCGCAACCTGTTCCTGGCCGCGGTCATCCCGCTGCTCACGTGGCGCCACGTCCGCGACGGCGGCGCCGCCGGCCAGCCGCGCCGCGCGCTGTCGTGGCGATCGCTGGTGCCGACGTTCGTCCTCGGCTTCGTGGCCATGGCCATCGTCCGCTCGATCGGCGACGCCGGCCTCGACGCCGGCGGGCGCGCCCTGGGGCTGTGGGACCGCGCCACCTGGTCGGCGATCACCGCGCTGCTCGGCGACACCATCGGCGCGCGGTGGCTGCTCGGCACGGCGATGGCCGCCGTCGGCCTCAACACCAGCATCGCGGTGTTCAAGGGCGTCGGCCTGAAGCCGTTCGCCGTGGGCATGGCCGGGGCCTTCGTCGTCGGCGCCGTGGGGTTCGTGATGGCGGCGCTGCTCGGCGGCCTGGTCGGGTAGAGCCCAGGTCAGCGCGCCGCCAGGCCGAGGGCGTAGACCGCGTCGTCGCCGTCGGCGAACGCCAGGCGCAGCGCCGGCGTCTGCCGCATCCGCTCGGCCATCGCCGCGCGCTCGGGCGGCGCGTAGTTGCCGCCGTGGACGATCACGTGGGTCACCCCGGCCTCGCGCAGCGCGGTCAGGCTGGCGTCGTCGGGGAAGCCCTGCATCGTCGCCGCCAGCGCGTCGTGCCAGGGCGGGCGGATGCCGCTGTAGCCGTGCACGGTCGGCTGCCAGTGGACGGACGTGTGCAGCATGGCCGCGGTCTGGAAGCGCTCGTACGGGCCGGAGCGCGTCGGCGGCGGCACCGGCATCTCGGCGACCACGAACGGGCGGGGCTGGGCCGCCAGCCAGCGGTCGGCCGGCGGCACCTCGAGCCGGTAGTCGGTGCCGGCGAACGGATGCGCCGAGAACTCGCCGAGCAGCAGCAGTCCGGCCAGCGCCGCTGGCCAAGCCGGCGGTCGCGGCGGCCACCGCGCCGTGAGGCGCTCCAGACCGATGCCGGCGAGCACCGCCAGCGCCAGCGCCGTGACGATCGCGAACCGCGACGGCACGCGGATGAAGTTGAAGCCGGGCCACGAGTACACCCACGGCCACAACGCCAGCGGCCCGTCCACGAACAGCAGCACGCTCAGGGCCGCGAGCAGGCCGTAGAACGCCGCGTCGCGGCGCCGCACACCGGCGTCCGCGGTGGCCGCCGGCAGCATCGCGGCGGCGGCGAGCGCCAGCACCAGCACGCCGGGGAACAGGAACGCGTTGGCGCTGTCGTTGGGCCGCACATCGCTCACCAGCGACCACAGCCAGCCGTCCACGTGCGACGGCGTGGCCAGGTAGCTCGCCGGCGTCACCGTCCAGTTCTCGAGCGATCGGCGCAGACCCGCTTCGGTCTGCGCCCGTCGATAGGGCAGCAGCACGAGCAGCGCCGGCAGCACCGCCAGCAGCCCGGCGAGGCCGGCATCGCGCAGCCGCCGCGCCGGCGCCAGCGGGGCGCCGTGGGCCAGGCGGAAGGCGACGAGCGCCGCCATCGACACCGCGAGGAACACCGCGCCGTGCCCGGTGGCCAGCGCCTGCAGGCTGAAGCAGACGAGCGCCAGCCGCAGGTCGAGCCGCCGGCCGGTGTCGAGGTAGCCGTGCAGGCCGGCCAGGCCCAGCGGCAGCCACTGCACGGCGTTGAGGTGCATCTGGCTCATGCGGAAGAAGCGCATCGGCGCGAACGCGAACACCAGACCGGCGACGATCGCCGCCGGCGGCGAGAGCCCCAAACGCCGGGCCAGCACGTAGGTGCCCACGCCGCACAGCGCGCACGACAGCAGCGACACCAGGTTCAACGTCAGCACGAGGTCGCCGGTGAGCCAGAGCATCGGCGCCGCGAGCAGCGCCGAGCCGATCAGGTTCTCGGAGTAGGCCAGGGTGTTCGGTGCGGGATGGAAGATGTTGGCGTCGAAGATCCGCCACGGCGCCGTCGTGAGCGCGTGGACGTCCCAGCCGAGCGTCCACATGTATAGATGCGTGTCGGGGTTGTCGACGAGCACCCGCGTCGCGGGATGCAGCGACCACGGCGCCGCCATCGCCACCGTGAGCGCGGCGAACAGCGTGGCCACGGCCAGGCCGCGCCCGGTGCGCGTCATGGCGCCGGTGTCGGCGCCGCCGGCGCCAACGCGACCATCGCCAGGAGCATCGCGTCCACCCGGGCGTCGATGGCGGCGGCGCCGACGTCGAAGCCGTTGACGAGGAAGGCGAAGACCAGCGGCTCCCCGGCCGCGGTCTCGACGTAGCCGGCCAGCGAGCGCACGTTCGACATCGAGCCGGTCTTGGCGCGCACGCGGCCCTCGGCCGGCGTGCCGCGCAGGCGGTCGGCCAGCGAGCCGCTGCGGCCGGCCTCGGGCAGCGTGGCCGCCAGCGTGTCGCGCAGGTGCGGCCGCGTCCACGCGCCGCGCAGGGTCGCGACCAGCGCGTCCGCCGACAGGTAGTCGTTGCGCGACAGGCCCGAGCCGTCGCGGGTGCTGTAGCTGCCCGGGTCCACGCCGAGCCGGTCGAGCGTCTCGCGCAGGCGCGGCAGCGCCTCGGCGGCGCGCGCCGGCGGCTCGGGATCCAGCGCCATCAGCAGCGCTTCGGCGTACTCGTTGCGGCTCCACTTGAGCGTCACGTCCACCAGCTCGACGAGCGGCGGCGACTCGTCCACGAACAGCAACCAGCCTTCATCGGCGCGCGGCCGGTCGCTCAGGGCGTCGATGTCGGCGGCGGCGCCGTCCACGACGATGCCGTGGCGCAGCAGCACGGCGCGCAGCTCTTCGACGAAGAACAGGGTGGGGTTGGCCACGCTGGTGATCGCCGAGCGCGGCGCCGCGCCGATCGGCGCGCGGCCGGTCACGGTGACGAATCGCGTGCCCGGATCGCGAGACAACGCCAGCCAGCCGTCGCCGCGTTCACCGGCGGTGATCGCCTCGTTGACCAGGAACAGGCCGTGGTTGGCCGGCGACGCATACAGCACGGCCGGCGTGCCCGGCGTCCAGCCGGGTCCGATCGTGATCCGCACCTCGCCCTCGTGGTACTGCAGCGCGCCGTAGGCGGCGCCGTAGCCCTCGATCAGGTCGTCCCAGGCCCAGCCGATCCCCCAGCCGGGCTGCTCGACGGCGCCGTCGTCGCCGACGACGTGGCCGGCGATGTGACGCACGCCGAGGGCCTTCAGGCGCCGCGCCCAGTCATCGAACGCGTCCACCCGCGAGGGGTGGCGCGGGTTGATCGACGGATCGCCGCTGCCCACCACCAGCAGGTCCCCGCGCAGCGTGCCGTCCACGACCGGGCCGGTGCCGTAGAGCCGCGTCTCGAAGCGGTAGCCCCAGCCGAGCCGTTCGGCCGCCGCCACCGAGGTCAGGACCTTCATCGTCGAGGCCGGCACGAGCCACGTGGCGCCGTTGCGGCGATAGAGCGTCTCGCCCGTGGCGAGCGACTGGACGACGAGGGCCGTCTGCGCGCGGGCGAACGCCGGCTGCGAGAACTCGGCGTCGAGGGCGGCGGTCAGGACCGCGGCGCGCGACATCGGTGGGGGAGCCGCCGGCGTCGGTTCGACCGCAACCGGGGCAGGCGCCGGCAACGGCGGGGTGCCGCCCGGGCGCGTGGCGCAACCAGCGACGAGCAGGCCCCCGAGCGCGTACGCCCAGAGTCCCGCCCGCGCCATTACTGCTTCTTCTCGGGTGTCGCCGCGTCCGGCGTGGCCGCGGGCGGCGTCGGCGGTGCCGGCGGGGCGATCACCGCGTCGACGGCCTTGAGCACCTCGTCGAACGGCGGCGCTTCCAGCGTGGCGGTGCCGGCCTCGTCGGCGCGGGTCGCGGCGACCGTCGTGCCCTGGCGGGCGAAGGCCACCTCTTCGCGCGACTTCTCGTCGAACTGAATCGCGGCGCGGAGCACCGGCGTGGCGCCGGCCGGGGCCGTTGACGCGAAGGTGGTCGCGCGCAGCCCGGTCAGCTTGGTCAGCAGGTCGTCGGCGGCGGCGGCGTCGGCGTCGCGGGTGGCGAAGGCGCCGTCACCAGCCACCGTCACGGTCCACTTCTCGGCGGCGTTCTCGCCCGCGCCCTTGACCTTCGCCAGCGTCACCGTCTGGGCGCCGCGGGTCAGCACCACCTCGCGGGCGGAGAACCCGCGCGCGTCGAACACCTCCTTGCGGCGGTACTCGGCGGCCGGGCGGATCATGTCGGTGACCATCGACTCGTCCACCGTGAAGACCATCGCCCGCGACAGGTCGCGCGCGAACGCCTTCCCGGCGACGGTCGTGCCCAGCACCAGCGTCGCGGCGCTGCTGCCGGTCTTGACCACCACCGTGGCCACCGGCTTGTCGAAGCCCCAGGTCACCGGGTCCTTCACCTCGGGGGCGGCGATGGCCGCCATCATCGTCGTCGAGAGCTTGGTCAGCACGCCCTCGATGGCGCCGTAATCGCCGCGCGCGGAGGTCGGGCCGGTGAGGCGCCACACCGAGTCGGCGCGATTCAACACGATGGTGCCGGTGGCGTTGGTGATCTCGAGGCCGTCGGCCTTGTCGCGCTCGAAGCGCAGCACCCGCTTGTCGCGCAGGTCGAACGAGCTGCGCGCCAGCGTGTTCTCGGTGAAGGTGGCGACCAGGAACACGCGGCTGCCGTCGTCCTTCACGGCGTACATGTCGCCGGCCGTGGGCGTCTGGTCGCCGAGCCGCACGCGGCCAGCGACGCCGCCGGCCGCCTTGAACGAGATGTCGGCCTTGGGTTCGGCCAGCCCGAACTCGGCCAGGTTGGCGGCGTTGGGCTCGACTTCGCGGTTCTCTTCGAGGCCGGCCAGGCCGCTGACCAGGGCCGACACTTCGTTCTGGTCGACGTCGGTGGCGATCGGCTCGACCATCGCCCACGTGCCGTTGCTCTTGCGCAGCAGCGACGTCTCGCCCTTGGCGACGACGCGGATCTCCTCGATGGCGTCGGCCTCGACGGCGAAGACCTTGGCCTTGGCCTCGGTCTCGGGCCGCTCCGAATCGACGAAGTAGATGTAGGCGCCGAGGCCGGCCGCGGCCAGGACCAGCGCCAAAGTCGACCAGACGCCGCGCATCGCCTGCTTACCTCCTACGCCACCACGAATAGATCCCCGTGCCGAAGATCAGCCCCGGGATGAGGAAGATCGACAGCAGGGAGACGCGGTTGAGCTGATCGGCCGTCATCGTCAGACGGCGATCCTCGGGGGCGCGCGGCCGCACCGCGATCAGGCCCTCCTGCTGGGCCAGCCAGTTGACCGCGTTCATGAACAGGTCGCGGTTGCCCTGGATGCCGAGGCCGAAATTGGCGGCGAAGTCGGAATCGCCGACCACGACCACGCGTGTCTCGGGCGTGGGCGGCGCCGCCTGGCCCTCCGCCGGCGCCGGCGGCGTCGGGGCGCTGGTGGCCGCAGCGGACACCGCCGCGCCCAGCGCGATCGGGCCCTGCCGGTCGCCCTTGTCGGCGTCGAGGGTCACCTGCTGGCCGCTGGTGAGCCCGGCCAGATCCTTCTCGGCCCAGCTCTGCGCGCTGGTCTCGACGAACGCCGTGGCGGTGCGGCCGTTCACGCCCTCCGACGGCGCCGTGATCGACCGCGCCATCGGAAACGCCGTCATCAGGTTGAAGCGGTCGGTGATGGCGTGGCCGGGATAGTTGGCCGCCACCGGCACCGAGGCGTCGCCGCCGAACATCTGGCCGACCCCCGACGCGTCCACCACCACGTCATCGCCGACCTGGATACCCCACTCGTTGGCCAGCGCCACGACATTGGTGAGCGGCGGCGCGCCCGGCTTGTCGGGCGGGTCGAGCAGGATCATCAGCTTGCCGCCGCGGCCGAGGTACGCCTTCAGCGCGTCGATCTCCGGCGGGAAGAAGTCGGTGCGCGGGCCGGCGACGATCACCATGGTGGCATCGGCGGGCACCGTGGGCGACTGCGCCAGCACCAGCTTCTCGGTGGCGTAGTTGTCGCTGGTCAGCGCCTGTGCCACCGAGCTGTAGCCGGTGCGCTCGCCGACCGTCGGGTCCTTTTCGCCGTGGCCGGCGGTGAAGTAGACCTTGCGGGCTTCGCCGGTCGTCGCCTTGATGAAGGCGTTGGCGATGTCCTGCTCCTCGAGGGTGGTGATGCGCTCGGTGCGGCCCTTGTACTCGAGCACCATCGTGCCGGCGGTCTGGACGTTGGCGGCCTTGGCGCGGGCCGGCTGGCGGTCGATGTCGACGTAGTCCACCGTCAACTGCTTGGTCTGGTAGGTGTACTCCTCGAGCCGATCGCGGAAACGGTCGAACTGCGCCGCCTGATCGAAGACGGTCAGCGTGGCGGGCGAGTCGAGCCCCTGCAGCACCTTGAGGGTCTGCTCCGACAGGCTGAACACCTGGTTGGCGGTCAGGTCCCAGCGCTTGTTCTGCCGCACGCCCAGGTAGTTGAGGCCGGCGAGCAGCGCCAGCACGGCGACGATGCTCACCACCGACAGCGCGCCGAGCTTGGCCGACCGCGCGCTGTGGCCCTGCTGCGACTCGCGCCACTGCGCGACCAGGTACACCAGGATGGTGGCCAGGCCGGCCCAGGCGATGTAGCGCCGGTACTCCTCCCACTCCGGCTTCACGTACCAGAGACCGAGGGCGACGACCACCAGGGCCGTGCCCAGCCAGCCGAGAACCGCTGCAATCTTGGTCGCCATCAGCCCCGCCACCGTTCGCTGTCCACGGACTTGGCCGTGAGGAAGAGCCCGAACACGATGAAGCTCGCGTAGTAGACCAGGTGCTTGGTGTCGATGATCCCGCGCGCGAAGTCGTCGAGGTGTTCCGTGATCGACAGGTGCGAGACGATCGCCTGGCCGGTCGGTCCGAACGACTGGCCGATCCAGTTGATCACCCAGAGCAGCAGGAACACCGCGAAGGTGACCATGCCGGCGACGATCTGGTTCTTGGTCAGGCTCGAGATCAGCAGCCCGGCCGAGATGAAGCAGGCGCCCATCAGCAGCAGCCCGAGGTAGCCGGTGGCCACCGGCTTCCACTCGGGATCGCCGTACCAGAACAGGATGCCGATGTGGACGAAGGTGACGGCCAGCATCACGGCGTAGAGCGCCAGCGCGCCGAAGAACTTGCCGAGGATGATCTGCCAGTCGGTGATCGGCGAAGTCAGCAGCAGCTCGATGGTACCCGAGCGCTTCTCCTCGGCATACGTGCGCATGGTGATCATCGGCATGACGAACAGCACGATGACGCTGACGTTCATGAACACCGGACCGATCAGCATCTGGTTCAGGTTCATGGTCATGCCGCTGCCCATCGCCACCTGCATGCTCTGCCGTTCGAAGTACCAGAGCAGCGTGTAGAAGAAGTAGCCGAACAACAGCGCGAAGAAGCCGATCACGACGTAGGCGATCGGCGAGGCGAAGTACGCCTGCAGTTCCTTGCGGGCGATGGTGACGATATTACGCATCGGCGGCCTCCGTCGGCGCGGCGGCGGGCTCGGCGGCGCCATCGGCGTCCTCGGTGGTGAGGCTCAGGAAGATGTCCTCGAGGCTCATGCGCATCGGCCGCAGTTCGAGCAGGCCCCAGCCGCGCGTCACCACGGCGGCGGCCAGGTCGCGCCGCACGTCGCGGCCGCGTTCGCTGTCCACCTCGACGGTGATCACGCCGTTGTCGCCGGCCGTGCCCTGGGCGCGGGTCACGCCGGCGACGCCGGCCAGCGCCGCCGCGACGTCGGCGCCGGGCGCGTGCACCTGCAGCAGCATGGTCTCGCTGCCGCGCAGCCGCGCGGTCAGGTTGTCGGGCGTGTCCACCGCGACGACCTTGCCCTTGTTGATGATGACGACGCGCTGGCAGGTCTGCGAGACCTCGGGCAGGATGTGCGTGCTCAGCACCACCGTGTGGCTGCCGCCGAGCTCCTTGATGAGCTGCCGCGCCTCGATGATCTGCTTGGGGTCGAGGCCGGCGGTCGGCTCGTCGAGCACCAGCACGTCGGGGTTGTGGATCAGCGCCTGGGCCAGGCCGACGCGCTGCTTGTAGCCCTTGGAGAGCTTGCCGCAGTGCCGCGCCGCCATGTCGGCGATGTGCGTGCGCTTCATCACCTCGTCGACGCGGCCGCGCACCTCGCGCGACGGCACGCCCTTCAGCCGGGCCACGAAGGTGACGTAGTCGCGCACCGTCATGTCGGGGTAGAGCGGCGGTGTCTCGGGCAGGTAGCCGGTACGCTTCTTGGCTTCGAGCGGCGCGCCGAACACGTCGTGTCCGGCCACGGTCACCGAGCCCTCGGAGGCCGGCATGTAGCCCGTGATGACACGCATCGTCGTGGTCTTGCCCGCGCCGTTGGGGCCGAGGAAGCCGAGAATCTCCCCCGAGCCGACACTGAAGCTCACGTCGTCCACGGCCGTGAACGGGCCGTAGCGCTTGGTGAGGTGCTGCACCTCGATCACGGTTCTTCTCCCGCGCGTATGGCGTTGCAGTCTGTCATGGCTGTAAGCTTTAGGACGCTCGCAGTCGGGTGACGACAGCCCCCCATCCTAGTCGAACGGCCAATTACCGGGCAAGGCCGTGAGGAGTGGTGTGAGGAAGAGCGTTCGCCGGGTCATCACGCGACTGATGGTCGCACTCGTCCTGCTTGTCATCGCCGCGCTCGGCGCCGGTTGGTGGTGGGTCAGGAGTTCCATTCCGTCCCTGGACGCCGCGTGGCGCCTGCCTGGCCTGCGCAGTCCGGTCGAGGTCGTGGCCGACACCCACGGCGTGCCGCACGTCTACGCCCGCGACATCGAGGACGCCTGGTTCATGGCCGGCGCCCTGCACGCGCGCGATCGGCTGTGGCAGATGGAACTCTATCGCCGCGCCGCCTACGGACGGCTCGCCGAGATCCTCGGCGAAGCGGCGCTGCCGGTCGATCGACGGATGCTCACGCTGCAGGTGCGACCCGCCGCCGCCGCCGAGTGGCGCCGGCTCGGCGCGCCGGCCCGCGGCGCGCTCCAGCGCTACGCCGAGGGCGTCAACGCGGCGATGGCCGGCCTGGCCGGGCGGCATCGGCCGCCCGAGTTCCAGCTGCTGGGCGTGATGCCGGCGCCGTGGACGCCGGAAGACTCGCTGGCCATCGGCCGGTTGCTGGCGTATCGCCTGGCCGAGAACCACGAGGCCGAGCTGGTGCGGCACGCGCTCGCCGGCGTCGCCGGGGCGGCCGAATCCGACCGCCTCGCCGGCCGCTATCCGTCCAGCGGACCCACCGTGCTCGGCGACCTGGCGCCCCCGGCCGCGCCGGCCCTGCC
>CAYUAX010000127.1:0-14195 GCA_964442845.1 uncultured Bifidobacteriaceae bacterium | reverse complement strand
TTCAAGATGCGCCGCAACTACTGCCAGCAGTGGTCGCGGCTCGGTCTCAAGAACTGATTTCTTAGTACGTTCTTAACAAATACAACCGGTTACGACTTCCAGCTCAGCCGCTGGCAGAGTACGGGATCGACCATGCGTCGAGCCGTCGATCCTGCCTGTCGCCGCGTCGTGTTCGCCGCTCTGGTCGTGTTGACCGGAGCGGTGCCGGCCGCCGCGCAATCGAGCCGCGAGCGCCCGTTCATCCAGGCGGCGCGAGTCGAGACCGGGCCGCGCATCGACGGCGCCCTCGACGACGCCGCCTGGACCGCCGCCACCCCGGTGGACACCTTCACCCAGCAGGAACCGAACCTCGGTCAGCCCGCCACCGAGCGCACCGAGGTGCGCATCGTCTTCGACGCGCGCACCATCTACATCGCCGTACACGCCTATCAGGCCGGCGGCGTCACCCCCGGCGACGCGACCGCCGGCGGCGGTGCCCACGCCCACCATGCCGGCGACACCGTGGTGGCCACCGAGATGCGCCGCGATGCCGACCGCCTGTTCGACGAGGACAACTTCCAGGTCATCCTCGACACCTTCAAGGACTCGCGCAACGGCTACATGTTCCTGACCACGCCGCTCGGCGCCAAGCTGGAGCAGCAGATCTTCGACGAGGGGGAGGGCGGTGGGCGCGGCACGACGTCGAACGTCAACCGCAACTGGGACGGCGTCTGGGACGCGGCGGCGCAGGTGACCGACGACGGCTGGACCGCCGAGATGGCCATCCCGACCAACACACTGCGGTTCCGGCCCACCGACGAGCAGACCTGGGGTGTCAACTTCCTGCGCCACATCCGCCGCAAGAACGAACTCGACTACTGGTCGCCGATCCCGCGCGCCTACTCGCTCACCCGAGTGAGCCTGGCCGGCGAGCTGCGCGGAATGCAGAACCTGAATCTCGGCTGGGACCTGAAGCTGAAGCCGTTCGTCGTCGCCGGGCCGCGCCGCCGCGAGCTGAGCGCCACGAACCGCAGCACGACCTGGGCTCGCGACGTCGGCCTCGACGCCCGCTACGGCGTGAGCGCCGGGCTCAACCTCGACGTCACCCTCAACACCGACTTCGCGCAGGTGGAAGTGGACGACCAGCAGGTGAACCTCACCCGCTTCGGGCTGTTCTTCCCCGAGAAGCGCGACTTCTTCCTCGAGGCGTCGAACTTCTTCACGATGGGCACCGGCGCGTCGTTCACGTCCACGCCGGTGCAGACCGACCTGTTCTTCAGCCGGCGGATCGGCCTGTCGGACAGCGGCCAGCCGGTGCCGATCCTCGGCGGCGCGCGGCTCACCGGCAAGGTCGGCCGCCACAACATCGCCGTGCTCGACGTGCAGACCGACGAGGCCTTCAGCCGGCCCGGCGACAACTTCTTCGTCAGCCGCTACAGCCGCGACGTGCTGCGCCGTTCACGCGTCGGCGCCATCTTCATCAACAAAGAGTCGCTGGACGGCAGCCCGCACTACAACCGCACGATGGGCGTCGACGGCAACTTCTCGCTCGGCAACAGCTTCCAGATCAACTCCTACGTCGCCAAGACCCTGACCAACCCCGACCAGCCGTGGCTGAACGGCCGGCCGATCGGCGAGGGTAAGGACATGGCGTTCTACGGCCGCATCGCCTACCGCGATCCGCGCTGGTCGATCTGGCTCAACTACCTCGACGTGCAGGAGAACTTCAACCCCGAGGCCGGCTTCCTGCAGCGCTCCGGCGGCCACCGCACGACCAAGGCCTACTTCAGTCCGACGCCCCGACCCAAGCGCGGCGCCATCAAGGTGATGGAGCCGATGTACGTGCTGACCTACACCACCAACCAGGACGGCCAGCTGGTGGGCCGCTTGCACCACCTGATGCTCGGCACCACGCTGCGCGACGACTCGTTCATCAACGTGATCTACCAGCGCAACCTCGACGTGCTCGAGCTGCCGTTCAACATCCGCCCCGACGTGCGCATCCCGGTCGGCAGCTACAACATGAACGAGTGGATGTTCACCTACAACACCAGCCCGGGGAAGCGCTTCTTCCAGCGCGTCACCTTCCAGCCCAACGACTTCTACGGCGGCACCCGGCGGTCGCTGTCCTACGGCGTGGGGGCGCGAGCGACCAGCAAGCTGTCGGCGGAGCTGAACTACAACCGCAACGACGTCAAGATGCCGTGGGGCGACTTCCTGGTGAATCTGACGTCGCTGCGCGTGGACTACACGTTCTCGCCGCGCATGACCATCCGCAGCCTCACGCAGTACAACACCAGCACACACGAAGTCTCCAACAACATCCGCTTCAACCTGATCCACCGGCCGGGCAGCGACCTGTTCGTGGTCTACAACGACCTGCGCCAGACCGGGTTGCCGGCCGACATCTTCGCGCAGAAGGACCGGCAGCTGGTGGTGAAGCTCAATTACTTGATACAGAAATAACCAGGGGCTGGGTGCTGGGGACTGGGGGCTGGGGCTCGACACGATTCGGTGATGGCGCCCGCTGTCTGCGCGGGCTCGTCCTGGCCGCGCTGATCACCGCGCCCTGGTCGGCAGGCGCGCAGCCGCCGCGTCGGGGCTTCGACGTGCTGCACTACGACGCCCGGGTCCAGCCGGATCTCGAGGCGCGGGCGGTGCGCGGGACGGTCACGATCCGGCTGCGAGCGGTGGCCGAGACCTTGTCGTCGGTCACCTTCGATCGCGGTGCGCAGGCCATCGACGAGGTGCGTGTCGCCGGCGTGGCGGCGCGCGTCGAGACCCCCGACGGCCGGCTGGTCGTGCATCTGGCCCGGGTCGTGAAACGCGACGAGACGGTCGTGGTCGCGGTGACCTATCACGGCGTCCCGCCGCACGGGCTGGTCTTCCAGCCGCCGCGCCGCCAGGTCTACGCCATCTTCTCGACCCGCCAGTGGCTCGTGAGCGTCGACGAGCCCGACGACAAGGCGACGCTCGACCTGCGAATCGTGGTTCCGCCGGACCTGAACGTGGTGGCCAGCGGTGCGCCGGTGGGACAGCCCGTGTCCGTCGACGGCGGCACCGAGCACCATTGGCGGGCCACCCAGCCGATACCGACGTTCACGATGGCGTTCGCCGCCGGACGGTTCACCGCCGCGACCGCCCGTGCCGGTGAGACGACGCTCCGCTTCTTCGGCGACGGCTTTTCGGCCGAGGCGCTGCGCCGCATCTTCGCCGACGGCGCCGACATGCTCGCGTTCTTCGCGGCGCGCGCCGGCGTGCCGTATCCGGGCCCGACCTACACCCAGGTGCTGGTCGCCGAGACCGTCGGGCAGGAAGCCGCCGGGTTCTCGATGCTGTCGGAAGGCTACGGGCGGCGGCTGCTGGCCGATCCGTCGGCCGTGACGCTCGCGGCGCACGAGCTGGCCCACCAGTGGTGGGGCGTGCTGGTCACCTGCGAAGACTGGCGCCACTTCTGGTTGAACGAGGGACTCGCCACGTTCATGGCCGCGGCCTATGTCGAGCACCGCGTCGGACGCGACGCCTACGAGCGGATGGTGTCCGGCTGGCGCGCCATCCTCGAGCGGATCCGCCGCGAGGGCAGCGACAAGCCGCTCGTCTTTCCCGACTGGAATCGGCCGTCGGCCAACGACCGGACGCTGGTCTACGAGAAGGGCGCCCTGGTGCTGCACCTGCTGCGCGAGGAACTCGGCGAGACCGCGTTCTGGGACGCGCTCCGCTGGTACACGCGGACCTCCGCCGGCGGGGTGACGACCACGCGCGACTTCCAGCACCGGTTCGAAGAGTCGGCCGGCCGCAGCCTGGCGGCCTTCTTCGACCGCTGGGTCGACGGACCACGGCCTGCCGATTGAGCGCGCTCGGCGGTCAGAGGGCGCCGCCGGCCCGCAGGTTGATGCCGTGCTCGAGGTAGGCCTTCAAACACAGGGCCATGTGCATCCAGCCGCCGCAGTTGTCGTACGAGGCCGACAGCCCGGCCGGTGTCTCGGGCCAGCCCGATTCGCTGATCCGCACCATGGTGGTGCGTCCGTCGAGCGGCACGAACTGCATCTCCACGGTGGTGTGGGCGCCGGCTTCGGCCGCCGACGCCCATTCGAGGACGATGCGCTCGTTGGGCACCACCCGGCGCACCGAGACCGGATGCTCGCCCGGCACCTCGGCGAACGACCAGAGCACGGTGGCGCCCTCGACGAGCGGTCCGCTCGCCGTCTGGACGAAGTAGCCGCTCAGCTTCCCCGGATTGACGACGCCGTCGAACACCTCGGCCACCGGCCGCAGGATCTTCAGCTGCACCTGGAACTTCAGCTCCATCGCTGCCTCCGTCCCGGACGTTATGTTATGTTATGTTTTTATAACATGTCAACCCACACCCGCGACGACCGGCTGTTCAAGGCGCTCGCCGACGGGCGGCGGCGCGCGATCCTCGACCTGCTGAAGGTCGCGCCGCGTACCACCGGCGCGCTGTGCGAGCGATTTACCGGCGAGCTCGACCGCTGCACGGTGATGCAGCACATCGGCGTGCTCGAGCGTGCCGGACTGATCATCTCGCGGCGCGAGGGCCGGCTGCGCTGGAACTACCTGAACGTCGCGCCGGTCAAGGAGATTCACGACCGCTGGATCGGCCCCTACGCGGTCAATGCCGTGGCGCTGCTGAGCCGCATGAAGCACGACCTCGAGCGCCAGCGGCTGCGCCGCGCCTGACCGCCTCACCGCGCCCCCAGACAGCGGGCATCGAAGTTGGCGACGATGAAGTCCCAGGCCGCCTTGGCCTCGTCGAGCACGAAGCTCGGCTCGCCCTCGACGTAGAGCAGGTTGGGCAGCAGCGACCAGTCCCACCAGCTCTTCTCGCGCGTCGAGACCATGATGCGATCGAGGCCGTCGACGTGGCACAACCCGAAGCAGTGGCCGAGCTCGTGGATCGGCACGTACTTCCAGAAGTGGTCGGGGTAGTTGTCGATGAAGGTGCAGCCCGAGGTGTCGTTGCCGCGCAGCCCGCAGGCGCTCGTCTCCAGGATGCTGGCCAGCCCGCGCAGCGTGTCGGTGTAGCGGAACACGCCGATGGCCACCGGGTGGCAGAGCTCGGCCACCGCGCCGGGGCGGTTCACCGATTTGCGGGTGCGGCCGATGACGTCGGCCAGGAAGGTCGTGAGCGAACTCGACGCCGCGCCGGTGTCGAAGCCGTTGTGGACGATGTGGGCCGCCGCCGTCACTTCCACGGTGGACCGCTCCCAGTCGATCATCAGGCCCAGCTCGCGGCCCTTGTCCGACGCCGCCTCCAGCTTTGTGTCGAGCACCCCGTCGCGCATCGGCAGCACGATGAAGGCCGGCCCGCTGGCGCCGCGCGACGACAGGTAGGTGTCGAGCTCACCGGCCGAGATCGGGTTGTCGAACTCGCCGCCCCCGCCGCCGGCGACCACCGTCTCCTTCTTGAGGGTCTTGTAGCGCTTGCGGTTCCAGAAGCCCTCGGTGAAGGCGAAGCCGCACAGCTCGCGCAGGTTGATGGCGCCGGTCTCGTGCAGCACGACCAGGTTCGGTACACCCGGTTCGGTCGGCGACGGCGTCTGCGAATCGAGCACCGTGCGGATCGCCCGGGCGGTCAGCCGCAGGCCGAAAGCGCCGTGGTCGAGGCGGATGGCGTCCTTGATCTGCTGCAGCTGGTCGCCCTTGTACTTGGCCTCGAGCAGCCCGCGCACGTGGTCGCGCAGCTTGCCCTTGTCGATCTCGTCGAGGACGAAGTCGAGGGTGTCGCCGAGCAGCACCACGCGGACCAGTCCGACGAACCCCTTCACCGCCCCGGCGCCGATGCGGATCAGCCCGTCGAGGATCCGCCGCCAGTCGAGGGTGAAGATGCCGACGACGACGTCCCACAGGCCGGTGAGGACGTCGACGACCAGGTCGACGATCACGGTCACGATGGTGCAGACCGTACGGGTCACCCATTTGCCGACGGTGACGACCACCCATCGCACCACCTTGACGAGCACGGTGACGAACCAGCAGACCCAGCCGCGCGGGTCGTACCACGGGTAGTCCTTGCAGCGCTCCTCCTGACGCTCCTCCCACTCCTCGATCGGCTTCGAGACTTCTTCCTCGACCCATTCCTGGATCTCTTTGCAGACCAATGCCATGGCATCCCCCTGTTCAGACGGCGGGTCCGGGCGCCGCACGACGGGCGAGTCGATGGAGGAGCACACGCAAGCGCCACGCGCTCCACGCCAGCGCCGCCGCTTTGCCGGCCACGGCCGCCACGACCGCCGAGGCGAACGAGGCGGTCAGCGCGGCGAGCGGCGTGCTGCCCGTCCACGGCGACGCGGTGGCGCCCCAGACGAGCGCCGCCACGAACGCCGGCGCACCCCACAGGCACCCGCAGTCGTTGAACTGCCGGGTGAGGGTGCGGCCGACCTGGTGGCACTCCGCCGGGGCCAGCCAGGGCAGTCGCACCTGCACGTGGCCGACCGCCGGCCTGGCCAGCCAGGAGACGAGGCGGACCGCGTGCTCCAGGTCGTGACGGGTCTCGAGGCGCAGCGTCATGTCGTGCTCCAATCGACGTCGTCGCAGACGCGGCGAGGGGGGACGTCACTGGAGCAAGCGGGATCGAGCCGTGCGGCCCCTCATTGGGGCTCGGAGAGCGGCGGAGGCGGCGCGCGAACGCTGGTCGGTATACTCCTGGCCGGGATCCAGTGCGGCACCGGACGACGCAGACGCGGGCAGGACAGCGGTGACGGCGGCGATCGCCGCGATGCTGGCGGCTGCGCCGGTGCTCACGGCGGCGGACGTTCAGGTGGCCGTGACCTCGCCGCTCGCCTGCGCCGTGACGCTGGCAGTGACGATCGACGGCGCGCCGCCGACGGTGGAGCATCGCCTCGAGGTGCTCGAGGGCGCGCGCGCGACGCTCGACGGGCTCGACGGCGCGGCCGCGGCGCCGCCGGCGGCGGTGGGCCGCACGCTGGCGCTCCAGGTGACGCCGTCGTCGGCGACCTACACGCTCCGCTACCGCGTCACGCAGCCCGAGGCCGGCGCGTTCCGCTGCCCGGTGTGGCTGCCGGTCACGCCGGCCGACGGCCGCTCCCGCGCGGTGCGGGTGGCCGCGACGCTGCCGGAGGGCGCCGCGGCGGTTGGGACGTTTCCGGCATTCGCGTGGCGCGGCACGACCGGCACCGTCACGCTGGGCCACGTGCCGGCGTTCGTGCGCGTTCCCTTCGCCGGCGCCGACGTCACCCCGCCCTGGAACCTGGCGCGCCTGATGGACGGCGTCTCGCTCGGCGTGCTCGCCGCGGCGTCGCTGCTCTGGTGGCGCCGGTCGAGGGCCGCCTGATGGGCTTCGGCTGGAGCTTCTACGGCTTCTTCGTCGCCGCCCTGGCCTGGCTGGTGCTGTACTTCCTGTGGGCGGCGCGCGAAGCCCGGCGCGATCGGGAGCGCGATCGGCGATGAGCGGCGATCCGACGGTGCTGCTGGTCGCCACGCTGGCCTATCTGGCCGTCGTGCTGGGTGTGTCGCTGTGGGGCTACCGCCGCGCCACCAGCGAAGAGGAGTTTCTCGCCGCCGGCCGGACCATCGGCCCCTGGGTGGGCGGGGCCGTGCTCGCGGCGACGCAGATCAGCGCCGGCACGTTCGTCGGCACGCTCGGCCGCCATTACCTGACCGGCGTCAGCTGGATGTGGATCTGGTTCGGCGTCTGGACCGGCTGGCTGCTGTCGGCGCTGTTCGTCGCGCCCAAGCTGCGCCGCTTCGGCGCGCTCACCGTCGCCGATTACGTCGGCACCCGGTTCGCCAGCGAACACGCGCGCACGCTGGCGGCGGCGCTGATCATCGTCTGCTACTCGATCCTCCTGACGGCGCAGTTCCAGGCCATCGGCGAGATCGCCTCGGCGGTGTTCGGCGTCACGCCCCTGGCCGCCATGGCGGCGCTGCTGGCCAGCACCGGGTTCTACACGGCGCTGGGCGGCGTACGCGCCAGCTCGTACATCGAGTTCGTCCAGACGCTGATCATGGTCCTGGCGCTGGTGTGCGCGGTGCCGGTCGTGCTCGCCCACACCGGCGGCCTCACCGCGCTCGGCGAGTACGTCGGCTCGATCGACCCGCGCGTCACCGGCTGGTGGTTCACGTGGAAGGAGCTGCTGGCGTTCGGCATGGCGTTCGGCTTCGGCATCACCGCCGCGCCCTACGAGATGACGCGCTACTACTCGATGCGCGACGTCGCCACGGTGCGCTACGCGATCGGCATCTCGATGCTGCTGCAGGTGCTGATCGGCGCCAGCGTCACCGTGCTCGGCATCGGCATCCGCGGCATCTATCCGTACCTGCCGTTTCCGGATCAGGCATCGAGCCTGATGGCGGCCACGGTGATGCCGCCCCTGCTCGGGGCGCTGTTCCTGATCGCGATGCTCTCGGCGATCATGTCCACCGTCAACTCGATCCTGCTGGTGACCGGCGGCGCCTTCGCGCACGACCTCTACAAGCGGCTGGTCAATCCGCGGGCGACCGAGCGGCGGCTGGTGTGGGTGAATCGCCTGTCGATCGTCGGGCTCGGCGTGCTGCCGTTCTGGATGGCGACGCTGCGGCTCGGCGACGTGCAGGCCATCGTCATCGAGCAGGCCAAGTTCATCGCCAGCTTCTTCTTCGTGCCGGTCGTCGTCGGCCTCAACTGGCGCCGCGGCACCAAGGAGGGGGCGATGGCGGCGATGGTCGCCGGCTTCGCCGCCTGCCTGGCGTGGACGTTCACGCTGCAGCGCTCGTTCGCCGTCCACGGCATCGACTCGGTGGAGGTCGGCGTCGCGACCAGCGCGCTGGCGTTCGTCGTGGTGAGCCGCCTGACCCCACCGACGCCCGACCGCAACCTCGCGATATTCTTCGACCCTCGCTGAAACTGCCACTCGTCGGGTCGCGGAGGGACATGCGGGGCAGACCCCGATGGTTCCCTTGCGGCCGAACCCAGGACCACCACAATCGGGACAGGCCCCATGTTCAAGGATCCGACACTCGAAGCTGACGCCATCGCGGCCATCCGGCTCGACGAGCCGAAGGCGCTGCTCGATCGGTTCGTCACCCTGATCCGCGAGTCGGGCACCGCCGACGAGGCGGCCGCGGCGCGCTATCTCACCGACCGGCTCGCCGCGCTCGGCATCCCGGTGACCGTCCACACGCCGGAGCTGTACATCAGCAACCCGGTCAAGGCGGAACTGACGATCGACGCCGGTGGCGCCACCCGCCAGCTGCACGCCCGCCCGCCGGCGATGGCCCGCTCGACCGGCGACGAGGCGGTACGCGGCGAGATCGTCTACGTGCCGTCGAAGTACGCCGGCGGCACCGCCAGCCTGTTCGACCTGCCCGAGGCGGCGCGCGGCGGCGGCGCCGACGATCCGGTGCGCGGGAAGATCGTGCTCACCGAGGGCTTCTCGATGCCGGCCGCGGTCGGCGCGTTCGAGCGCCGCGGCGCCATCGGCGAGATCTTCATCCATCCGGGGAAGAACGTGCACGAGGGCATCTGCACGCCGATCTGGGGCGCGCCCACTGCTGAGTCGATCGGCCGCAAGCCGACGGTGCCGGTGTGCTGCATCAACCACCCCGATGGCGAGGCGCTGATCGCCGACCTCGCGCGCGGTCCGGTCCAGGCGTCGCTCAAGACGTGGCTGCGCGAGGGCTGGATGCGCTGCCCCCTGCCGGTGGTCGAGATCCGCGGCCAGGAGGACCCGGACGAGTTCCTGCTCGTCCACGGCCACTACGACTCGTGGTACGAGGGCATCGGCGACAACGCCACCGGCGACGCCGCGCTGCTCGAGCTGGCTCGGGTGTTGTGGAGCCAGCGCGACCGCCTCAGGCGCAGCGTGCGCATCGCCTGGTGGCCGGGCCACTCCACCGGCCGCTACGCCGGCTCGACGTGGTACGCCGACACCTTCGCCGCCGAGATCGACGACCACTGCATCGCCCAGCTCGACATCGACTCGCCCGGCTGCGAGGGCGCCATCGCCTACGAAGAGGTGATGTGGATGGCCGAGGCCGACGCGCTGTGCCGCGCCTCGATCCAGGACGCACTCGGGCTGCCCGCCGAGCGGGTGCGGCCGCTGCGCGCCGGCGACTACTCGTTCAACCAGATCGGCCCGACCGGTCTCTACATGCTGCTGTCGAACATCCCGATCGAGGAGCGGAAGCGGCGCGGCTACTACGCGGTCGGCGGCTGCGGCGGCAACATCGCCTGGCACACGCCGGACGACCTGATGCCGGTGGCCGACCTGGAGATCCTCCGCCGCGACGTGGCGGTGTATCTCACGACCATCGTCCGCATCCTGAACGCACCGCTGCATCCGTTCGATTACGGCGCGGCCGTGGTCGAGATTCGCGCCGCCGTGGCCAGGTATCACGAGGCGGCCGCCGGCGCCGTGGATTTCGCGCCGCTGCTGGCCGAGCTCGACGCCCTGGCCGCCGCCTGGACGGCGTGGCACACCCGGGCTGAACGCGGTGCCGCCACGGCGGCGCCGGACGAGCGCCGTCACCTCAACGCCACCCTGCGCCGCGTGGCGCGGCACCTGGTGCCGCTCAACTACGCGCGCGGCGAACGCTTCGACCACGACTCGGCGCTCAAGTTCGGACCGGTGCCGCGCCTCGAAGCCGCCGCGTCGCTGGCCGCCGCGCCGCCCGAGTTGCGGCCGTTCATCGCCGTGGGACTGGTACGCGAGCTGAACAAGGTACGCGCCACGGTGCGGGCGGCGCGCCGCGAGCTGGCATGACGCCGTCGTCCATCGCCGTCGTCACCGGCGCCAGCCGCGGCATCGGCGCGGCGACAGCACGGCTGCTGGCGTCGCGCGGCTACGCCGTCTGCGTCAACTACATGGTCAACCAGGCCGCAGCCGACGGCGTGGTCGCCGCGATTCGCGCCACCGGCGGCGCCGCGATCGCGGTGCAGGCCGACGTCGGTACCGAGGCCGACGTCGAACGCCTGTTCGCCACCTGCGATCGCGAGCTGGGTCCGCTCACCGCCCTGGTCAACAACGCCGGCACCCTCGAACGCCAGATGCGCGTCGAGGCGATGGACGCCGGCCGCCTGCAGCGTGTGCTGACCGCCAACGTCGTCGGCGCCTTCCTCTGCGCGCGCGAGGCGGTGCGGCGCATGTCCACCGCCCGCGGCGGCCGCGGCGGCGCCATCGTCAACGTGTCCTCGGCGGCGTCGCGCCTCGGTTCGCCCGGCGAGTACGTGGATTACGCCGCCGCCAAGGGCGCCGTGGACACCTTCACCATCGGCCTGGCACAGGAAGTGGCGCAGGAGGGCATCCGCGTCAACGCCGTGCGCCCCGGCTTCATCTACACCGAGATCCACGCCCGCGGCGGCGAACCCGGACGCGTCGACCGCGTGAAGGCCGTCGTCCCGATGCGGCGCGGCGGCACCGCCGACGAGGTCGCCCACGCCGTGGCGTGGCTGCTGTCGGACGAGGCGTCGTTCACCACCGGCGCCTTCATCGACGTCGCCGGCGGACGCTAGGGCCTGTCACCGAGCGCCGGCATTCATCCCCGCCTGGCCAGCGCCCCCTGGCCGGTCAACGTCCGCCGCAGGTAGTCGATCTGCCCCAGGTGGTAGTTGAGATGGCCGTAGAGGTGCAGCACGAACTGCCGGTTGGTGATCGGCCCGCCGGGCAGCACCTGCTCGGGAAACATCTCGTCCCAGCGTTCGGCCGTCAGCTGCTCGAGCACCGCGGGCACCAGCGTGGCCAGTTCGCCGAGTGCGGCCGACAGCTCGGCGCGCGGGACATCCTTCGCCGCGAACTCGCGGGCGCGGTCGCGCGTGAACGCGACGCCGCCGATCTGGCGGCCGATGAACTCCCGCAGGTTGCCGTCGAGATGCAGCAGCAGGTTGCCGGCGGAGTTGGTCACGCCGGGCACCACCGCCCACAGCGACGCGTCGTCGAGGGCATCGAGCTGCTGCACCAGGCGCGGCAGGTCCCGCCGGAAGAGGAAGGCGATTTCTGAGCTGAGCGGCATGCCGTCGATCATGCGCCAGCCGACAGCGCGGTGGCACTCGCCAATTCCCGGACCAGCCCGCCCAGGCCGGCGCCAGATGGGTCGCCTCCACGGTCCAGCGCGCCGCCGCGTTGTCGCCGTCGACGATCCCAGCCGTTCACTCGTCGGCGATGCGCGAGCCGGCCACGGCGCGGGCCTGGGCCTCCCGCCGGCCGCGCGCCTCGAGAATCGCCTTGAGCAGGGCCAGGTCGCGGACCGCCGCCCGCCGCATCGCCAGGCTGGCGAGCGGCCGGAGCCACCATGGCAGCCCGGCGGGCACACCGCGCTGCTCGAGCGTCATTCTCGTCGATCCGTCGCCGGCGTCGCGCCACACGTAGCGAGTCTCGGCGCCGGCCGACGCGTCGACGCCGCGCAGCACGAAACCCTCCCCGGGGGCGTACTCGGCGACCTCGGCGGCGAACGTGACCCGCCGCCGCAGCAACTCGCTGACGACGCCCAGGCGCGAGCCGCCACGCAGCGGCGGCTCGGTGTGCCACGCCAGCTCCCGGATCCCGGCGTGCCAGAGCGGCCACCGGTCGGGGTCGGCGGCGAAGGCCGCCACCTCGCGGCGCGGACGGGCGATCACGACCTCGGACGTGACATGGACTCCCATATCAGCCATCAGACGAGGACCAGCCGGCTTTCCGCCCGGCGTTCGTCCCACCCTCCGTCCCGAACCCCGCGCCCCGAGCTGCCTGCCGCGAGCCGCGAGCCGCGAGCCGCTAGCCGCTAGCCGCTATTGACCTCTGGCCGCCGTGCCCTTCTCCCCAGGCCAGAGGTACCGGTCGAACCAGTCCCAGTTCTGCTGCATCGCCGCGCGATTGGCCTTGGGCTTGTCGAGGCCGTGGCCGAAGCCACGGAAGATCATCAGCTCGACCGGCACGTTCTGGTCCTGCAGCCCCTGATACAGCTCGAAGGCGTTGGGAATCGGCACGCGCTGGTCGCGGTCGCCGTGCTGGATGAGGGTCGGCGTTCTCGCCTGCTTGATGTAGGTCATCGGCGAGGTGTCGGCGTAGATCTTCGGGTCGTCCCACGGCGTCGCCCTGAGGTACTGCCGCGTGAACGGGTGGATGTCGGTGTTGACGTAGTAGGTGACCCAGTTCGAGATGCCGGCGCCGACCGACAGCGCCTTGAAGCGGTCGGCGTGTTTCGTGGCCAGAAACGCCGAGATGTACCCGCCCTGGCTCCAGCCCATGGAGCCGACCCGGTCCTTGTCCACGAGGCCCTGGGCCACCAGGTGATCGATGCCCGACAGCACGTCCCAGGCGTCGCCGATGCCGAGATTGCGCACGTTGAGCGACCGGAACGCCTGGCCGTAGCCGGCGCTGCCGCGATAGTTCGGCTCGAGCACCAGCGCGCCTTTGGCCAGCCAGAGATCGATCGGATAGAAGCTGCTGCTGCCGTACGGCAACGGCCGCGACACCCCGGTCGGCCCGCCGTGGATCACGACCAGCAGGGGATAGCGGCGACCGACCTGGAAATCGGCGGGCTTGTGGAGCACGCCCTCGATCTCGACGCCGTCCTGGCTCTTCCAGCGCACCACCTCGCGCCCATGCGCCGGCCACGCCGCGGTCTGCGCGCCCAGGGCGCTGAGCGTCGTCGGCGCCAGGGTGGCCGTGACCGGAGCGGCGTAGACTTCGGGAAAGTCGCGCGGGCCGCTGCCGACGAACGCCGTGTGCGCGCCGCTCGGCGTCACGGCGAACGACTGGCCGATCCACTCCTCGCGGACGCGGAGCGTCGTGATCTGCCGCGAGGCCGAATCGAGGCGGAAGAGGTACGACCACGTCCGCTGCGACGCCGCGAAGAAGATCCCGGCCGGCGTCCAGTCCACCAGCTGCGGGTTCTCGTCGAAGCGGCTGCTGATCGCCTCGGGCGCACCGCCGGCCGCGTTCACGACCGCGAGGGCCGTGTTCTCGTAGAAGTAGAACGGCTTCGCCATCGCCGACTGGAAGACGACCTGGCGGCCATCCGGCGACCACTGGGGATTGCTGTCGGGGCCCGCCTGGGTCACCAGCGCCGTGACCCGGGCCGAGGCCACCTCGACCACCGAGATGTCGGCGCTGCCGGAGCTGCCGGCGTCGCTGTTCACGCGATGGTCGAACGCCAGGCGGGTGCCGTCGGGCGACCAGTCGAACGCGCCGACCACGAACGCCCCGGCGGTGATCGGCCGCGTCGCCTTGGTGGCCACGTCGAGCACGTGGAGCTGGGCCATCCGGTGGTCGCGATCCTCG
>CAYUAX010000126.1:0-14241 GCA_964442845.1 uncultured Bifidobacteriaceae bacterium | reverse complement strand
GGGCGGCGCCGCCGGTGCGGGAGTTGGTGCCGTCGCCGCGGCCGGCGGCGTCGCCGACGCCTGGCGCGGCGCGTTCTCGCGAGTCGCGGCCGGAGGCGTCGCCGAGGGGCGCGGCGCCGCAGGCGCTGGCGCGGCGGCGGACGAATTCGGCGCCGCGGGCGCGCCCGCTTGATTGCCGGCCCCCTGGGTGGCGGCCGCGTCGGTCGACGCGACGGGCGTCTGGACACTCGGGGTGCCCCAGCGCACCAGCGCCATTCCCCCGCCAATCACCACTGCGGCCGCAACCACCAGCCCGATCGCCCACGTCGCCGTGCTCGACGGCAGCACCGCGTCGCCGGCGGCGCCGTCCGGATCCGCGGTCGGCGAGTCCGCCGGCTCGGCCGCAAGGGGCGGCGCGCTGTACGGCGGCACGATCACCGGCCGGCCGCGGTCGGACGGCGGCGACGGCGGCACCACGTCGTCGTCCTCGACCGAGGTGTCGGCGAGCGGCTCCCGATCGAAGCGCAGGTCGAGGTCCGGCGCCGGCCCGGCGACCGGCGACGGGCCGATCGTGTCCGCCATCGGGTGGTCGTGCGGCGGCGGGTCGGCCTCGAGCGCCGCCACGGGATCGAGCGCCAACGGATGGCGGTCGTCGAGGTCGGCCACCGGTGACGGCTGGACGATCGTGACGTCAGGCGCCGGAGTCGGCTCGAGATCGGGCGCCAGTCCCAGGGCCATCGACTCGACGGGCAATTCCTGCCGCGCTGCCGGCGCCACCGCCTCCGGTGACGCGGGCGATGTGGTGGCCGGAGGCGCGTCCTCGAGGAAGTCGAAGGCCAGACGCGGCGCCTCGTCGGCCGGGGCGACGCGGCGGCGGGACGCCTTGGTCCGCGGCGCCAGCGCATCGCCGACCTCGGCCAGCGCCTCGACGAATGCCGTCACCGTCGGGTAGCGGCCGTCGGGGCGCTCGTCGAGGGCACGGCAGAACACGGCGGCGACCGCCTCGGTCCCGGCCGCGCTGGTCGCCGGCAGGTGGAAGCCCTCCGCGCCGGGCCCGGCGATGCGCCGGCCGCTCAGCCACTCGTGCGCGATGGCGGCGAGGGCGAACTGGTCGCCGGCGGCGCTGGTGCCGAGGCCCTGCGCGATCTCCGGTGCGGCGTAGGGCCGGCGCACCGGCGGGCGCACGCCCACCCGCTCGAGAATCGACGCCACGCCGATGCCCGTGAGCACGGTGTGTTCGGGCGACACGAGGATGTCGCGCAGGTGCAGCCCTCCGTGGGTGACGCCGACGGCGGCGGCGCTGTCGAGGGCGTCGGCGAGCAGGCGCAGCCGCGGCAGCGCGTCCACGATGTTGGCCGGCCCGTACTCGCGCAGCGCGACGTCGAGCGAGTCGCCGTCGACGAAGGCCGAGACCACGAAGGGCTCGGCGTCGTGCACGCCGCTGTCGAGGACCGGACACAGCGCCGGATGGGGCGGGAGCCGCTCGCGCGCTGCGGCGAGCGCCGTGGCCGCGATCGCCACCCGCTCGGGCGTCAGCCCGACGCGCAGCACCTTGATCACCACCGGCCGCCGCGTAGCCGGGTCCTCCCCGCGAAACACCGGGCCCACGCTGCCGGCACCGATCTGGTGCAGGACGCGAACGCGGCCGTACGTCGTACGTGGCCCGTCGAAGAGGAGGCTGTCCTCGGTCAGTGGTGTGAGCTCCTCGCCGTAGTGCTGCGCGGACCGGTTGGGGTCCGCACATGGTAGCACGCGGCGACACACGCCGGGATGAGCGGCGACGTCCGGTTGACACCCCGCAAGGGCTCTGCGACAGTAGCCGTTCGGTGTCTTCCCCTTCCGCACCAGCCTCGGCCGCGGGCGCTCTCGCGTTCGACATTCGCCAGCTGCCGTGGATGCGGCGCCTCGCCGCCGACTACGCCTTCTCGTTCGCCGCCGTGGCGCCGTTCTACGCCGGCGACCCGGCCGCCCCCGACGCCTGGTCGGCGGTGATCGCCCGCGTCCAGACGATGCCCCGGGCCACCCCGGCGCTGGCCGCCATGGTGGCCGACCAGCTCACCCGCCGCGGCGCCCCGCCGGCCTCGCTCGATGCCGCCGCCGCCTTCGCCCGGGCCGACGCCGTCGCCGTCGTCACCGGTCAGCAAGCCGGGCTGTTCGGCGGGCCGCTCTACACGCTGCACAAGGCGATCACGGCGATCAAGCTCGCCCGCCAGGTGACGGCCACGCACGGCGTGCCGGCGGTGCCGGTGTTCTGGATCGACAGCGAGGACCACGACTGGGAAGAGGTCCGGCGCTGTACGGTGCTCGACGACGAATACACGCCGCACACGGTGACCGCCGCCGATGTCGCCGGCGCCGGCGAGCTGCCGATTGCGCGGCTCACCCTCGACGAGTCGATTCACGCCGCTGTCGACGCGCTGGCGGCGATGCTGCCGGCCACGGAGTTCACGGCCGACCTCGTCGATCGCGTGCGCGCCACGTACCGGCCGGGCCGTGGCATGGCCGAGGCCTTCGGCGCTCTGCTCGATCACGTCCTCGGCCCGTACGGCTTGGTGGTCTACGACGCCGCCGATCCGGCGGCCAAGTCGTTCGCGCGCGGCCTGTTCGGGCGGGCGCTGGCCGACCCGGGCCGGACCGCGGCGCTGGCCGCCGCCGCCGGACAGGCGCTCGAGGCCCGCGGCTACCACGCCCAGGTCACACCCACTGAACAGTCGGCACCACTCTTCCTCATCGACGGCGCCCGCCAGGCCATCCGCTTCCGTGGCGCCACGGCCATCGTCGGCGAGCGCGAACTGCCGCTGGCCGAGCTGGCGGCGCTGGCCGACAGCGCGCCCGAGCGCTTCAGCCCCAACGTGCTGCTGCGACCGCTGGTGCAGGACACCATCTTCCCGACCGCGTGCTACGTCGGCGGGCCGAGCGAGCTGGCCTACCTCGGGCAGCTGCGCGACGTCTACGCCCACTTCGCCGTGCCCATGCCGCTCATCGCGCCGCGGGCGTCGGCCACCGTCGTCGACTCGGCCGCGTTGCGCTTCCTGACCAAGCACGACATCCCGCTGCCGCAGTTCCAGCGCCAGGACGAGCTGACGCTGAACCAGCTGCTCGAGAGCCAGCTGCCGCCCGCCGTCGAAACCAGCTTCGCCGACGCCGCCGCGGCCCTGGCCGAGCGGCTCGAGGCGGTGACGGCCGCCGCGCGCGTCGTCGATCAGACGCTCGAGGGCGCGGCCCGGTCGACCCTCGGCAAGATGCAGCACGACCTGCAGACGCTGCACGGCAAGGTCGTGCAGGCGGCGAAGAAGAAGGACGAAACGCTGCGCCGCCAGTTCACTCGCACGCAGACCCAGCTCTTCCCCAATGGCCAGCCGCAGGAGCGGGAACTGGGCCTGGTGTGGCTGCTGAACCGCTACGGCCCGGCCACCGTGGATCGCCTGATCGACGTGCTCCCCGTGGACGGCGGGCACCACTGGGTGCTGACGATCTGACGACGGACAGCGGCTAGCGGCCAGGGGCTAGCGGCTACGGAGCAACGGACGATGGCTGCTCGCGCCCGCATCTCGTGGCTACCGCGACGGCGCTGGACCCGCGTCCTGCTGGCGCTCGTCGCCTTGCCGATCTTCGTCGCTGCCGGCATCGCCGGCTACTACTACGGGCGGATGTCGCTGGTCGTCGAGGCGCGGCTGGCCGGCGAGCGCGTGCGCGTCATCCCGCGCGTCTACGGCCGGCCGCTGACGCTGCGCGTCGGCCTGACGCTCAGCGACGCCGACGTCGTCCAGCGCCTCAACGACCTCGGCTACGCCGAGCGCGCCCAGGCCCGCGGACCGGGAGAGTTCGCCGTGGCGCCCGGGACGGTCGCGTTCGTGCCGCGGTCGGGCGACTTCGCCGGCCGGGTGCTGCGCGCGGAATGGGCCGCGCCGCAAGCGGTGCCCGCCGGACAGGCCGACCGCCGCCCCGGCCGGCCGCCGCGCATCGAGCGGCTGTTCGCCGGCGACGATCGGGTGAGCCAGGTAGCGCTGGATCCGCCGCTGCTGAGCGCGCTGGTCACCACCTCGCGCGAGCGACGCCGCCGCGTGCCGCTGTCGGCCATCCCGGCGCACGTTCAGCAGGCGGTGCTGGCCATCGAGGATCGGCGGTTCTACCGGCATCCGGGCATCGATCCCATTCGCATCGTCGGCGCCCTGGTGACCAACCTGCGCGGCACCCGCGCCTACCTGGTCGGGGCCAGCACCATCACCCAGCAGCTGGCCCGCAATTTCTTCCTCACCGACGAGATGGCGGTCGAGGCGCAGTCGGGCCAGCGGTCGATTCGCCGCAAGCTGCTCGAGCAGTTCATGGCCGTGGTGCTCGAAGCGCAGGCGACGAAGGAGGAGATCCTCGAGCTGTATCTGAACGAGGTCTACCTCGGCCACCGCGGCTCGTTCGCGCTGCACGGCGTGGCTTCGGCGGCGCGCACCTTCTACGCCAAGGACCTCAGCAACCTCACGCTCGCCGAAGGCGCGCTGATCGCCGGCGTGATCCAATCCCCCGGCAACCACTCGCCGTTCGCCGACCCTGACCGCGCCAAGGACCGTCGCGACGTGGTGCTGCGGGCGATGGCCGAGGCCGGCTTCATTACCGCCGAGGCCGCCAACCGCGCCGTCCACGACCCGGTGCAGGTGGCGGCCCGCGCCCTCGACTTCGAGGCGCCGTATTTCGTGGACTACGTCGGCCAGCGCCTGGACGAGGAACAGCCCGGATTGGCCGGGCGCAGCGCGCCGCTCGAGGTCTACACCACGCTCGACCTCAACCTCCAGCGCGCCGCGCAGGATGCGGTGCGCACGGGCCTGGCAACGGTGGACGAGACCCTGGCCAAGCGGCGCCGCCGGGTGCGTCCGCAGGCGGCGCTCGTCGCCGTCGACCCGCGCACCGGCGAGGTCCTGGCCCTGGTCGGCGGCCGCTCGTACAACCAGTCGCAGTTCAACCGCGCCACCGGCGCCCGCCGCCAGCCCGGCTCGGTGTTCAAGCCGTTCGTCTACCTCGCGGCGTTCGACCAGGCGGCCAAGGACCAGCGCCTCGACGTGACCCCGGCGATGCTGCTGAACGACGAGCCGACGACCTGGCCGCTGCCCGAAGGCGACTGGTCGCCCGGCAACTACGACGACGAGTACGACGGCATGATCACGCTGCGCCGCGCCCTGGCGCTGTCGCGCAACATCGCCACGATCAAGCTGGCCGAGCAGGCCGGCTTCGACACCGTCGCCGCGCTGTGGAAGCGGACCGGCCTGGGCAAGACGCCGCTGCGCGGCTATCCGTCGATCGCCCTGGGCGTGTTCGAGCTGACGCCGCTGGAGGTGGCCGAGGCCTTCACGGTGTTCGCCCGCCTCGGCACGCAGATGCCGCTCACGGCGGTGACCCGCGTCGTCAGCGGCGAAGAGCGCATCGAGCCGAAGCCGGCGGCGGCGCGGCCCATCGCCGACCCGGCGACGACCTACCTCGTCACCAACATGATGCGCAGCGTCCTCAGCGAAGGCACCGCCGCCAGCGCCCGCGCCGCCGGCTTCGCCCTCGACGCCGCCGGCAAGACCGGCACGACCAACGACCTGCGCGACGCCTGGTTCGTCGGCTTCACGCCCGAACTGCTCGCCGTGGTGTGGGTGGGGCTGGACGACAACCAGGTGCTCGGCCTGTCGGGCGCCCAGTCGGCCCTGCCGATCTGGACGGCGTTCATGCAGCGGGCCACCGCCGGCCGCGCCAACGTGCCCTTCCCGGTTCCGCCCGGCGTGACCCACGTCGAAATCGATCGCGACACCGGCAAGCTGGCGCTGCCGACCTGTCCGCGCGTCACCAGCGAGGCCTTCCTGACCGGCACCGAGCCGGCAGCGTGGTGCGAGCTGCACCAGTTTCAGTGATAATCCAGACACGGGCATGAACCAGGAAGTCTTTGCGGCGCTCGGCGAAGCGCTGGCCCGCGCCGAGGACGTGGCGCTGGTCACCATCGTGTCGACCAACGGCTCGACGCCGCAGCGCGTCGGCGCCAAGATGCTCGTCTACGCCGACGGCCGCACGGTCGGGACGATCGGCGGCGGCTGCTACGAGAACGACGCGTTCTGGAAGGCCCGCGAGGCCCTGACCAGCCGCAAGGCGGCGCGCGTCAAGTACGAGCTCGACGACGACTTCGCGCAGGAGAACGGCCTGGTCTGCGGCGGCCAGATGGAGGTCTTCATCGAGCCCATCGAGCCGTCGCCGGCGGTCTACGTCATCGGCGCCGGCCACGTCGGCTATTACCTGGCGAAGTTCGCCCACGAGGCCGGGTTCCTCGTCCACGTCGTGGACGACCGCGAGGCCTTCGCCAACCGCGAGCGCTTCCCCACCGCCGCCGAAGTGGTCGTCGAGGACGTGCCGGCCTGGCTGGCCGCGGCGACGCTGCCACCGAGCAGCTATGTCGTGATCGTCACCCGCGGCCACCGCCACGACCTCGACGCGCTGCGCGCCGTGGTGCAGCGCGACCTGCGCTACGTCGGCCTCATCGGCAGCCGGGCCAAGGTGGCCCGCGTCTACGAACAGCTGGCGGAGGAGGGCGTCGATCCCGAGCGCTTCGCCCACGTCCACGCGCCGATCGGCCTCGACCTCGGCGCGGTGACCCCGCAGGAGATCGCCGTCAGCATCCTCGCCGAGCTGATCGCCGTCCGCCGCGGCCGCACCGCCGACCCGGCGGTGGCCGCGGCCTCGCTCAAGTGGACGCCGAAGTTCGCCCGTCCGGCCGCCGGCCGCTGACCGGCCGCCGCCAGCCCCGTCCCACCCCTTCTGCTATACTTCCGTCTAGCACTCACAGGCGTCGAGTGCTAATCAGCCGATGCCGTCCGCGGCCCTCTCCGACCGTACCCGCCGGGTGCTCGCCAGCCTGGTCAGGGACTACATCGACACCGGCGAGCCGGTGGCCTCCGCCACGCTGAGCCGCCGCGCCGGTCTTGGGGTGTCGCCGGCTACGATCCGCAACGTCCTGGCCCAGCTCGAGGAGATGGGCTACGTCAGCCAGCCGCACACCTCGGCCGGCCGCGTGCCCACCGACCTCGGCTACCGCTACTACGTGAACATGCTGCTCGAGGCGCGCCGGGCGACCCGCGACCAGCAGAGCGTCGAAGCCCGCATGCGGCAGCAGGCCGGCGACGCGCCGCTGTTCGATCACGTCCTGTCCACCGCGTCGCACGTGCTGTTCGAGGTGTCTCACCACGTCGGCTTCGCCATCGCGCCGTCGGACGACCAGGCGATCTTCCAGCGCATCGACTTCGTGCCGCTGTCGCAGGGCCGGGTGCTGGTCATCGTCGTCGCCCGCGGCGATCAGGTGACGCAGAAGGTGGTGGACATCGGCGAGGCCATCGCGCCGAGCGCGCTGACCCAGGCCGCCAACTACCTCAACGACGAGTTCGCCGGCCAGCCGGTGGCGGCGGTCCGCGACGCCGTGGTCACCCGCCTGGCCGAGGAGCGCGCGCTCTACGATCAGCTGCTGGCGGTGGCGCTGCGCCTCGCCCGCACCACGCTCGAAGGCATCACCGCCTCGGCCACCGTCTTCATCGACGGGGCCTCGACACTGGCCGACGGCAGCGACCCGCAGCCGGTGTCGCTGGCCACGCTGCGCAAGCTGCTGCGGATGGTCGAAGAGAAGCAGCGGCTGGTGAAACTGCTCGACGCCTATCTCGAAAGTCCCGGACTGTCGGTGGTGATCGGCAACGAACATCCCGACCCCGACCTGCACGCCTGCAGCGTCGTGGTCGCCTCGTATCACGACGGCGCGCGGCGCGGCGCCGTCGGCATCATCGGCCCGACCCGGATGCAGTACTCCCGCGCCATCAACGTCGTGGACGGAGCCGCCGCCGCCGTCGGCCGGCTGCTCCGCGACGAGAACTGACCGCGGGCCGCGGCGGCCCGCCCTGCACCGACATGAGCGACGTTCCGACTTCCGAAGATCTCACCGGCGCCGCCGCGCCGCCGCCCGACCCGGCCGCCGACGACGTCACGCGCGAGCGCGACGAGCTGCGCGACCGCCTGCTGCGCAAGGGCGCCGAGTTCGACAACTTCCGCAAGCGCGTCGAGCGCGAGCGCAAGGAGTTCGCCGACTGGGCCGCCGCCGATCTCGTCGGCGAGGTACTGGCCGTGGTGGACGACTTCGAGCGCGCGCTGGCCGCGGCGGCACCGCCCGAGGCCCAGGCCTACCGCGCCGGCGTCGAGCTGATCCATCGCCAGCTGCTCGACGTGCTGAAGAAGCGCGGCGTCACCGCCGTCGAGACCGTGGGCCAGGCGTTCGACCCGCACCTGCACCAGGCGGTCGCCTACGACGAGAGCCCGGGCGTCCCCGACGGCCAGATCGTCGACGAACTGCGGCGCGGCTACCGGCTGGGCGAACGGCTGCTGCGCCCGGCGCTGGTGCGCGTGGCGAAGGCGTCGTGAGCACGCGCGACTACTACGAGGTGCTGGGCGTCGGCCGCGACGCCAGCGAGGCCGACATCAAGAAGGCCTACCGCAAGCTGGCGTTGAAGTACCACCCCGACCGCAACGCCGGCGACACCACCGCCGAGGAGAAGTTCAAGGAGGCGGCCGAGGCGTACGCGGTGCTCGCCGACAGCGACAAGCGGGCGCGCTACGACCGCTTCGGCCATGCCGGCGTCGGCGGCGGCGCGCAGGGCTTCGACCCGACGGTGTTCACCGGCTTCGAGGACATCCTCGGCGGCCTCGGCGACATCTTCGGCTTCGGCGACGTGTTCGGCGGCGGCCGCCGCCGCGGCGGCCCGCAGCGCGGCGCCGACCTGCGCTACGACCTCGAGATCAGCTTCGCGCAGTCGGCGACCGGCCTCGAACAGACCGTCCAGATCCCGCGCCACGAGACCTGCGCCACCTGCAGCGGCAGCGGCGCCGCCGCCGGCACGTCGCCCACCCAGTGCGGCCAGTGCCGCGGCACCGGGCAGATCCGCTTCCAGCAGGGCTTCTTCACGATGGCTCGCACCTGCGGCGCCTGCCGCGGATCGGGCAAAGTAGTCACCACGCCGTGCGCCGACTGCCGCGGCGAGGGCCAGATCGAACGGCAGCGCAAGCTGGCCGTGAAGATCCCCGCCGGCATCGCCTCGGGCCAGCGGCTGCGGCTGCAGGGCGAGGGCGAAGGCGGCGCCCGCGGCGGCCCGGCCGGCGACCTCTACGTCGTGGTGTTCGTGCAGGACGACGAGCGCTTCACCCGCGACGGCAACGACCTGCACCATCAGGCCGACGTGCCGTTCCCCACCCTGGCGCTCGGCGGTGAGGTGATCGTCCCCGGCATCCTCGACGCAACGCACACCGTGAAGGTGCCGGAGGGCACCGCGACCGGCACCACCTTCCGCGTCCGCGGCAAGGGCATGCCGGACGTCTCGGGCCGCGGCAAGGGCGACCTGCTGGTGACGGTACGCGGCACGACGCCGGCGCGGCTCACCCGGGACCAGCGGCGGCTGCTCGAAGAGCTGGCGGCGACGATGACGCCGGGCGCCGCGGCGCCCGAGGAGGACAAGGGCCTCTTCGACAAGGTGAAGGACATCTTTGGCTGAGGCGCGCCACTGGCCGGCACTGATCGTGCGCGCCGCGGCGATCGACGACAGCGGCGAGCTCGAAGGGCTGGTCACGCTGGCCCTCGACGAGTGCGAGCCGCTGGCCATCGAGGACCTCACCCCGATGCCGCTGCCGCCCGGTGGACTGTGGGACCCTACCGCCCCGCCGCCGCCTCCCCCGCCGCCAGCGCCGCTCGCCTGGCGGCTGTGCTTCAAGGACGACGCCGACCGGACCCGCGCCGCCGCCGCGGTCGCCGCGCTGGGCCGCGACCTGCACGTCGAGCCGGTCGATCTCCCCGATGACGACTGGGTGGCGCGCAGCCAGCAGGCCCTCACCGCGGTGACCGCCGGGCCGTTCGTCGTCGCGCCACCCTGGGACGTGCCGACGCCGCGCCCCGACCGGCTCGTCGTCATCGAGCCGTCGATGGGTTTCGGCACCGGGCATCACGCGACGACGCGGCTGTGCCTACGGGCGATTGGGACGCTGGATCTCGCCGGCCGGCGCGTCCTCGACATCGGCACCGGCTCGGGCGTGCTGGCGCTCGCGGCGTCGCTGGCCGGCGCCGCGGAAGTCACCGGCGTGGACATCGACGACGACGCGGTGGCCGCGGCCGTGCGCAGCGCCGCCCTGAACCCGCACATCCCGACCGTGCGCTTCGCTGTCGCCGACATCGCCGAGGCCGGCCCGGCCATGGACGTCGTGCTCGCCAACCTCACTGGCGCCATGCTGGCGCGCGACGCCGCGCACCTGGCGCGTCGCGTCGTCGCCGGCGGCCACCTCGTCATCAGCGGGTTCATGCACGACGAACGCGCTGGCGTCGAAGCCGCCCTCGACGCGTTCGCGGTCGAGACCCGGCTCGACGAAGATGGCTGGTGCGCCGCCATCTTGCGCCGGCGCTGACCGTGCCGCCGGTCAGCCGACCGGCCGTTGTTGTCCCTTCACGCGCCGGCCGTTCCAGCCGTCGACCAGCCGCCGCAGTTCCTTGATCGGCTCGGGGCTGTCGTCCACCTGCAGCCGCATCACGACGTCGTTGTTGAGCCAGCCGCCCTGGCCCTTGCCGACGATCAGGATCGCTGCTGACTGCATGCCGCGGGTGTCGCCGCCAGCGGCCTGGCCGGCCTCGAGCGCGGCGGTGAGCCGCTGTGACAGGTGGCCGGACGTCGTCTCGAACGCGGCGATCATGCCGTCGACCACGCCCTGGCCGGCGAGGATGTTGCCCTGCGCCGTGGCGAACTTGCCCTGCTTGTGGCCGGCCCACGTGCTGGCCTTCGGCCCGGTGAAGACGGCGGTGTTGCCGGCGGCGTCGATCACCGCGAACTGGCGGCCCTGCTTGGTCCAGCGCTCGGGCTGCGGATCGCGATCGCTGTTCCAGATCGCGTCGATGATCGCGGCGGGGGCCATGCCGGCGCGCAGCAACGCCAGCGCCTTGGGCCCGTAGCTGACGTCGACGATCGCCTGCGTGGCCGCCGCGCCGACGCCGGCCTCGGCCCACAGGACGCCGTTGCCGACCGAGAAGACCCGCGACTGCACCGCGCCGCCGACCTCTCCCGTCGCCGGATCGAAGCCGAGGATCGAGAACGTCGCCACCGGATCGGGGCCCGCCGCCGGCGGCTGCGCCCCGAGCGGCGTCCACGCCAGCATCGCCGTCGCCACTGCCACGCCGCCCCATCCCAGCGCCCGCCGTCCCGTCATCGTCATGGCTCCCTTGGTCATCGTCCCTCGTCCCAGACCGCCTGACACGCGGCCAACGCCAGCAGCGCCATCGAGACGGCACGCACCGTGCGGGCACCGAGGCGCACCGGCGTCCAGCCGAGGCGACGCGCCTCGGCCACCTCCGCGTCCGTCCAGCCGCCCTCCGGTCCGATGGCCAGTGTCACTGCCGTCGGCGGCGGCACGGAGGTGATCGGCCGCGCCTCGGCGGCCAGCGCCGGCTCGACCAGCAACAGCCGCACCTCGTCGGCGGCGGCGTTGACGACGGCGCTGAAGTCCACCACCGGATCGATGGCCGGGACGACGGCGCGGCCGCACTGCTTCGCGGCGGCGACGGCGATGCGCTGCCACCGCGCCGTCCGCTCGCCGCGCCTGACCGTGGCCAGCCGCGTCTCGGACCGCGTCGCGACGAACGGCGTGAGGCGCGCCGCGCCGAGCATCACCGCATCGCGGATCACGTCGTCGGTCCCGTCGCCCTTCAGCACCGCCGGCGCCAGCGTGTAGCGCCGCGGCGGCTCCGCGGCCGGCGTCGTCGGCGCCCCGAGCGTCACCGTGACCGCCGCGCCGCGCACGCTCGCGACCACGGCGCGCCATTCGCGGCCGCGCCCGTCGAAGATCCGCACCGCATCACCGGCACGCAGCCGCAGCACGCGACCGAGGTGCGCCGCCTCGTCGGCCGCCAGCGCCAGGGTCTGCCCCTCGGCGTGGGCGTCGGGTGCGAGCACGCGCGCGATCACTGCGGCGGATTATACGTGGCCGCGTCGCCGGTCACCGGCCGGCCGCGTGGAGGCTCTATACTGCGGGCGGATGTTCTTTCGCGACCAGGTGGTCGGCAAGTACAAGATCCTGGCGCCGCTCGGCAGCGGCGGATTCGGCACGGTCTTCCTCGCCGAGGACACCTGGATCGACAAGAAGGTCGCGCTGAAGGTGCCGCATCGCCAGACGCTCGACTTCGGCGAGCTGCTGCGCGAACCGCGCCTGCTGGCGACGCTCAGCCACCCCAACATCGTCACCGTGCTCACCGCCGAGCGCATCGGCGAGGTGTTCTTCATCGTGATGGAGTACGTGGCCGGCGAGACGCTGGAGGCGATCTCGGATCGCGAGGGCGCCCTCGACCTGTCGCGGGCCCTCGACTTCGCCTGTCAGATCTGCAACGCCGTCGATCACGCGCACGGCCAGGGCGTCATCCACCGCGATCTGCGCCCGGGCAACGTGCTGGTCACCGAATCCGGGGTCGCCAAGGTGGCCGACTTCGGCACCTCGCGCTTCCTCGAGATCGCCGCGCACGGCACCACCGTGATCGGCAGCCCGCCGTACATGGCGCCCGAGCAGTTCCACGGCAAGGCGGTGTTCGCCTCGGACGTCTATTCGATCGGCGTGACGATGTACCAGCTGCTGACCGGGCGGCTGCCCTACGAGTCGCCGTCGCCCGCCGACCTCGACAAGCTCGAGCGCGGCGAGCTGACGACGCCGCCGCGGCTCTACAACCCGAAGCTGCCGAAGGCCATCAGCGACATCGTCCTCAAGGCGATGGCGCCGGACATCAGCGCCCGCTACGGCCGGGCCCACGACCTGCTCGACGCCATTCTGGCGGCCCGCCCGCACGCCGGGGGCCGCCGGCCGTGGCCGGCGAGCGCCGCGGCGACGAGCCCGGCCGGCCGCGAACCGGCCCGCAAGGACATCCGGGAGCGCTTGAAGGCGCGCGAGACCCCGGCTGCACGGTTCTGCTGGCATTGCGGCAAGCCGCTGCACGCCCGCACGGGCACCTGTCCGTTCTGCGGCGAGGCCCAGTAGCCGGGCCTGCAGGGGACCGGCGCTGGCGCCGATACCCCTTCCGAGCGGCCCGCGGTGTGTCCGGGCCGGGGCATCTATGGACATCAACCAGCTGCTGAAGCACGCCATCGAGCAGGGCGCCTCGGACGTCCACCTCAAGGTCGGCAATTACCCGGTCGTGCGGGTGAACGGCCAGCTGCGGCCGCTGACCGAGGACATCAAGCTCGACCACGAGAACCTCGTCGACATGGCGGCGACGATCATGTCGGCCAACCAGCGCCAGCGGTTCAAGGACGCGCAGGAGCTCGACCTCGCCTACAGCGTCGCCGGGCTGGGCCGTTTCCGCTGCAACGTCTTCCAGCAGCGCGGCACCATCGGCGTCGTGCTGCGCGTGATCCCGCAGGGCGTGCGCCGCTTCGAGGAGCTCGACCTGCCGCCGGTGCTGCGCACCATCGCCGAGGAGCAGCGCGGCCTGGTGCTGGTCACCGGCACCACCGGCAGCGGCAAGAGCACGACGCTGGCGGCGATGGTCGACTACATCAACCAGACCCGCGACGCGCACATCATCACCATCGAAGACCCGATCGAGTACCTGCACCGCGATCACAAGTCGATCCTCAACCAGCGCGAGATCGGCAGCGACACCCGCTCCTTCGCCCATGCCCTGCGCAGCGCGCTGCGCCAGGACCCCGACGTCATCCTGGTCGGCGAAATGCGCGACATGGAGACGATCGAGACGGCGCTGCACGCCGCCGAGACCGGCCACCTGGTGTTCTCGACGCTGCACACCCTCGACGCCACCGAGACCATCAACCGCATCATCTCGGTGTTCCCGCCCCACCAGCAGAAGCAGGTCCGCCTGCAGCTGGCCGCGGTGCTCAAGGCGGCGGTGGCCCAGCGCCTGATCCCGCGCGCCGACCTGAGCGCCCGCGTCCCGGCCGTCGAGGTGCTGATCGCCACGCCGTTCGTGCGCGACTGCATCGTCGACAAGGAGAAGACGCACCTCATCAAGAGCGCCATCGCCGCCGGCACGTCGCAGTACGGGATGCAGACCTTCGACCAGTCGATCTTCAGCCTGTTCACCCAGGGCCTGGTCACCTACGAGGAGGCGTTGCGCTGGGCCTCGAACGTCGACGAGTTCAAGCTCAAGACGCAGGGCATCTCGACGACCTCCGACATGTCACGCGACCAGATGGCCTCGACCTGCTCACGCGGAACATGGCCGATGAGCTTCCA
>CAYUAX010000125.1:0-14275 GCA_964442845.1 uncultured Bifidobacteriaceae bacterium | reverse complement strand
GGCCAGCAGCGCCAGGCCGGCCAGCGCCCACGGCGTCAGCCACTGCAGCGTCATGCCGCGGGCCGGGCAGCGCGGGCGACCAGCCAGCGGCGCAACTGCGGCGCCAGCGGTGCCGCGGTCTCGATCCGCACGCCGTCGAGGCGAGCCCCGCGAAGACCGCGCTCCAACGCCGCGGCATGCGCCGCCGCGGCGGCGGCGAAGCCGCTCGCCAGCGCGTCGGCATCCACCGCCACCACCTCGCCGGTCTCGGCGTCTTCGAGCTCGACCGCGCCGTGCGCCGTCAACGCCCGATCACCGGGCGACACGAGCGTCACCACCGCCACGTCGTGGCCACTCGCCGCGGCGCGACGCGCCGTCTCGGCGTACGCCGCGTCGTCCCAGCCGTCCGAGATCACCAGCACCAGCGACGGCCGGCGCAGGTGTGCCAGGGCGGTGGTCAAAGCGTGCGACGGCGCCACGGCACCCATGGCCTCCAGCCCGGCCAGCGCGTCGACCAGCACGTGGCCGTGATGCGCCCCGCCCGCGGGCGGGATCCAGGTCAGCGGCGAGGTCGGGGCGAACAGGCCCACGGTGTCGCCCTGCTCGATGAGCAGCGTGGCCAGCGCCGCGGCGGTCACACGCGCCACGTCCATCTTCGACGGCGCGCCCTCGTCGTGGCCGACGGCCATCGACCGGCTGGTGTCCACCACCACCAGCGCCTGCGTCTGCGACGCGTCGACCCGCTCGCGCGAGTAGAGCCGATCGCCGCGCGCGGACCGCTTCCAGTCCACCTGGGCGGCGTCGTCACCCTGGCGATAGAGACGCACGCCCCACACCTCGGGGCCGGCGCCGAGCAGCGGCGCGCGGTGCCGGCCGTGACGCAGCCCGGCGGCCAGCGCGCGCGCCGCCACGTCGAGGTCGCGGACCGCCGCCAGCTCGGGGCGACGCTGCAGATCGGGCCCGGCCACAGAGACGACCTGTCGTTACCGACGCATCGGCACGTCGGCGAGCACGTCGCCGACCACGCGCTCCGCGGTGACGCCGTCGGCGACGCCCTGGAAGTTGACCAGCACGCGGTGGCGCAGCACCGGCAACGCCGCGGCGCGCACGTCGTCGAGCGAGACGGCCGGGCGGCCCTGCAGCACCGCCCGCGCCTTGGCGACGAGCACCAGCGCCTGGCCAGCCCGCGGTCCGGCGCCCCAGCGGACCCAGCGCTCCACGCTCGCCGGCAGCGGCGCCTCCCCGCCCGGGCGCGTGGCGCGCACCAGGCGCGTCGCGTAGTCGATCACGTTGTCGGCGGCCGGCACGTCGCGGACGAGGCGCCGCGCGGCCAGCAGGTCGGCAGCACCGGCCACCGGCGTGACCACCGGCTCGTCGCGGCTGGTGGTGCTGGCGACGATGGCCCGCTCCTCGGCCGCCGTCGGGTAGCCCATGGCGATCTCGAGCATGAACCGATCGAGCTGCGCCTCGGGCAACGGATACGTCCCTTCCTGCTCGATGGGGTTCTCGGTGGCCAGCACGAACAGCGGCAGCGCCAGGGGATGCCGGACCCCGGCCACGGTGACCTGCGCCTCCTGCATCGCCTCGAGCAGCGCCGCCTGCGTGCGCGGCGGCGTGCGGTTGATCTCGTCGGCGAGAATCACCTGCGCGAAGATCGGCCCCGGCACGAAGCGGATGGCGCGATGCCCGGTGGCGCGATCCTCCTCGATCACCTCGGTGCCGAGCACGTCGGCCGGCATCAGGTCGGGCGTGAACTGGATGCGGCTGAAGCGCAGATCGAGGGCGCGCGCCAGCGTCTTCACCAGCAGCGTCTTGGCCAGGCCCGGCACGCCCTTGAGCAGCGCGTGGCCGCCGGCCAGCAGCGTGAGCAGCACCTGCTCCACCACCTCGTGCTGGCCGACGATCACCTGCCGCACGGCCGCGTCCACGCGTTGGGCCAGGGCGCGCGCCTCGTCGAGGGACATCGACGGCGCGCCAGCCGCCGTTTCTTCGGTGGTGCTCACGGGTCCAGAGAACCGTATCACGACCGCCCGCGACGATCAGCGGCCGGGCGGCGGCCGGCCGCCCTGGTCCCTGGTCCCTGGTCCCTGGTCTATCGATCCGTCAGCGCCGTTGCCGGATCCGTGGCGGCCGCGCGGCGCGCCGGCAGCACGCACGCCACCAGCGCCACGGCGACGAGCACGGCCGCGACGCCCGCGATCACGCGCGGATCCATCGCGTCCACCTGATAGAGCTGCTGCGCCATGGTGCGTCGCAGCAGCCAGGCCCCCACCAGACCCACCGCCGCTCCACCGCCGACCACCAGGCCGCCTTCGCGCAGGACCATCTGGAAGATGCCCGGCGCGCTGGCGCCGAGCGCCATGCGGATGCCGATCTCGCGCGACCGCTGCGCCACCTGGTAGGCCAGCACGCCGTAGAGCCCGATCGCCGCCAGCAGCAGCGCGACCGCCGCGAACGACACCGCCAGGATCATCGGCGTCCGCCGATCGGTGAGCGCGCTGTCGAGACGCGCGGTCATCGTCTGCACGTCGTAGAGCGGCAGCGACGGATCCACCTGCCGCACCGCCGCGCGCAGCGACGCGGTGAGCGCCTCGGGCGACTGCGGCGTGCGCACCACCACCGCCACGCCGCGGTCGGGGCGCTGCGCCAGCGGGAAGTAGTAGGCGCCGACGCGTCCAGAGGCGCCGCCCTCGGTCAACGCGCGCAGCCGCGAGTTGCGGACCACACCGACCACGTGCAGCCAGGCGTCGTCGGCCGGCGGCTTGAACATGTCGTTGACGTCGGCCGGAAAGTACATCCGGCGGCCGATCGGATCCTGGTTGGGCCAGAAGCGTGCCGCCAGCTGCTCGTCGACGACGATCACCTTGGGCGTGTCCTCGCGGTCGGCCGACGTCACCATCCGGCCGCGCACCACCGTGAGGCCGAGCGCCTCGGGCAAGCCGTCGGACACCGCCAGCATCGATGGCGAGACCAGCGACTCGCCCGGCGCCATCTGGTAGCCTTCGGCGAGGATCACGCTGTCGCTGTAGTCGCCGCTGAACGGCAGCGAGCTGGTGAGCCCGGCCGCCGTCACCCCCGGCACGGCGCGAATGGCGGTGAGCAGCCGATCGTAGGCGGCTCGCAGCGCCGTGTCGTTGTCGTAGCGCGAGGCCGGCAGCGACAGCCGGCCGGTGATCACGCCGTCGGGGTTGAAGCCCGGATCGATGGCCAGCACGCGCTGGAAGCTGGCCAGCAGCAGCCCGGCGCCCACCAGCAGCACGAGCGCGAACGCCACCTGGCCGGCCACCAGCACCCGGCGCAGCGCCACGGCCCGGTGCGATGCCGTGCCCGATCGCCCTTCTTCGCGGATGGCGCCGGCGACGTCCACGTGACGCAGCCGCAGCACCGGCAGCAGCGCCACCAGCCCGCCGACGACGGCGACCAGCGCCACCGTATACCCGGCCACAGCGCCATCGAGGCCGATCTCGGCGCCGCGCGGCAGCGCGTCGAGGCCGAGCGCCGGTGCGGCGCCGAGGGCCCACCAGCCGAGCAGCAGGCCGACGCCGCCGCCGAGGGCGGTGAGCAGCAGCGACTCGGTGAGGATCTGCCGGGTGATCGCGCCGAGCGTGGCGCCCAGCGCCAGCCGGGTGACCAGCTCGCGCACCTGCGCCGTGGCCCGCACCGACACCAGGTTGGCGACGTTGAGCGCGCCGATGAGCAGCACGAATGCGGCGAAGCCCCACAACAGCCACAGGATGCCGCGTGACTCTTCGGTCAGGTCGGCGTGGGCGTCGAGCACGCTGGTGCGGAAGCCGGCGTTGACGAGCACGTCCCTGAGGGCCGGAAAGCGCTCCAGGTTGCGGGCGTTCAGCGCGTCGATCTGGCGCTGCGCCTCGGCCAGCGTGGCGCCGGGCGCCAGCCGGCCGAGCATCTGCCAGCTGTTGTTGTGGCGGGCGTCGTCGGCGCGCTCGGCGGGCGCGAAGGCCGCCGGCGTCCACAACTGCACGTCGCTGGCGATGAAGCGGAAGTCGGGCGGCATGACGCCGACCACCGTGAAGGGCACGCCGTTGATGCGCAGCGTCTGGCCGATGGCGCCGTCCTGCCCGGCGAAGAGCCGCTGCCAGAGCCCGTAGCTGAGCAGCACCTTCTCGTGCTGCCCGACCTCGCCGTCGTCGTCCGTGAACACCCGCCCGCGCCACGGCTGGGCACGCAGCACGCGGAAGAACGACGGCGTGACCTGCGTGCTGGTGACCCGCTCCGCCTCGGCGCTGCCGTCCCCGCCGATGGTCGATCCGGCGGTGCGGAACAGCGCCAGCTCCTCGAAGGTGGTCGTCTCGCGGCGCCGGTCGTCGTAGTCGGGCACGCCGTTGTCGGCCTTGAGCACGCCGGCGCCCGGGTAGGCGTTGTAGATGCGGACCAGCCGCTCGGGCTCGGGAAACGGCAGCGGACGGAGGATCACCGCCTGGACCACGGCGAAGATGGCGGCGTTGGCGGCCAGGCACAACGCCAAGGTGGCGACCGTCGTCGCCGTGAACCCGCGATCGCGCCACAAGGCGCGGACGGCGTGCCGCAGATCACGCGTGAGCTGGTCCATCCCCCCTCCTCGGCATACAGGACGGCCCGGCCGCGGCCGGTGTTCCGCCGTGTGCCATCATCTCCCGGCCATGGTCGAGCTCGACCCCATCGGGCCGCGCGCCGTCGCCCGCGTGCGGCGGCGGTTGATCCCCTTCCTCTTCCTGCTCTACGTCGTCGCCTACCTCGACCGCGTCAACGTCGGCTTCGCCGCCCTCGACATGAACCGCGACCTGGGCTTCTCGGCCGCGGTCTACGGCCTGGGCTCGGGCATCTTCTTCGTGTCCTACACGCTGCTCGAAGTGCCCAGCAACCTGATGCTCGCACGGGTCGGGGCCGGCGTGTGGATTGCCCGCATCATGCTCACCTGGGGGCTGGTGTCGGCGGCGATGGCGTTCGTGCAGGACGCCACCACGTTCTACCTGCTGCGCTTCCTGCTGGGTGCCGCCGAGGCCGGCTTCTTCCCCGGCATCATCTACTACCTGATGCAGTGGTTCCCGGCCTGGGAACGGGCGCGCGCCGTGGCGCTGTTCATGACCGGCACGGCGATCGCCGGCGTGATCGGCGGTCCGCTGTCGAGCGCGCTGCTGCTCTTGGACGGCGCCTGGGGGCTGCGCGGGTGGCAGTGGCTGTTCCTGGTGGAAGGCGTCCCGGCGGTGCTGCTGGCGCCCATCGTGTGGCGACGGCTGCACGATGGCCCCGCCACGGCGGCGTGGCTGCCGGACGACGAGCGCCAGTGGCTGACGCGCACGCTGGCCGAGGAGCGCGCCAGCGCCCCGGCCACACACGGCGACCTGCGCGGCGCCTTTGCCAGCGGGCGGCTGTGGGCGTTGGCGGCCATCTACTTCTGCATCGTCCTGGCGTTCTACGGCGTCAGCTTCTGGCTGCCGCAGATCGTCCAGGCGCTGGGTACGGCCTCCTCCTCCACGGTGGCGCTGGTGTCCGCGGTGCCTTATCTGGCCGCGGCCGTCGCGATGGTGTTCGTCGGCTCGCACTCCGATGCCACCGGCGAGCGGCGCTGGCACGTGGCCGGGCCGGCGATCGTCGGGGCCCTGGGCTTCGTGGCCGCCGCCACCGTGCCGCCGTCGCTGGTGCTGTCGCTCACCGCGTTGTCGGTGGCGGCCATGGGCATCTGGGGCGCGCTCGGGCCGTTCTGGGCGCTGCCGACCGCGTTCCTGAGCGGCCGCGCCGCGGCCGGCGGCGTGGCGCTGGTGAATTCCGTAGGCAACGTCGGCGGGTTCGTGGCGCCGACGCTCATCGGCTACGTCCGCGACGCCACGGGCGGCTTCTCGGCGGGGCTCTGGGTGCTCGCGGCGGCGCTGGTGGCCGGCGCGGCAATCGTCCTGAGCCTGCGGCCCTCGACAGGTAGTTAGTCGTTGAAACAGACATCCTCCGTCCAGCATCATAGCCACGAGCCCGCGGAAGGCGGGCCGAGGAGGTCCCGAGCATGTCGATCCGAGCCGTCAAGCGCCACGTCACGTCCACCCCGACCATGGAGGGCGCCGGCGTGCAGCTGCGTCGCGCGTTCGGCTTCGGCGACACCAGCGCGACCGACCCGTTCCTGCTGCTCGACGACTTCCGCAACGACGTGCCCGACGACTACCTCAAGGGCTTCCCCTGGCATCCGCACCGCGGCATCGAGACCATCACCTACGTGCTGGCCGGCACCGTGGACCACGCCGACAGCCTCGGCAACGCCGGGTCGATCGGCGCCGGCGACGTGCAGTGGATGACCGCCGGCCGCGGCATCGTCCACCAGGAGATGCCGCACGGCGACGTCCAGGGCCGCATGCACGGCTTCCAGTTGTGGGCCAACCTGCCGGCGGCGCAGAAGATGGGCGACCCGCGCTACCAGGAGGTGAAGGCCGGCGACGTCGTGGAGGTGACCGACGACGACGGCACGCGCGCCCGGGTGATCGCCGGCGAGTTCTGGGGCCGGACCGGCCCGGTGGAGGGCATCGCCGCGTCCCCGCAGTACGTCGATCTGTGGGTGCCGCCCGGCGTGGAGCGGGCCATACCCGTGGAGCGGTCGCGCAACGCCTTCGCCTACGTGTTCGAAGGCAGCGGCCAGTTCCGCGACGCCTCGGCGCCGCGCGCCGTGGCCACCGACCGGGTCGCCGAAGGCGGGCTGCTCGACGACGATCGCGCCATCTACGACACCGATGTCGAGAACCGCTCGCTGGTGGTGTTCGACGCCGGCGACGAGATCCGCCTGCGCGCCGGCGAGCACGGCCTGCGCTTCCTGCTGGTGTCGGGGGCGCCGATTCGCGAGCCGATTGCGTGGTACGGCCCGGTGGTGATGAACACCCAGGAGGAGATCCGCCGCGCCTTCGCCGAGCTGCGCAACGGCACCTTCCTGAATCCGCGCGGCTGAGCGCTACCGCACCGCGTCCGGCGGCCCGCTTTCGAGCCGCCGGCGCAGCTCCTGCACCATGAGCGGCGCCTGACGGGCCAGGCGCCGCTCCATCGTCGATCGCGCGAACCCCGACAGCAGCCGCGCCAGCACGTCCAGCTCGCTGCGATTCAGATACGCCAGGTACGATGGCCCGCCCTCGGCGGTGAGCACCATCGTCAGGCCCAGGCTGGCCGCCGAGTAATGCGTGGCGAGCAGCTGGTTGCCCACGACCAGGGCCGCGGGGCGATCGGCCGCGGGCGGCGGCCGCACGATGGCGACGTGCGTGACGCCAATCACCGGCTTGCCGCTGCCGTACGACTCCTTCGACCAGTAGTAGAACTGTTCGTCCACACCCGCCGGCTGCGGCCGGCGCAGCCAGTCGGGCAGGCCCGGCACGCGCTCGAGATACGGCGACGCGGCGAGCAGCGCCGCCAGAGCATCGGCGGTTCGGCGGCGGTGGCGATCGGCGATGGGCGCCAGGCGATCGAAGCCGCCGGCGCGGTACGCCAGCAGCCGGTCGAGCACGACGCGGCGGAACGCCGCCCGGGCGCCCTCGCGCCGCGGTGCCGCCGCCTGCCCCCGGAAGCGCTTGAACGCCGTCATCTCGTCGGCCGTCAACTTCAGCTTGCAGTCGCCCGGCCGACAGGCAATCGCGTCGTCGGCGTCGTCGTCATCCAGCGTCAGCCGATCGAGATCGGCCAGCACGGGCGGTTCCGAGAACCGGCCGATCGCCTGCACGAACGGCCCGCGCTTGAACTGCTCGATGGCCCGCGCCCACTCCACCAATCGTTCGGGACCGGCCTGCAGCCGCGCCAGCACCAGGATCGCGATCTGACGATCGTCGCCGCCGATGGTGAGCGCCACCACCTCGCCGCGATCGAGGCGCTGCTGTTCGTCGGCCGACACCGTGACCCACGGGCGCAGGAACGCCAGCGCGTCGGGCCCCGCCGGCTGGGTGGCGCGCGACGCCGGGGCGACGAGCGCGAGGGCGACCCATCCGGCGATGGCGACGGCGATGGCCTGCGCTCCCACTCCGCGACTCCTCCGCCTATTCTCGCCGCACCCGCGCACACCGCGAATATGCGACGCTCGGAGCGATGGCCGCACGCAGTGCCGGGCTGCTCGTCTACCGCCGCACGGCCGGCGGCCTCGAGGTGCTGCTGGTTCACCCCGGCGGCCCGTTCTGGGCGCACAAAGATCTCGGCGCGTGGTCGATTCCCAAGGGCGAAGTCGAGCCCGACGAGGACGCATTGACCGCCGCCGTTCGCGAGGTGCGCGAGGAACTCGGCGCCACCTTCGCGGGGCCCTTCACCCCCCTCACGCCTATCCGCCAGCGCGGCAGCAAGCGCGTGGAGGCGTGGGCGCTGGAAGGCGACCTCGACGTGGCGGGCGTCGTGAGCGCCACGGTCGAGATCGAGTGGCCGCCCCGGTCGGGCCGGCGCGTGACCGTGTCGGAGATCGACCGGGCCGCGTGGTTTCCGCTCGACGAGGCGCGCCGGCGCATCCTCCCCGGCCAGCAGCCCATGCTGGACGAGCTGGCGGCCCTCGTCGCATAACGGCCGGTCGGGTTAGTATCGTGGGGATGCGAACCGCCGCGTCAGGGAGCCGCAAAACCCGCCCCGCCGCCGCACCGCGCCAGCGTTCGTCCCCGCTCCCATCCGAGCACAAGCCCATCCGCACCGGCCCCCACACGGCCGAGGTGCCTGGCGTCTACCGCGGCGTGGACTATCGCCTCGAGGTGTCCAAGACCGGGCCCTTCTCGCCGTTCGTGTGGGCGGCCCGGCTGCTCGCCATCGGTCCCGCAGTGCTCGTCTCCGGTGCGCTCGTGATGCAGACCACGTTCTGGGGCGAGGACCCGCGCGAGGCCGTCACCCGGGCGCGCGAAGCGGTGCAGGAATTCATCGACGAGACCAAGGCGGACAACGGCGAGGACGAGAAGCGAGGCAAGCGCCGTCGCGTCGCCGTCGGCTAGCGGCGCGACAGCCTTGGCGTGACTCGAGAGCGGGGTTGGAGGCGCCGCCCGGCTTTTAGCCGGGGATGGAGGTTTTGCAGACCCTCCCGGGCCACTTTCGCCGATCCCGTGGAATCAACGAATTAGCGGAATCCCACGATAACCCGCACCCTTTCGCCATTATGACGAATGCGAGAAATACCGGTAGTTTCTGTGGGCGCGGGGACAATCAAGGGACAGTGCGATGGCGTTCCCGCCAACAACCGCGGCCCAGGTTCAGCGCCTCCGGGCATTAGTCGCCAGCCCCCTCGCGAAGGCGGCGACTCCAGCCGCGCCGACGAATCGCACCAGTAGGCTGTCCCGTCCAGACGCGGCTTCAGCAATTGCCTGTTCAACGAGCCTTGTCGCGTCGGCGTCCCGGCCGGTTCTCCACGCGACCTCTGATTCGATCAAGCTCGCGGCGTGACTACTTGGATTCAGCTGGCGTAACCGCCCGGCGGCCTCCTGCGCACCAGCCAAGTCACCGGCCACCACACGTCGATAGCCTTCCCGACGTAAGACCTCAGGTGTGTAATCGGTAGACGCGCGCACCTCAAATGACATCTTCGAGACCTGCTGAAACACTGCACGGCGGTCACTATCGGCCGCATTCAGCTGGAGCCGGACCTCATACACCCCTGGCCGAAGGTTCGACCTTACTGTCACCAGTCGCTCAAGACGTTCCCCTGGTGCAACCGCAACACTGTCGGCGGTTTCGTTCGTCGGAACCAGGTCGCCGGACTGAGTGCGGATCTCCAGGCCATGGACCTCGAACGCCAGCCGGACACTCTCTCCGTCTCGGTGAGAAGTCGCAACCACCGGACTGGTCGAACCACTACCGGACCAGCGAACAGACTGCGTCAGCTCGCCTCGATTTTCAACCCAGGCACGTATCTCAATGCATTCGCCGACGAAGTAGGTGTACTCCGCCTCCGGCACCGTGCGCTGGGCATACACCGCGCCGAAATAGTCTCCGACGGACACGACGGACACGAGCGTGGGGTCACTCTGCGCGGTCACTGTCGCGCCAAGAAGCAACGCCGCCAGGAAGGTGTTCGGGCGCATCTTCGTTACCTCAGCCTGAAGCGTACCGGGAAACGTCGGAGACAGAATTCGTTGAATCAGGCCACCTTGGCCTAGCCTGGGCATAGTACAGCGCCTCGAACTCGACGGGGGGGATGTCCCCGATTGGCCCGAGCAGCCGCCGATGGTTGAACCAGTCGACCCACACGAGCCTGGCGAACTCGACGGCCTCGAGCGACCGCCACGGCCCCTTCCGTTGAATCACCTCCGTCTTGAAGAACCCGATCACCGATTCGACGAGGGCATTGTCGTAGGCATCACCACCGCGCCCAACGGACGGCGCGATGCCGGCGTCGGCGAGACGGCCGATGCAGCGCATCGAGAGAGTCGTCGCGTCGGGCACGCGCCGATCGGCGCGTCGGCTCGATCTGCTGCTGGCGATGGCGCTGTTACGTCGACGGGGCGATCGGCAGCGCTCTGCAGATCGACTCGGCCCCGAAGCGGCCCCGATGGGCGTCGATGTACGCCACCATCACGCCTACTTGGTCCAGCGGTCGAGTGCCGCCTGGGCGAAACACGTGGACGCGGTCTTGAGGATCTCGTTGGGCGCTTCAGCTCGCGATTCTCGCGCTCCAACGCCACCAGACGCTCGCGCTCGCTCGTCGTCAACTCCGCCGGCCGCTGGCCAGTATCACGCGCTGCTTGGCGCACCCATTTGCGCAAAGTCTCGGCCGTCGTGCCGAGCTTCGGCGCCACCGCCTGCAGCGCCGCCCACTCGGACGGGTGCGCCGGCCGCTGCTCCATCACCAGCCGGACCGCGCGCTCACGCACCTCCGGCGAGAACCGACTTGGACGTCCCATAAACCCCATCCTCCCAAGAAATGAGGTCTCCGAGAATCCCGGTACGCTTCATTAGATCTTCGCCTTAAGGTAGTTGATGAACGACGAGCACGACACCAGGAAGAACTTCGCGTCGGCGAGGGTTAGCGCCGGAACGTCGGACATCGCGTGGCGGATCCCGTCGGCGTCGCTGGAGTATCCGTAGAGCCTGTCGAACCCTTTCGACAGAGCCGGATGCAGGCCGTGCTTGCTCTCAAGCACCTTAAGCGCGTCGCTGAGAGTCGCCTTGCTGTTCCCGGTGACGATTTGGGCCATTGCCTCAACAGCCGAGATCGATTCCTTGATGGAGTTTCGGAAGTCGGGATTCCTCCGATCACTCAGCAACGACTGCGCGGCAGCGAGGTGAGCCGAGACGGTGGCGAATCGACCGTCGCTCCTTGCCTCAGCGACGGCGGCGAGTTCTTGCTCGGACGTGATCGCAACGAACTCTCCGTCGACAACGCGATAGGCGGCAAGTTCACGAGTGAGAGCGTGGTTTAGTCCGCGTTGCAGCCGCGTGGTGTAGCGGCCCTGCCCTACCTTGAGAACCTCCTCTATGAACTCGTAGACACCAGGCCAATCGGCCGCAAAGTACGCGGTTCGGAGTTGCGCCATAGTCTTGGCAGGCGTATCGGGAATCTGGTCGACTGGCTGCTTAAGTAAGGTGTCCCAGATGTGTCGCGCGAGTACCCGCAGGAAGGCCCTGCTGGAGTCCCCGTGCAGGTAGTAAAACCCTTCGACGGAGAACACGTGCTCCTCGAGGGCGTTCCACAGCGAGTTTCGCAGGTCGGACGGCATGTCCTCGGGGCCCAGTGGGCCCGGAGGCGGAGCCAAGCCATGCCGCTCCCGAAACCTCACGACCTTGGCCCCGTGGACTTGGGCGACTGGGCAAGAACTGGGGAGGTCCTCCGGGTTCGGCGGTTTGGGCTGGGGGCCATCGCTCGAAATCCTAAGGAGAGTTGGAGGCGCCGCCCGGATTTGAACCGGGGATGGAGGTTTTGCAGACCTCTGCCTTACCACTTGGCTACGGCGCCGAATTCGGAAGGGGCTGGGGAGCGTCGGTCGGGGGCTAGTCTCTCACGGGATGGGCATCTGGAGCCCGACCGGCTCTGTCCACCCTCGCCGGCCGTCGAGGGCGAAGGTTGGAGCGGGAAACGGGATTCGAACCCGCGACTTCGACCTTGGCAAGGTCGCACTCTACCACTGAGTTATTCCCGCCCTCTGGACGTCCGCCCAGTGTAACAAACGGCCGAGATCCGGGCAAGACTTGGCCGATCCCGGCGAGGGCCCCCGCCGCTCACCCGCGCAGCACCCGGGCGGCATCCTCGGGCGCCACCGGGTTCAGGGCGGTGCCGCTGCCCAGGTCGAAGCCGGAGGCGCGCAGCACGCGCGGCACGATCTCCAGGTGCCAGTGGTAGGCGGCATCGGCAGCCTCGCTGTAGGGCGCCGAGTGCAGCACCACGTTCAGCGCCGGCTGCTCCAGCCGCCGCGCCATGCGCTGCAGCAGGCCCTGCACCGCGGCGCCCACCGCCGCCAGCAGCGTGTCGGGCGCCTGCTCGAAGCGGGCATAGTGGCCGCGCGGCAGCACCCAGGCCTCGAACGGCCAGCGCGCCGCGTAGGGGCTCAGCGCCACCACGTCGTCGGTGGCGGCCATCACCCGCGAGCCGGCGGTCAGCTCCTGGCCGACCAACGCGCAGAACACGCAGCGCCCGTAGGTCTCGTAGTGGCGATGCGCCCCGGCCAGCTCCTCCGCCAGCGCCGGCGGCACCACCGGCATGGCGATCACCTGCGAGTGCGGATGCGCCAGCCGCGCCCCGGCCTTGACGCCTTCGTTCTTGAAGACCAGCGCCGCGCGCAGCCGGGCGTCGTGCTTGAGGTCGGCCAGGCGGTCGCGCCAGGCGACGAGCACGCGCGTCAGGGCCTCGGACGGCATGGTGGCCCAGGTGGCGGCGTGGTCGGGGGTTTCGATCACCACTTCATGCGCGCCCAGGCCGTGCATGCACTCGGCCAGGCCGTCGCGCCGGTGGTCGAGCGTGCCCTCCACGCGCAGCGCCGGCACCCGGTTGGGGACGACGCGCAGCTGCCAGCCGGGGCTGTTGGCCGGCGTGCCCGGACGGACGGCGTGGATCTCGTGGCCGGCGACGCCTTCCTCGCCCGGGCACAGCGGGCAGTAGGCCTCGTCGATCGGAATGACCGGGTCGAGGTCGAAGTCGCGGCGGCGCAGCGGCTCGTCGGCGGCCACCACCACCCAGCGGCCCGTGATCGGATCGGCGCGCCATTCCGACATGGTTCAGTGCCCCCGCCCTACCAGCCCGGCCGAAACGCGTCCACGATCACCTCCACCCGGGGCCGGCCCTCGTCGAGGGTGATGGCCACCACGTCGAACCGCGCCGGCGCGCGCTCGAGCCGATGCCGGGCCAGGTAGTCGCCCGCCATCACGGTGAGGCGTCGCTGTTTCTGCGCGGTGACCGCCGCCGCCGGATGGCCGAATCGGCCGTCCCGCCGCGTCTTCACCTCCACGAACACGATGCACTCGCCCTGCCGCGCCACCACGTCGATCTCGCCGATGCGCGTGCGGTACCGCCGCGTCAGGATGCGATAACCGCGCGCTTCGAGGGCCCGGCATGCCGTGTCTTCGCCGTCGAGTCCAAGGGTCTGTCGCGCGAGGGTCATGCCCGCGCTGGTGCAAGGCCCGGGCCGACCGCCGCCCCACGGCTGCGGCTACCGCTTCGTGACCGCGGTCAGGCACTCGTCGAAGATGCGGACGGCGGTGTCGGCCTGCGCCTTGCTCAGCACGAGCGGCGGCGAGAAGCGCACGGCGTTGCGGCCGGCGCCCAGGATCAGCATGCCGCGCGTGAAGGCCTCGTTCACCACGGCGTTGCGCTCCTCGGTGGCGCGCTCCTTGGTGACGCGGTCGCGCACCAGCTCCACGCCCACCATCAGGCCCTTGCCGCGCACGTCGCCGATGATCGGGTGCTTGTCCATCAGCGCCCGCAGCCCCTGCTGCAGGTGCGCGCCCACCTCGGCGGCGTTCTTCACCAGCGCGTCGCGCAGCAGGCCGATGGTGGCGATGGCGGCGGCGCACGACACCGGGTTGCCGCCGAAGGTGCTGGCGTGCGCGCCGGGCGGCCAGGCCATCACGTCGGCCTTGGCGATGGTCACGCCCAGCGGCAGGCCCGAGGCGATGCCCTTGGCCGCGGTCACCACGTCCGGCTGCACGCCGAAGTGCTCGATCGCCCACATCTTGCCGGTGCGGCCCATGCCCGACTGCACCTCGTCCACCATCAGCAGCATGCCGTGCTTGGTGGTCAGGGCGCGCAGCCGCTCGTGGAAGGCCTTGGCCGGCACCACGTAGCCGCCCTCGCCCTGGATCGGCTCCACCAGCACGGCGGCGACGTCGTCGGGCGAGATGAGGTGCACGAGCACCTGCTCTTCGAGGAAGTCGAGGCACTCGGCGC
>CAYUAX010000124.1:0-14334 GCA_964442845.1 uncultured Bifidobacteriaceae bacterium | reverse complement strand
GCTGCCCTACACGCGGGCGGTGGTCGCCGAAACGCTGCGTCTCTACCCGCCGGCCTGGACCATGGGGCGGCGCGTGCTGCAGGACTATCGCTGGGGCGGATTCGACATGCCGGCCGGGTCACTGATTCTGATGAGCCAGTGGATCGTGCATCGCGACCCCCGGTGGTGGCCTGAGCCGCTGCGCTTCGATCCCACGCGGTGGCTGGGCACGGGGGACGCCGCGGCGCGCCCGCGCTTTGCCTACTTCCCGTTCGGCGGCGGCAACCGCGTGTGCATCGGCGAGAGCTTCGCGTGGAGCGAGGCCATCGTGATCGTCGCCGCGCTGGCCCAGCGCTGGCGGTTCGTGCTCGACCCGGCGCATGCGGTGGAGCCGCAGCCGCTCATCACGCTGCGGACGCGGCACGGGGTGCGCGCGACGACCGAACGTCGTCGGACGGCGCCGTCGCCGGAGCCGCTGCGCAGCGTGGCTACTTGATCTCGGTCAACTCGCCCTTGTCGTCGATGCGGAACGCGCGGCCGCCGAAACCGGGCAGCGGCCGCGCGGTGATGACGAAGCTCTGGGCCGATCCACCCGCCGGCACGCCGTTGCAGCTCGCGGGTGACGCCTTGGCCGGCGGCGCGGTCATCTCGATGCGGTAGCGCCACTTCTCGAGCACCGTGGCGCCTTTCGGCGGCACGTCGGTGTCGAGGATGAACCCCGTCTTCTCGCCCTTGGCCGGCCGACCGAGATCGGCCAGCGTCGGGGCGTAGAAGCCGGTGCTGCACACGACCGAGAAGGTGATCTGGCCAGACGCGATGGCGCGCAAGGTACTCTGCGCGCCGGCCTCGTTGGCCGCGCCCTGAGCCGCGGGCGCGGACACGCACATGACCACCAGTGCCACGGCCATGACCACTCGCACGGCCATCGCTTCACGGCTCGACATCATGGCCTCCCTGAACGACGCGCGTGGCACCGGTGGGCACCATGTTGCGAATGGCGCTGATTCGCCAGCCTTGCGGTGTGCGGACCGCGACGATCGACGTCCACATCCGACGCGCCGGCGCCGTGCCCCCGGCGGTGGTGATCTCGTAGGCGCCGTCGGCGAGGGCGACGTCCGCGGTGACGAAGCGCACCGCCTCGACGCGAATGCGGCGCACGCCGGGGTTCTGCGCCGACGACCGCGACGTGCCGGCGACGATCGCCGCCTGCCCACGCCGCCACTCCCCCGCCGTCGTGTACTGGTCGGCGTCGGCGGTGAAGAGCGCCTCCACGGCCGCGGGGTCGCGCAGCTCGCGCGCGGCGACGTAGCGGTCGACGAGCGCGCGCACCGCGGCGTCGTCGGCGGCGCGCGGCGGCTCCTGGGCCCGCGCCGCCGGCGCGGCCAGTACGATCCACGCGACCAGCAGTGTCCGCATCGTTCCTCCGGGGGCGAGTCAGAGTGGCCCGCCTCGCCCGGCTCATCGTACACGGGGGCTCGACCCACCGCGGAATGACTACGGCACAACCACCGTTTGCGTTGCCGTGAATGGGCTGCCGCCGCACGGATTCACCGCCGCGACACGCAGGTTGTAGGTGCCAGGTGGCACGGTGCCGCTCAGCTGGCGGCCTGTCGTCGGCAACGCCAGCGCGAAGGCTCCAGACACGTCGAGCAGGTATGACGTCGGCGCGGCGCCGGTGTCACCTGGTTGCCACTGCACGAACAACGTCCGGTCTGCTCGGAAGGCGAGGAACGACGACGGTGCGGCCGGTACGCCTGAACACGGCGTCGGGAACGTCAGGGTCACCGGGTGAGACGAGGCACTGCTGCCGCCAGAGTTCACCGCCCGCAGCGACAACGTGTAGGTCCCTGGCGGGACGCTGGGGAACGAGAAGGTCTCGCTCAGCCCAAGCGGAATCGAAGCACTGAGTGTCCCGGTGACGTCGAGCACCAGCGAGGTGGAAGCGCCGCCGCCAAAGGTGTTGCGCCACGCCAGCGTAAGCGCAGTCCCATTGGCCAGACCCACCAGACCTGCTGGTGGCGACGGCGCCACGGGCACCCCGACATGAATCGGGATCTCGTTGGACGGGGCGCTCACCTGAGTGCCGCGGCGGGCGCGGATGCGGACGAAGAACGATCCTGTCGGGACATTCAGCGAGAATCGCGGGTTGGCGCTGCCGGTCGGAATCGAGGCCAACACTTGGCCTGGAGTCGCCCCGCCTTCCAGGAGGAAGTCCTGTGCCGGCACGCCGTCGGGGTCGATGTGCCACTCGAAGCCTACGCGGTTGCCGACCATCGAAGTCACGCGCAGGCCGGTCGGGATCGGCGGCGGTTCCGTCGAGTTGAAGCCGAACACACGGAAGGCGTAGTCCACGCCGTCGAACGTATCGCCTCGCCCTTCGGCGTACGGATTGTTCAAGCTGCCACGCCAGCGAAACTCGTTGGCCGCTCCAGTGTTGCCGGCGTTGACCAGCCGGATGCGATGAACAGCGGCGGCATCGACGAACTTCCCGATCGGAATCGTCACCCACTCGCCCCACTCAAGGAACGGCCAGGATCGTTCGATGACTGCGCTCGCGATCGCGGCGCCCGCCTCGGTCTCCAGACGCGCGGTCACAGGTCCTGGCGCGCCGGAGATCGACAGGAACACGTCGATAGATTGGATGTAGTCGACCCTCGGCACGAACTCCTGCCAGCCTCCGGTGGGCCAACCCGCGTAGTCGAAGTCCGCCTGCTGGCCAGCCCCGAAGACTGCGCCGACCAGCAGCTCCGCCGGCCCGCTGACGCTCGTCCCTTGCGTGTTCGACGCGGTCGCTCGAAACAGGTGCCGGTGCATGCTCTCCGGGACGTCGCCTATCGACAGCACGGCGGTCGTCGCGCCAATGACGCCGCCGCCATCGGACACGTCGGCCCACGAGGCGCCCTGATCGGTCGACCGTTGCCATTGCAGCGCTGGAAACGGCGACCCGGCGACGTGCACGGAGAACGTCGCCCCGCGTCCAGGCTCGTCGAGCAGCACCTGGAGTTGATCGAGCACGAGTGTCGGCGCGGCTGCTGCCTGAGGCGCGATGACCGCCGCGCGGTAAGCGGCGACGATCGGCCCCATCTGACGAATGGTGCGCGCATTGTCCGCGGGATCCGGCTGGCCTTCAGCGACGCCGGTCGGCACGCCGTCGAGAAAGACGAGTGGGCTCGAGAATTTCATCGGCGACCAGTTGATCGGAGGCCTGACATGTGCCGGCGGGGGACCCGCGCTGACCATGACATCGGCGTAGTTGTAGAACTGACCCGCGCTGAAGTGGCCCTTCGAGTAGATGAAGGTGCCGCCCAGCTGGAGACTGAGCCAATGATGGCCAGCACCCAACGTGTGGCCGACCTCGTGCGGGAACACGTTGCGATTGAAGCCGAACCTGACGCCCGGATTCACCGCAAAGAAACATTGGTTCGGCGAACCGGATGGCGCCGGAACATTTGCCTGCCCACCGCCTGGCACCGATCGGGAAACGAGGCCGACAAGGTCGGCGCCCACGGCATCGCGCCAAGTGAACACCTCGTCGAGCTGGCCGTCCCCAGGGGTCGTCAGGTGCTGGAAATACGGATTGTTGGGTTCGATCGGCTCGTAGTAGGGGATCTCGCGCAGATCGACGAGTCGGATGACAACACGGGCATCGCTTCGCGCCAGCGCCGCATTCGTATCGCGTACTGAGACATCGACGAACGCCTGCATCGCCGCCACCCCGCCGAACTCTGCGACGGCGCCTGGTGTGTAGACCATGAGCAAGTCGACCGTTGCAGGCACCGGGGTCTGGGCGCTCACCCGCGCCGTGCCGAGCACCACGGCCAACGTCGCCACCACGCACAACACGCTCGCTCGTGTCCCTCGACGCATCGCCACCTCCGCGCCGATTGAATACCTCCCTGGCGGCACGCCGCCCAATCGCCATGCCGCGCCACCGGGCCGATGTCGTCGAATGACGTGGGGTCGAACGCTTACAGGCCGCCGGCGCGATCGGCGAGCGACACGCGGAGCGGCACCTCGACCATGCCCCACCCGGCCGCACCCCGCCAGATCTCCACCGGGAACAGCGCGGTGCGATCGGGGCAGTCGTGCGCGGGGTGGGTCAGCCGGCCCTGACGCTCGAGGTCCTGGTGCGCCTGCCAGTACATGTCGCTGCGCTCGAAGGCGGTCACCTTGAACTCGTCGTTGAAGGTGAGCAGGCTGCCCCAGCCGAACCCGTCGTCGGTGGCCATGGTGATCTCGGGGCCGAGGGCGGTGCCGAGCAGCACCCAGCCGTACGGCCGGAACAGGGCGCGCGTCACCTCGGCGGTGGGCACCAGCAACATCGCCACGGGGTCGGCGCCGGGACAGGCGTCGCACGTCAGTTGCGGGCCCTTGTCCACCGGCCATCGGGCCGCCGGGCCGTCGAGGTCCATCACCGCCACCGACGCGCGCGACGGCTGCAGCATGGCTCCGCCGGCGACGAGATAGCGCTTGCCCGAGGTTTCCCAGTAGGTGAGCGAGTGGATACGCCCCGCCTGCAGGTAGCGCACGTGCGAGCGGCCGTCTGGCTCCACTTCGAGGACGAACCCCGGCCACCACGTGTGATGCGAATACGCGATCCACGTGCGCGGGCCGCGCGCCGACATGCCGGTGACGACGTCGCGCACGTGCCAGGGCCCCTCGAACGTCCGCTCGCCCTCGGTGAGCGTCACGTCGGGCTGCACCGCCCACAGCACGGCGCCGTCGTCGGTGAAGACGTAGACGGCGTCGCTCACATCCGAGGAATCGCGCGGCGCCGCGAAGCGCACGCCGGCGACAATCTCGTTCGTGCCGTCTCCGTCGATGTCGGCGCTCAGGTTGGTCTGCAGCTTGTACGACTCGGGCCGGCTGGCGACACGGTCGAAGGTGTGCGTCCACAGCGGGCGGCCGCCGTCGGAGTACGCCCACAGCTCGCGACCCTCGAACTCTAGGCTGGCCGGCGTGCCGGGATCGCGGACGCGCTCGACGGCCACGGTGGCGCCGACAGCCGCGGCGGCGACCGCGGCCATCGCCCACGCCGGCACCGGTCGGCGCCACCACCCCGGCGGTGGGTGGACCACGGGCGCTGCGGCTACGCGATCGGGGGCCCCCGTCTCGACAACGGGCGCCGCGGGCTCGACGCCGTCGCCCTCCGCATCGGTCAGGTCGGCGGCCGCCTCGGCTTGCCGCGCGCGCCACTCGTCCAGCTCGGCCCGCGACGCGAACACGATGCTGCCGCCATCGGGCGTCGGAATGCGGCGGACCGGCAGCCCGAGGTCACGCTCCCAGCGTTGAACCGTGCGGGGGCTTTTTCCGAGGTGACCGGCGATCTCTTTCCAGCCGTTGAGTGCGTCGGGAAGCGGTGGGGAGGGAGGCTCCATGCACGATGCCGATGCGACGCGGGGGGATGCCGGAGCATAGCGTCGACCATGCGTGGCGGGCAACGACCGCTAACGGTCGAGCTTACGACCCTCATGCCCCGCGCTGGCCGACACCGCGGCGCCGTGCGGGTCTCCGGCGAACCCGCACGGCCGCAGGCCCGTCACTCGCGATCTACGCGCCGGGGCGCCGCTCGAAGATGGCGACCGTGTTCACCACCTGGCCGGCGACGTTCGTGCCCTTGCCGGTGATCGTCATCGTGTTGCCGTCGGGCGACAGCACGGCCGTCTGGGTGATGGTGGGCTTGCCGCCCTTGGAGTAGCGCGCCTCGACGGTCGTCGGACTCACTCGCCTGAACCGGTACGTGTCCGCGTTCGGGTTGACGCCAGTCACCGGCAGATCCGTGTTGACGGCGCCAGCCACCTCCCAGTGCATGGCCGGTCCGGTGTCGGGCGTGACGTCCACGACCACCTTGCGCGCCTGATCGTTCCCGGTGATGACGATGGTCTGCGCCTTGGGACCGGGCGCCGGAACGTACGAGGATTTCTGAACGTTCAGCGCCCACGTGCCCGACAGGCGATCGTCAGAGCGGTCGGCGCCACCCGCACTGCAGGCTGCCAGAACCACGGTGAGCGAGAGTGACATGAGCAACGACGGTGCGTGCATCGCGTCCTCCTACCTGGGGTGTGCTCGAAGGAGGCGAGTCTAGCACTTGTCCCCATTTGTAATCGGCTCTGTCACGGTTACATCTCGGCGGCCAGCCGGATGGCCCGAAATGTCTCCGTGACAGAGCCGGTTACAAATAGCGGGCGAGGGCGGCGAGCACGGGCAGCAGCGCCAGCGGGCTGACCACCACCATCGCCAGGCTCCAGCGCAGCAGCATGCGCCGCAGACGCGGGCGTTCCTCCTCCGCCGCCGACGCGATCAGCGTGGCGCCGGAGTTGGAGAACGGCGAGGCGTCCACCACGGTGGCCGACACGCCGAGGGTGGCGATCAGCGCCCAGCCGGGCACCGCGCCGCTCGCCGCCAGCGGCACGGCCATGGGCACCAGCGCCGCCAGCACGCCGGTGGTCGACGCGAACGCCGAGACCAGCGCCGCGATCATGCAGATGACGAGCGCCGCCGCCATCGGCGTGCCCAGCGACATCGCCGCGCGGCCCAGCAGGTTGACGGCGTCGAGCTTCTGCAGCACGCCCACGTAGGTGACGATGCCGCCGACGACGAACGCCGTCGACCAGTCGATGCGCCCGAACGCCTGCCGCGCCAGCGCCGGATCGAGCAGCGCCAGCCCCGCGCCGAGGGCGAGCAGCACCACGCCGATGTCCACCTCGTAGCCGGCCAGCGTCGCCGCGATCACGCCCGGCACCAGGCCGACGACGCACGCCAGCGTGGCCGGCGCGGACACCCCGATCGGCCCCGACGCGCCCGGCCGTGCCTTCGCGGCAGCCGCCTGGGCCTCCCCCGCGAGCGCCGCGGCGCGCGCACCCGCACTCGCGTCAACGCGCGCGGACGCGCCTCCGCCGAACAGCACCAGCGCCACGCCCAGCAGCACCACGTTGGCCGCCACCGACACCGCCAGCAGCTGCAGCGTGCTGATGTCGATGCCGGCCTCGCGCGCCACGCGATACGCGATCACGCCGAACAGGCTGGTGGGGGCGAACGCGCCGGCACAGATGCCGCTGTTGATGGCGAGCGCCATCAGCACCGGATCCACCCCGGCGCGACGCGACGACGACATCCCCGCCGGCCCGGTGGCCAGCCCAGCCTGCGGCGAGCCCATGGCCGCGGTCACGCCGGCCAGGCCGAAGAACATCGCCGACACCGCGATGGGCCGCCCGCCGGTGCGCGCCAGCAACGCGCCCATCACCCGGTCGATGGTGCCGTTCAGCTGCGCCATGCCGAAGAACCAGGTGACGCCGGCCACCAGGATCAGGATGCTCACCGGGAAGCCGGCCATCACCTCGCGCACCGACATGCCGGCCAGCGCCGGTCCGGTCGCGCACGCGGCCACGAACATCAGGATGCCCAGGTGCACGCCGCGCAGCGTGGCCAGCGCGAACACGGCCACGAACAACACCAGCGCCAGGACGGGGGCGGTCAAGGCCGCCCATCATATGCCGGGCGGTGCCGCCGGCCGCGAACCCCACGCCGCCGGCGTCGCGTCCTTCCTCCTGTGAGTGTCGACCCGCCGGTCCCCGCCTCGGCCGCCGCCCCAGCCCTCGCCCCGGCCGACGCGCCGCCGGTGCTGGTCACCGGCGCCACCGGCTATGTCGGCGCCCGGCTGGTGCCGCGCCTGCTCGACGCCGGCTATCGCGTGCGCTGCGCCGTGCGCACGCCGCGGAAGCTGGCCAGCCGCCCGTGGCACGGCGATCCGCGCGTCGAGATCGTCCGCTGCGACTTCAGCGACCCGCGCAGCGTGGCCGCGGCGATGCGCGGCTGCGGCGCCGCGTACTACCTGGTGCACAGCATGATGTCGGCCGGCGGCGCCTATGCCGAGCGCGACCGCGCGCTGGCCCGCACCTTCGCCGTCGCGGCCGCCGACGCCGGCCTCACCCGGGTGATCTACCTGGGCGGCCTGGGCGAAACCGGCGTGGGCCTGAGCGAGCATCTCTCGTCGCGTCGCGAGGTGGAGCGCGAGCTGGCCAGCGGCGGCGTGCCGCTCACGGTGTTCCGCGCCGCGATGATTCTCGGCAGCGGCTCGGCCTCGTTCGAGATCCTGCGCTACCTCGTCGACCGCCTGCCGGTGATGGTGACGCCGCACTGGGTCACGACGCGCTGTCAGCCGATTGCCATCGGCAACGTGCTGCACTACCTGGTGGCGTGCCTCGAGGTGCCGGCGACGATGGGCCGCACGCTCGACATCGGCGGCCCCGACGTGCTGACCTACCGCGAGCTGATGGACGTCATGGCCGAGGCGCGCGGGCTGCGTCGCCGGCTGGTGATCCCGACGCCGTTTCTCACGCCGGCGCTCAGTTCGCTCTGGATCCACGTGGTCACGCCCATCAGCAAGCACATCGCGCGGCCGCTGGCCGAGGGGCTGCGCAACGAAGTCGTGGTTCGCCACGACGACGCCGTGCAGCTGATGCCGCAGGCGCTGCTGCCGGTGCGCGAGGCGGTGCGGCTGTCCGTGGAGGAGGAGAAGGCGTTCGACGTGGAAACGACGTGGTCGGCCGCCGGCCCGATGCCCGGGGATCCCGACTGGGCGGGCGGCGCCGTATTCGTGGACAGCCGGACGACGCGAGTGCAGGCCTCACCCGCCGCCACGTTCGCCGCCGTCTGCCGGCTCGGGGGCCCCACCGGCTGGCATCGCGGCACCTGGCTGTGGCGGCTGCGCGGCGCGATCGATCGCCTGGCGGGCGGGCCGGGGCTGCGCCGCGGACGCCGGCATCCGGAGCAGGTGGCGTACGGCGATGCGCTCGACTTCTGGCGCGTCACCGACATCGAAGCCGACCGTCACCTGCAGCTGCGCGCCGAGATGCGGCTGCCGGGCGAGGCCCTGCTCGACTTCCGCATCGAACTCGACGGCACACCTGCGGAGGACGGGCGCGCGCCGGCGTCGTGCCGTCTGGTCCAGGAAGCGCGCTTCCAGCCGCGCGGCCTGTTCGGGCTGCTGTACTGGTACGCGGTGCTGCCGTTCCACGCCTGGGTCTTCACCGGCCTGCTGCGCGGCATCGTCGCAATGGCCGAAGCCCAGCCCGCCGCCCTGCCCGCGCTGGACGCCAGGCCCGCACTCGACGTCGTCCCTCCGCCGCCCCGTCACACCGAGCGCGCCAGCTCCACGTAGCGGCACAGCGCGTTGGCCAGCTGCATCTGCCGCGGGGTGCGGCACTCGGGCTCGAGCAGCCGCGGCGACGCCACCACGAACACCGCGCAGCGGGCCCGCGACGTGGCCACGTTGAGGCGGTTGAGGCTGTAGAGGAACTCCAGCCCGCGCGGCGCGTCCTCCGCCCTGGAGGTGCCCATCGCGTAGATCACCACCGCCGCCTCCTGGCCCTGGAAGCGGTCCACGGTGCCGACCGGCACTGAACACCGTTCAGTGCCAGGCACTGAACACCGTTCAGTGCCTGGCACCAGGTCGCGGGCGAGGCGCTCCGCGAGCCGGTTGACGTGCGCGTTGTACGGCGCCACCACGCGGATGTCGCCACCGGTGAGGGGCCGCGCGACGCCGCGCGCGTCCACCCACTGCGTGCCGGGCGCGAGCAGGCGATCGACCAGCGCGGCCACGACATCCACCTCCTCGGCCGACCAGTGGCGGTTGCCGTCGTGCGCGACCGGCACCCACCACAGCCCCGCGCCGTCCAGATCGCCCGCGCCGGCGATGCGCTGGCGCTCCAGCTCGTCGCGCGGCTGGAGCTTGCCCTCGTAGAACAGCTCCGACGTGAACGCGCACAGCGCCGGCGCCAGGCGCCATGTTTCCTGCAGGAACAGCCCGCGATCCGCGGGCATCGTCTGGGACTCGCCGAGCACGTGCTGCAGCGCCGAGATGTCCACGCCGTCGGGATGGGCCGCCTGCTGCGGCTGCTCGAGCTGCTGCGGATCGCCGAGCAGCACCAGCGAGCTGGCGGCGGGCGACACGGCGAGCGCGTTGGCCAGCGACATCTGGCCGGCTTCGTCCACGACCAGCACGTCCACCGCGCCGGCGAACTCCGCGCGCGCCCACAGCCAGGCGGTGCCGCCCAGCACGTCCACCTCGTGCGCCGTGAGGGCCTGCAGCGCCTCGGGGTTGTCGGGGATCTCGCGCACACCGCCGTCGTGCGCCGCGTCGTCGTCCGGGTCGCACTTGTGCGCCAGACGCGCCGTCTCGCCGGCCTCCACCGCTTGATCCCGCACCGCGTGCAGCAGGTTGCGGATCACCTTGTGGCTCACCGCCACGACGCCCACGCGGCGGCCCTCGCGCACCAGCGCACGAATCATCTGCGCGCCGATGTAGGTTTTGCCCGAGCCGGGCGGACCCTGCACCGGCAGCGTGGTGCGATCCAGCGTGGTGGCGAGGCGAACGGCGAAGTCGGTGGGCGTCTCGAAGACCTGCTGCTGGAAGCGGCCGCTGATGAGACGCGGCGGGCGGCGACACAGCAGCTCGGTGCCGCACGACCGGTCTCCCACCTCGCCGTAGGGCAGGGCTTCAGCCCTGCCTTGAGGGATCAACCGCAGCAGCGACTTGCGCAACGCATCAGCGTGGACCACCGTGGCCTCGAAGACCGACGACGGATGCACGTCGACGACGCCCTTGCCCTTCTTCACGTCGATGCGTCGGGCATGGCGATCGTGGGCCACGATCGCGCCAAACGGCACCGCGCGGTCGTCGCCGCGCATCAGCAGCTCGCCGTCGCGGCCGATCTCGCACTCCTGCGCGGGGTAGGTGTAGCGGTCGATCACCGAGCCCGTGGCTCGGCCCGTCTTGGCGTTCACCACCGCCTCGAGCCGCTCGACGAACTGCAGGCCGGCAATGGCGGCGCCCTCTTCCACCAGATCCTCGTCGGCGAGGTCGTTGAGGCGATACTGCTCCCAGTACTGCGCCTTGTGTTCCCGGCGATGCCAGCCCACCAGGTGCGCCAGCAGCCAGCGCGGGTGCTGCGGATGCCCGGGCGCACTGGCCTCGGGCGGCAGGCCGGCGAGCAGGCGTTCGCTGGCCGCCAGCTCCGCGGCCTCCAGATCGCTGACCGCCGGCGGCGGCTCCGCCGCCTTGGCCCGCGGCCTCGGCACCGCCACCCCGGACGCCACCAGTTCGCTGCGCAGCCGCTCCAGCCAGTCGCGCAGGGCTGCTGTCGAGCGGCAGTCGTCCTCGTTGTAGGCCTGCACCGCGGCGCGCGACACCTCGGGGATCGCCGCTGGCGCGTGGCTCTCCAACGCCAGCTCGATGGCCTGCATGTGCGCCGACGCGTCGTCGAGCGGCACCGCGCGCGCGAACTCGTAGAACTGCTCGAGCTGCTTGATCGAGTAACTCTCCACGCCGGCGCGCAGCGCCTGGCGCACCACGGCATGCAGGTCCACGAAGCGCTCCGCGCGCAGCAGCCGGTCCAGCTCGTCGGCGCGGGTGGCGTGGCGGCCCATCAGCCGCTTGAACGTGGACGGCTCGTAGTGCCCGAAGTGATAGATGTGCAGGCCGGGATGCGCGGCCCACGCCTCCATCACGTGGTCGATCACCGCCTCGAACGCCGCCCGCTCCGTGGCGTCGTCGTGCGCCCACCACGACTTGTAATCAGCTCTGAGCCGATTACAAATGCCGAACAGGTACTCGCGGCCGCCGTCGCGGGCGAAGCGCGCGCCCTCCAGGTCGAGGAACACATCCCCGGGCGACGGCTCGGGCAGACGCGCCAGCCCGAGCCCCTCGGCCACCGGCAGCAGCAGCTCGTGCACGGGCGTGCCGGCCTCGCGCTGCAGCCATTGCACCCGTGCCTGCTCGCGAAACCGCGCATAGGTGTCGCGCGACCCGCGCGTCGGCGTGAACGGCACCGGCAGCGGCATCGATGCCACCGCCGCCAGCGTGCCGTGGCCCTGCGCCGCCAGCTCCGCGCGATGCCAGCGCCCGATGCCGGCGATGAACGACAGATGGTCGTCGGCCCGCCGCCGCGACTCGCATCGCCCCGCCCAGCGACACACGCCGCACGCCTCCACCGGCTCGGGATAGTGCGCCGCGTGGAGGGCGGGAGTCGACTCGGCAGGGCTGGCGCCCTGCCCTACGGCGCGCAGCAGCTCCGCGCGTACGCGCCGCACGTACGCGGCGAAGTCCGCCACGCGATAGCCGTGGATCGCGAATGCCGACGCGCCTGGCCCCGCCGCGTCGCCCCCCGAGGCCGCGGTCGCGGATTCGCCGGCCGCAGGCGTCACCACATGGAACCGTTCCGGCACCCGCTCCTGCACCGCCCCCAGCAGGTCCGAATACACGGCCAGTTGCAGCACCGTGCCGCCGCGCGTCTCGCGCGCCAGTTTGGTGTCGTGCACCTCGTAGTGCCACGCGCCAAACGCGCTGGCCCCCTCGACGCGCCGCAGCACGTCGGCATATCCGCGCCAGCCCTCACCCGCCAGCACCGCCTGAGCGATCACGTCGGCGCCGTCGCGCATCGCCTCCAGCGTGAGCGCCTCGACGTCCCTCGCGCCCTCCACTCCCGACAGGTCCACCACGCGCATGCCCTGGCCGCGCAGCCACTCGACGTAGGCGCGCTCGTGCGCCCGGCCGCGCTCGCGCAGCGCCTGTCCCAGCGGATCGCGCCACTCCGGCAACGCAAGGTCGCCCTGGGCGGCGGCGAGATCGAGCCCGGTGCGATGGCGGCACGTGAGGAAGCCCGCGAGGTCCGTGGGCGACAGCACCACGTGGGACGCATGAACGAACATCGGGTTCGACGCTCGGCTAGATCGACAGCCAGGACAGCAACGCGCGGCCGACGATCTCCAGCTCGACGTCGTCCGCCCGGCCGATGGTCCGGCCGATCGCCTCACGCGGCACGCTCACCACCTTGTCGATCATCACCTGCGACGCGGCCTGCAGCCCGGTCCGACGCCCCGCCGGCAGCGTGATCCGGAAGAGCGGGGCATCCACGACATCCGACGTGATCGGACAGATGGTGATGCTGGCGTGCGTGTCGTTGAACGCGTCCGACTGCACGACCAGCGCGGGGCGCGGCTTCGACGTGTGGGCGCCGCGTGTCGCCACCGTCACCACGTCGCCGCGCGTCACTTCCAGCCCTTCAGGTCGGCGGTGTCGGTCACCAGCGTGATCGTCTCGCGCTCCGAGGCGCGGCGGCGGACGAGCAGAGACTGGCGGCGCGCTTCGGCCAGCGGATCCGCCGTCTCGACGCCCAGCCCCTGCTCCAGAATCGCCCGCGCCATCGCGCTGCGCGTCAGGCGCCGCTGCCGCGCCGCCGCGGTGAGGCGGCGGGACGTGGCGCGCGGCACGCGGATGGTCAACACGTCGGTCGCCGGGTCGGACTTGGCCATGGATCGCCTCTCGTCGCTGACGTATACAGTATACGTCGCGAGGCGCGGCCGCCGGTCCGAGTCAACGCCGCGTGACGCCGCTGAGCGTGGAGGTGACCACCGCCACGCCGGGCACTCCGCTCAAGCCGGCGTTATAGGTGAACGCCCCGGTCATCGACGTGCCGCTCACCGTGGTGTTCCACGACGACAGCGCCACCGTGATCTGGCCGCCGGTGGCCGTGCCCTGCAGCACCAGGTTGCCGGCGGCGTTGATCGTGCCGTTGACCACCCCGGTGACCTGCCCGAACGAGATCGTGCCCGACACCGCCGTGCCGTTCTGCGTGAGGCTGAGCGAGATCGGCAGGAAGCTGCCGGGCGGAAACGCTCCCCTGGCGCTGCAGAAGTAGTCCTGGTTCGAGCCGGTGCCGTCGCAGCTGCCGACGCGGTACTGCCCGTTCCAACTGCCGGCCACCGACGCGCCGGCGGCGTTGCCCGAGATGGCCACGGTGTTCGAACCGCTGGTCTGGTCGCCGTTCACGGAGATGACGCCGCTGTAGCTGCCGGCGCTGGTCGGCGCGAACCGCACGGTGACCGTCTGCGACGCGCCCGGCGCGATCGTGCCGTTGGTCCAGGTGGCCGTGGTGTGGGCCGCCAGACCGCCGGTGACGCTCAGCCCGGTGACGGTGAGCGTGGCCGTGCCGGTGTTGCCGATCGTGAACGACAGGTCGCGCTGGCTGCCCACCGGCACGTCGCCGAACGACAGGTTGCCGGTCACGCTGATGATGCGCGTCGGCGTGGCGGGCGCCGGCGTGGGCGCGGTGGGCGACGAGCCGCCGTCGCCGCCGCATCCCGCGAGCGCGAATGGCAGAGCCAGGCACAGAACTGAAACGAGAGCGCGCATGCGATGGTCCTCCGTGGCACGGGGGCGTGCCGATGTCGTGAAGGACCGATGCTAGGAGCGGTGCGCGACAGCGCAGGTCACGCACACGATTGCACTCCCAACGGCATTCCGGCAGCTCTAAAGTGTGCGACGGCCGCACATGGGTGACGGTTCGACGTCAGGAC
>CAYUAX010000123.1:0-14371 GCA_964442845.1 uncultured Bifidobacteriaceae bacterium | reverse complement strand
GCATGACCTTGCCGTCGACCGTCAGCGTCTGGCGCAGGCGCTTCATCGGGTCGCCGTAGAACTCCTTCGGCACGATCCACGGCCCCATCGGCGCGAAGGTGTCGTGGCCCTTGCCGACCAGCCAGTCCGACCCGCCCATGCCGCCCGGCGGCCGGCCGCCGCGATCCGAGATGTCCACCGTGACCATGTAGCCGAAGATGTGCTCGGCGGCTTTGGTCGCCGGCACGTAGCGGGCGGCGCGGCCGATGACGATGCCGAGCTCGACCTCCCAGTCCATCCGGTCGCGGCCGTAGGGGATCACCACCGCATCGCCGTTGCCGATGATGGCGCCCTCGGTCGGCTTCAGGAACAGGTAGGGCACGCCGCGGTTCTTGCGGCGCTCCTCGGCTTCCTTCTTCTGCTGCTCGGGCCCGCCGCCACCGCCTTCGCCGACGTGGGTGTAGAAGTTCACCGCGGCGTTCATCATCTTGCCGGGCATCAGCGGCGGCAACGTGCGCACCTGCGCCAGATCCTTGATGTAGGCCGGCCGCGGCGACGCCGCTACCCGCTTGTGGCGCACCACGTCGTTGACGATCTCGTAGAGCCGGAGCTTCATGCCGTACTCGTACTGGCCGATCAGCTCGCGCATCGTCGCGGGCATCGTCAGTTTCGGGTACGACAGATCGCGCTCGAGCGCGCGGTTGGCGGCCGCGAGGTCGACGATGATCTTGTCCTGCAGCACGATGCCGATCCGTGGCTCGCCGTCGATCTCGAAGGTGCCGAGCTTGAAGGGCTCGGCCGCGGTCGCTTCGGGCCCACGCTGCGCAAGGAGCGGCGTGGCGAAGGCGACCGTGAACAGGAAGCAGTACCCTGCCAGTCGTCGCATCAGATCCCCCAGTGAAACAGGTGTGGGCAGCGTTCCGACTGTGCCCCGGCGGCAACGACCTGTCAAGATGGCCGCTGGCGGCTAGCGGCTAGAGAGCCGATCCCCTGCAGCGCCAGCTCATGCTCACGCCCCTGCCCATCGATCCGGTCGTGCCCGAGGTGCGGGCGGGCCTGGCGACGGCGCGCGCGCTCGTACTGGTAGCCGGGCCCGGTGCCGGCAAGACCACGCGCGTGCCGCCGGCGCTGGTGGACGACGGGCCGGTGCTGGTGCTGCAGCCGCGGCGCGTCGCGGTGCGGGCGGTGGCGGCGCGCATCGCCGACGAGCGCGGCTGGACGCTGGGCGGCGAGGTGGGCTGGCACGTCCGCTTCGAACGGCGGTTCACCGCGGCGACGCGCCTGCTGGTCGTCACCGAGGGCATCCTCACGGCGCGGCTCCAGCACGATCCGCTGCTGTCCGACGTCAGGACGGTGGTGCTCGACGAGTTCCACGAGCGCAGCCTGCACGCCGACCTCGGCCTGGCGCTGGCCCGTCAGGCATGGCGGGCGCGCGACGACCTGCGGATCCTGGTCATGTCGGCCACGCTCGACCCGCAGCCCCTCGCCCGCTACCTCGGCGAGTGCCCCGTCATCGAGGTGCCGGGCGCACGGCATCCGCTGGCCATCGAGTACGCCCCCGGCGAAGCGGTGCCCGCGGCCGTCCGCGATCTGCTGCCACGCACCAAGGGCCACGTGCTGTGCTTCCTCCCCGGGCGACGGGAGATCGAGCGCGCCGCGGCCGATCTGGGGAGCGTCGGCGGCGTGGAGGTGGTCCCGCTCCACGGCGGCCTCGACCTCGACGCCCAGACCCGGGCCGTCTCGCCCGCGCCACGCGGACAGCGGCGCGTCGTGCTGGCCACCAACCTCGCCGAGACGTCGCTGACGGTACCGGGGGTCGCGGTGGTCGTGGACAGCGGGCTCGTGAAGGTGGCGCGCTACGACGCCGGCCGCGGCGTCGATCGGCTCGACCTCGAACGCGTCACCGCCGACAGCGCCACGCAGCGCGCCGGCCGCGCCGCGCGGCTCGGCCCCGGCGTGGTCCGGCGGCTCTGGGACGCGCGCGATCGGCTGCGCGAGTCGCGCGAACCCGACATCGCCCGGGTGGACCTGGCTGGTGCGGTGCTCGACCTGGCGGCCTGGGGCGCCGACGCCCGCACGTTCGAGTGGTTCGAAGCGCCGCCGGCGCCGGCCCTCGACGCCGCCATCCGCCTGCTCGTCCGCCTCGGGGCCGTCGACGATCGCGGCGGGCGGGTCGAGGTGACGGCGCTCGGCCGCCGGCTGCAGCGCTGGCCGCTGCACGTGCGCCTGGCGCGCATGCTGCTCGAAGGGCGCGGCGCCCCGAACGTGGCGGCGGCGTGCGCGCTGCTGAGCGAAGGCGCCGCGCGCGGCCCCGGCGGCGTGACCACCGCGTGCGATCTGCTCGCCGATCTCGACCGCTTCGTGGCGCAGCCGCCGCACGTGCGCCAGGTGGCTCGCGAGCTCGGCCGTCTGGCCGCCGAGGTGCTGGACGATGCCCGCACGACGCCCGTGGACGACACGGCGCTGCGTCAGGCGCTGTTCGCCGGCTTCGCCGATCGGCTGGCGCGGCGGCGGGCCGGGCAGCCCGAGCGACTCACCCTGGCCAGCGGCCACGGCGCGACGCTGGCCCGCGAGTCGGGCGTCCGCGACGCCGAGTTCCTCGTGGCGCTCGACGTCCGCGGGGCCGACCATCGCGGCGTCAGCGAAGCGCGCGTGCATCTGGCCAGCGCGGTGGACGCGGCGTGGATCACGCCGACCACGGTGGCCGTCGAGCACGCGCTCGACGCCGCCACCGGCCAGGTGCGCGCGCGGCGCCTGGCGCGCGTCGACGCGCTGGTGGTCGCCGAGACGCCGGTGACGGTGGACGCCGAGGCCGCCGCCGCCCTTCTCGCCGAGGCCTGGCTGGCGCGCGGCCCCGCCGAGGGCGACGCGCAGCTGCTGCGCCGGCTGCGCTTCGCCGGCCTCGCCATCGACCTGACGGCCATCGTCCGTCAGGCCGCCCTGGGTGCGCGCAGTCTCGCCGACGTGCGGCTCGACACGGCGCTGCCCGGCGACGTCACCCGCGCGTTGGCGACGCTCGCGCCCACCACCCTGCCGGTGCCGAGCGGCCGGCAGGCGCCGCTCAGTTACGAGGACGACGGATCGGTGACCGCGTCGGTGAAGCTCCAGGAGCTGTTCGGCCTCGCCGACACGCCGCGGCTGGGCCCTAACCGGGTGCCCGTCACGTTCAGCCTGCTGGCCCCCAACGGCCGGCCGGTGCAGACCACCCGCGACCTGCGGAGTTTTTGGCAGCGCACCTACGCGGAAGTCCGCAAGGAACTCCGCGGCCGCTACCCCAAGCACCCGTGGCCCGACGACCCGTGGACGGCGCCGCCGACGCACCGGACGACGCGATCCGCGAGAAAATGACCAGAGGGGATTGACGCGGCCGCACGCATTTCGTCTGCGACTGTCTTCGGCACCCCGCTTGCACCGACGGCCACGATGTCCTCGCCCCTGCTGCGCTGGTCGCTGTCCGCGCTGATCGTCGCGCTGCCCGTCGTGGCGGCGGCCCAGGCTCCGGCTTCATTGGCCCCGGCCGACTGGGACGCCGCGGCCCGCCTGCGCGAAGCCGTCGATCGCAACCCCGACCCGGCGGTGGTCGAAGTGGACCTCACCGCCAGGGTCGCCGAGGTGGAGGTGGCGCCCGGCCAGCGCGTCAAGGCGTGGACCTACGACGGCGGCCTGCCCGGCCCGCTCATCCGCGCCAAGGTCGGAGACCGGGTGATCGTCCACTTCACCAACCAGCTCGACGAGCCGACGACGATCCACTGGCACGGCGTGCGCGTGCCCATTGCGATGGACGGCGTGCCCGGCATCTCGCAGCCCGAGGTGAGGCAGGGCGAGTCGTTCACCTACGACTTCGTCGTCCCCGACGCCTCGCTCTACTGGTACCACCCGCACGTGATGTCGGCGGCGCAGGTGGGCTACGGCCTGTACGGCCCGCTACTGGTCGAGGACCCGGCGGACGGCGTCGGCGTGGCCGACACGATCACGCTCGTGCTCAGCGACATCGGGTTCGACCGGCACGGCACGCTGGAACCGGCCGACAGCGGCGGCTCGGCCGGCATGGTGTTCGGCCGCGAGGGCGCCACGGTGCTGGTGAACGGCCGCGTCCGGCCGACGCTGCGGGCCCGCGCCGGCGCGCCGCAACGCTGGCGCATCGTCAACGCCGCCAAGAGCCGCTTCTTCTATCTCGACCTCGACGGCCAGGCGTTCACGGTGATCGGCCAGGACGGCGGCCTGCAGGAGCGGCCGGTGACGAGCGACATCCTGCTGGTGACGCCGGGCGAGCGGATGGACGTCATCGTGACGCCCACCGGAGCGCCGGGGTCGAGCCTCACCCTGCGCGGCATGCTCTACAACCGCGGCTACGGCAGCGTCGAGTACCGCACCGTCGAGGATCTGCTGACCATCGCCTTCAGCGCCGACCCGCCGCTGCCGAAGGCGGCGCCGCCCGCCATCACCCGCGCCATCACGCCGCCCGACACCGCTGGGGCCACGCCCGTGTCGATGGTGCTCACGCTGCCGCCGCAGGAAGGCGGCCAGTCGGAGTTCCGCATCAACGGCGTGCCGTACTGGAAGGCGAAGCCGTTCGAGGCCCGGCTCGGCGAGACGCAGTTCTGGACGGTGAAGAACGACACCGAGTGGGACCACCCGTACCACCTGCATGGCTATTTCTTCATGGTGGTCGACGAGCAGGGCCGGCCCATCGGCCCCAAGGTGTGGAAGGACACGGTGAACGTGCCGATGAAGAGCACGGCGCGGCTGCTCGTCACCTTCGACGACCGGCCCGGCGAGTGGATGATCCACTGCCACATCCTCGACCACGCCGAGGGCGGCCTGATGGGCACGGTGCGCGTCGGCCTGGCCGAAGGCAGCGGCACGAGCCACACCCACCCGTCGCCGAAGAAGCCGCAGGACTAGCCGCTAGCCGCCAGCCCCTAGCCGCTGCAAGAATCTGGAGAGATGCCGCTCGTCGCGCTCGACCACCTGCACCACGCCTACGGACACCTTCCCCTGCTCGACGACGTCTCGCTGCAGCTCGAGGCCGGTGAACGCGTGGCGCTCATCGGCAGAAACGGCAGCGGCAAGTCCACGCTGCTGCAGATCGTCGCCGGCGAGGTCGCGCCCGACCGCGGCACGGTGTGGCGCGCCCCGGGCGTGCGCACGGCCCGCCTCGTCCAGGACGTGCCCCTCGACACGCACGACACCGTCTTCGACGTCGTCGCCCAGGGCCTGGGCGAGCTGAGCGCGCTGGTCGCCGCCTACCATCACGCCGCGGTGGACGTCGCCCGCGGCGACGCCGACGCCCTCGCGCGCCTGGGCCGGCTGCAGCACGAGCTGGAGGAACGCGACGGCTGGCGCGTCGAACAGCGCGTCGAGCTGGTGCTGACGCGGCTCGGGTTGCCGGCCGACGCCCCGGTCGATTCGCTGTCGGGCGGCTGGCGGCGCCGCGTGCTGCTGGCGCGGGCGCTGGTCGCCGCCCCCGACGTGCTGCTCCTCGACGAGCCCACCAACCACCTCGACGTCGAGGCGATCGAATGGCTGGAGACGTTCGTCGCCGACTACCCCGGGGCGGTGCTGTTCGTCACCCACGATCGCGCCTTCCTGGAGCGGCTGGCGACGCGCGTCGTCGAGCTCGACCGCGGCCGCCTCACCTCGTGGCCGGGGAGCTATGCGACGTTCCTCGAGAAGAAGGAGGCGTGGCTCGAGAGCGAGTCGATCGCTCACGAGAAGTTCGACAAGAAGCTGGCCGAGGAAGAGGTGTGGCTGCGCCGCGGCATCAAGGCGCGACGCACCCGCGACGAAGGCCGCGTCAAGCGCCTGATGGAGATGCGCGTCGAGCGCGCGGCGCGGCGCCAGGTGACCGGGACGGTACGGATGGCCCTCGACGCCGCCGACCCGTCGGGCAAGCTGGTGCTCGAGGCCGAGCGCGTGTCGAAGGCCTTCGGCCCGACCGTCGTCATCCGCGACTTCTCCACGCGGGTGCTGCGCGGCGACCGCATCGGGCTCATCGGCGCCAACGGCGCCGGCAAGACCACGCTGCTGCGGCTGCTGCTCGGCGAGCTGGCGCCCGACACCGGCACGGTGCGGCGCGGCGCCAACGTGCAGGTGGCCTACTACGACCAGCAGCGCGAGCAGCTCGACCCCGAGCGCACCGTGGTGGACACGGTCGGCGACGGCAGCGACCGGGTGACCGTGGCGGGCCGGACGCGTCACGTGCACGGCTACCTGGAGGACTTCCTCTTTCCGCCCGAGCGGGCGCGGTCGCCGGTGAAGGCGCTGTCGGGCGGCGAGCGCAACCGGCTGCTGCTGGCCCGCCTGTTCACGCGTCCGGCCAACGTGCTGGTGCTCGACGAGCCGACCAACGACCTCGACCTCGAGACGCTCGAATTGCTCGAGGCGCAGCTGGCGGAGTGGCCGGGCACGCTGCTGGTGGTCAGCCACGACCGCCGCTTCCTCGATCACGTGGTGACGAGCACGATCGCGTTCGAAGGCGACGGACGGCTGGCGGAATACGTCGGCGGCTACGACGACTGGCTGCGCCAGCGGCCCCAGCCCGTGGTGGCGGCGCCGCCGGCGCCCGGAGCTGTCGCGCCGCCGCCGGCCGCGCCGGAGCGGCCGTCCACCCAGCCGCGCAAGGCCACCAACAAGGAGCGGCTGGAGTTCGAGGCGCTGCCGGCCCGCATCGAGGCGCTCGAGCAGGAGCAGCACCGTCTCACCGCCGACGTGCACGCCGCCGACTTCTACAAGAAGCCGGCTGCCGAGATCGCCACGACGATGGCCCGCCTCGAAGCCATCCCCGGCGAACTGCTGGCCGCCTACGCGCGCTGGGACGAACTCGACGGCCTGCGCTGACGCCGGGACGTGACTCGCCGCGCGCGGCCGGGGCTCAGAACCAGAACTTCGCGGCCAGCTGCACCACCCGCGGGTCGAGCGCCGTCGTAATCGTCCCGAAGCTGGCCGGCCCGAGCTGCGCCGCCGGCGCGCCGAAGTTGACGGTGTTCAGCAGGTTGAACACCTCGACGCGCAGCTCGAACGCGCGCGCCCCGCCGACGCCGACGCGGCGCATCAGCGCGAGGTCGATGTTGCGGTACGACGGCCCGCGCACCGGATTGCGAGACGCGGACCCGATCGTGAACTGATCGGCAGCGGCGAACGCGGCGGTGTTGAACCAGCGCGCCGGGGTCCGCTGGCCCGCGGGCAGCGTCGGGTCGCCGACCAGGTGGGGACGCTGCGTCGTGAAGCCGGCGTAGCCAAGGGTGTTCGCCTGCGTCACCGCGAGCGGCACACCGGACTGCGCAGTCATGAACCCGGCGACGCTCCACTCGTTCACCAGCGCGCCGACGAGACCGGCGGGATGGCGGGCGCGGCCCGCCCCCAGCGGCAGGTCCCACAGCAGCGAGGCCGCGAAGGAGTGCGGGATGTCGCCGGTCGAGCGGTCGCGATCGCGTTCCAGATTGTGGCTGTCGGCGACCGCGGCGTTGGTCAGCGGCCCGGTGAGGATGGACGCGTCGAACACCGACGAGGCGATGTCGGTCAGCGTCGATCGGGTGTACGCCGCCGAGTAGGTCAGGCCCCGCGACAGACGCTGGCGGACGCTCACCGCCAGGCCGTGGTAGTTGGTCGTGCCGACGTTGTTCCTGTAGAAGCTGACGGCCGTGTACTCCGGAAACGGCTTCAAGAGCTGCGCCCGAGTGATCGTCGGATCGCCGATCGACGACGAGCGCGGCACCACCCCGAAGTACGGGTTGGGCACCCGCTCGAGCAGCGTCGCGCCGAGCCGCAGCTGCGCCTCCGTCAGCTGATTGATGTTGCTGTCGGGGATGCCAACGTTGGCGATCTTCGACCCGAGGTAGGAGACCTCGAGGGCCGTGTCCGGCGTCAGCTCGCGCTGCATCGAGACGTTCCACTGCTGCGCGTAGCCTGACCCGAGATGCCGGTCGACGGTGAACACGCCCTGGCCGAGCCCGGCGGTCGGTGTCGCCCCGACCGGCGTCACCGTCGGGCCGTTCCTCAACAGGAAGGCCGGCGCGATGTTGTCGAGCGTGCGCTGCGACACGGTTTGCAGGAACGGGAACGTCGGCGTGGTGAACGGCGTCGTGATGCCCGCCATTTCGATCCACACCTTGCCGTAGCCCGCGCTCACGATGGTCTTGTCGGTCACGCGGTAGACGACGCCGAGGCGGGGGCCGACGTTGTCCCACTTGAGCGGCCGGACCGGCGCCGTCCCCGGATACTCGAGCTGCCGCGTCTGCAGGTTGAACACGGCGGTCTGCCCGTTGATCTCGGTGGACGGGAAGTTGAGCGTGTAGCGCAGCCCGGCGTTGACGGTGACGCGGTCGGACAACGTCCAGTCGTCCTGGACGAAGTACTCCTGGATGCGGGCCCGCTCCTGGATCTCCGTCTGCTGGAGGTCGATGGCGAACGTCTGCACCTGGCCGAGCAGGAAGCTGGCGAACGCGTTGCCGGTGCCGGCAACCCCGGGCAGGTCGCTGCCAACCGCGCTGAACACGAACTGCCCGGTCGGCCACGGCGGTTGCACCACGTCGAGCCGCGCCCAGCGCCAGTCGAACCCGGCTTTGACCGTGTGCCGGCCCTTCAGCCAGGTGAGCGAATCGGCGATCTGCGTGACGCCGGTGCTGAAGTCCGACGCGGTGTTGCCGGGCGAGCCGATCTGCTGGTAGCCGTTCGGCGCGAACGTCGGCAGGGTGGTGGCGAACTGCCCGGTCGCCGGGAGGCCGGGCAGGTCGAGCACGGCGCCGGCCGCCGACGGCAGCGCCACCGCCCGTCGCTCGACGGCGCGCCGGGTATCGCCGACGCGCAGTTCGTTGAACAGCGTGGACGAGAAGGTGTGCTGGTAGTTGGACGCGACGGCCCACGACGTGGTGTCCTGCGGGCCCACCGCCACGCTGCCGGCCAGGATCGTCCCGCTGCCGTCAGGAAACGCCGTCACCGGTTCGGCGCGGCCGCGGAAGTGCGTCAACCGCGCGAAGACCTGGTCGCCGCTGCCGAACTTGTGATCGAGCCGCACATCGCCCTGATCCTGATCGTCGATCTCGTTGGCCGTCCGCGTGTAGTTGTTCGCCGTGGCCGAGTTCGTCGGCAGCGGGAAGCGGTCGAGCAGCGCCAGCGCCACGGGATCCATCGCGCTGCGGGGAATCGTGTTGTTCGGGAACGGCCGACGGGTGGTGCCCACCGTCGTCGACGGGTCGTAGATGGGCTGCCGGAACACGCCGGACCGCTCGGCCAGCGTCGGCACGTTCGACGTCACCGCGCGCCCGATGCTCTGGCGCTGGCCCTGATAGTCGGCGAAGAAGAACGTCCGGTTCTTCACGACCGGGCCGCCGACCATGCCGCCGTACTGGTTGCGCCGGTAGTCCGGCGTCACCGGGCTGGTCCGCTGGAAGTAGTTGCGGGCGTTCAGGCGCTCGTGACGCAAGAACTCGAAGGCGTTGCCATCGAACGCATTGGTGCCCGACTTGGTCGTCAGGTTCACCACGCCGCCGTTGAAGCGCCCGAACTCGGCCGGCGGGCTGTTGCTCTCGATCTTGAACTCCTGGATGGCGTCGATGATCGGGTAATACGCGAGCTGCCCCGGCTCGGGCTGCAGCACGGAGATGCCGTCGAACAGGTATTCGTTGGTGCGCGGCCGGCCGCCGTTGATGCGCGGCAGGACGGAATTGGGCGGCAGGGCGACGCCGGGCGCGATGGCCGCCAGCATGATGAACAGGCGGCCGTTCAAGGGCAGCTGCACGACCTGTTCGTGCTCGACGACCGTACCGAGGCTCGCCGTCGTCTGGCGCACGACCGGCGCGTCGCCGACCACGGTCACCTGCTCCTGCAACCCTCCGACCGGGAGTTCGAAGTCGATGCGGGCCTTTTCGCCGGTGGACAGCCGGACGCCGTCGCGGCGCACCGGCGCGAACCCCGACACCTCGAGCTCGAGGCGGTACTCGCCAGGCGCCAGGCTCGCCGCGGTGTAGGCGCCATCGCCGCTGGAGACGACGACGCGCTGCCGGTTCGTGCGGGTGTCGGTGACCGTGATCGTCGCGCCGGGCACGGCGGCGCCGCCCTGGTCCCTGACGATGCCGGTGATGTCTCCCGCGGCCGTCTGGGCCCGCGCCGGCATCACGCCGGCGCCGCACGCGAACGCGACGGCCACGGACACAGCGAACGGGAGGCGGCGAGGCCTGGGCACGAACATCGGCACGGCGACTCTAGATCGATGCATGTCGCAGTGCAAATCGCTTTGAATCGTACTATTACGTCACCATTTGATCGCCTACCGGACTCGGCGCTGCGACTGCTACACTGCCGGGCGTGCAGGGGCCGACACGACGCGGGATCGCCGGAATGACGGTCATGGCGCTGCTCGCCGCCTCCCCGGCGTGGGCGCACGGCGTCTCGGCCGCCGACCGCGCCTTCATGGAGCGCGGCGGGTTGATGGCGTTCCTCTACCTCGGCGCCAAGCACATGGTCACCGGCTACGACCACCTGCTGTTCCTGTTCGGCGTGATCTTCTTCCTCTACCGGCTGCGCGACGTCGGCCTCTACGTCACGCTGTTCGCCGTCGGCCACAGCGTCACGCTGCTCTACGGCGTGTTGAGCGGCACCCACGTCAATCCGTACCTCGTCGACGCGGTGATCGGCTTCTCGGTGGTCTACAAGGCCCTCGACAACCTCGGGGCGTTCGAGCGGTGGTTGGGCGTCCAGCCGGATCAGCGCGCCGCGGTGTTCGCCTTCGGGCTGATCCACGGCTTCGGCCTGGCCACCAAGCTGCAGGACTTCGCGCTGCCGCGGGCCGGGCTGGCGCCGAAGATCGTCGCGTTCAACGCCGGCGTCGAGATCGGCCAGCTGCTGGCGCTGGCCGCGATCCTGATCGCCATGGCCTACTGGCGGCGCACCGCGGCGTTCTCGCGCCAGGCCTTCGCCGCCAACGTCGTCGTGATGGCCTGCGGCTTCGTGCTGATGGGCTACCAGCTCACCGGCTGGTTCGTGTCGTAGCAGCCCGGGTTGCTGAGCACCGTGGCCGTCCCCATCGACTCGTCGCCCGCGGCTCGCCCCTCGTCGGCGCAGCTCGTCAAAGCCACGGTGGGCGCCGCCGTCGCCGCCGCGGTGTTGCTGGTCACCGTCGTCCTGCCCGCGGAGTACGGCATCGACCCGACGGGCATCGGTCCGCTGCTGGGGCTCTATCGCCCGCCGGCCGACACCGCCGCGGGGGGTGCGAGCGAGGCAGGGGGCGCGGCGCCCGGGGCCACCGGCGCGGCGAATCTCTTCACCAGCCCGACGCCGTATCGCACCGACACGGTGTCGATCACGCTGGCCGCCGGCGAGGGCGCCGAGATCAAGGCCGAGATGGCCGCCGGCGAGCGCCTCGTCTACTCGTGGACCGCCACCGGCCAAGGCGTCGACGTGGACATGCACGGCGAGGCCGCCGGCGGGCAGGGCGGCGACAGCAGCTACCAAACCGGCGAGTTCCAGACCAGCGGCCACGGCGCGTTCGAGGCTCCGATGGCCGGCAACCACGGCTGGTTCTGGCAGAACTTGAACGACGACCCGGTGACGGTCACGGTCACGACCGCCGGCTTCTACCGGCGCCTGTTTCGCCCCTGAACAGAGGCCGGGCCCCAGTCCGGCCGCGGCGAGCATTGGCGACAGGCCCCAGTATCAATCTCATGCGTTCGGGTATACGCTCTCGGCAGCGAGCGCCGCCCGCACGCGGCCTCGGTGGAGGTCGGCATGTCCCGCATCGTCGTCGCTGCCGCCATGGGCGTCGCCTTCGCGGCCGCCTTCGGGCCCTCGGCCACGGCCCACCATTCGTTCGCCGCGCAGTACGACCGCGACAAGACCATCACGCTGAACGGCATGGTCACGCGCGTCGAGTGGATGAACCCGCACGTCTATTTCTATCTGGACGTGAAGGATGCCGCCGGTGCCATCGCCCATTGGGCCGTCGAGGGCGGCGCGCCGACGTCGCTCTACCGGGCCGGGTGGCGCAAGGACTCGCTGAAGGCCGGCGATGTCGTGACCGTGCACGGCTATCTGGCCCGCGACGGCTCCAAGCTGGCCAACATGCGGCAGGCGATCCTGCCCGACGGCCGCGAGGTGCTGGGCGGCCAGCAGTACTACGGCACCAACGCACCGAAACCGCCCGGCCGATAGACGCGCGGAGACGCGGAGGCACGACATGACCCGGATGTGGACGTCCGCGCTGCTCGCGGTGTGGCTGGTCGGCGCGCTCGCCGCCCCGGCGGCGGCTCAGGCCCCGGCGACACCGCCCGATCTGAACGGGTTCTGGGTCAACCAGTACACCCCGGATCTCTCCACGGCGCTCGGCCGGCAGCCGCCGTTCACCGCCTTCGGCGCCGAGCGGTGGCGGACGGTGGACACCTCGAAAGACCCGACGGCGACGTGCCTGCCGGTCGGGCCGTCGCGCGGCTTCACCGCGCCGTTTCCGTTCCTGCTCGTGCAGAGCAAGGATCACATCGGCATCCTGTTCGAGTACCAGTCGATCTGGCGGGCCATCTACCTGGACGGCCGGCCGCACCCCGAGGACATCGACGACTACCCCTATTTCATGGGCCACTCGATCGGCCGCTGGGAGGGCGACGTGCTGGTCGTCGACACCACCGGCATCGACGAGCGCAGCTGGCTCGACACCGCCGGCCACGAGCACAGCGCGAAGCTGCGTCTCACGGAACGCTTCGTCAAGACCGGCCCCGACACCATCGACTGGACCGTCACCTACGACGACCCGGTCTACTTCACGCGGCCGTGGTCGATCACGCGCACCTTCCGCCGCGGCAAGCCCGGCGACCGCCTGCTGCCCTACACCTGCAACGAGAACAACAAGGACGTCGAGCACCTGCAGAAGCACCAGCCGAATCTCAACTACCAGCACGTGCCCGAGCCCGGCCAGGCGCCCAAGCCGAAGCCGCCCGGGGCCGGCCCGAGGTAGCGTTCTCAGGACAGGAACTGATCGACGGCGGCGCTGAACGCCGCCGCGCATTCGACGTTGGCCAGGTGCGCCGCGTCGAAGGTCGCCAGGCGCGCGCCGGGAATCGTCGCCGCCAGCCACTCCCCCGCCTCGGGCGGCGTCGCCACGTCGTGGCGGCCGGTGACGACCAGGGTCGGCGCCGTGACGCGCGCGGCCTCGACGCGCAGGTCGGCGTCGCGCAGCGCCGCGCAGCACCCGAGATAGCCCTCGACCGGCGTCGCCAGCAGCGTCGTGCGCATCCGCGCCACCACGTCGGGATGCGCGGCTCGGAAGCCCGGCGTGAACCACCGCTCAATGGTGACCGCCGCCAGCGACGCCAGCCCCTCGTCACGCACCAGGCGCATGCGCTCGCCCCAGAACGTCTCGGACCCGACCCGCGCGGCGGTGTTGGCCAGCACGATCCGCTGCACGCGCTCGCCCGCATGGATGCCCAGCCACAGCGCGGTGAGCCCGCCGATCGACACGCCGCACACATCGGCGCGCGCGACGCCGACGTGGTCGAGCAGCGCCAGCACGTCGCGGCCCAACCTGGCGATCGCGTAGTCGCCCGGCGGCGCGTCCGAACGGCCGTGGCCACGCGTGTCGTAGCCGAGCACGCGGTGCCGCGCCGACAGCGCGTCGAGCTGCGGCGCCCACAGGCCGCGGTCGGTGCCCAGGGAGTTGGCCAGCACCAGCGGCGGCGCCTCGGCCGGCCCGGCGAGGGTATAGGCCAGCCGGCAGCCGTCGTCGGCGACGCAGACGCCGTCGCGGCGGGCGGTCACGGCGTGTGGCCGCGCTCGGCGAGAATCGACGCCACCTCGGCGAAGGCGTGATTCGCCGCCGGCACGCCGCAGTAGACCGCCTGCTGCAGCAGCACTTCCTTCACCTCGTCGACCGAGGTGCCGTGCGCCAACGCCGCGCGCACGTGCAGGCGCAGTTCCTCCCAGCGGCCGAGCGCCACCATCGTGCCGATGGCCAGCAGCCGTCGGCTGCGCACGTCGAGCCCGGGCCGGGTCCAGATCTCGCCCCACGCGTAGCGCGTGATCAGATCCTGGAACTCGGCGGTGAACGGCGTCGCCGCCGCCACCGCCCGATCGACGTGGGCGTCGCCGAGCACGGCGCGGCGGCGCGCCATGCCGGCCTGGTGGCGCTGACGTTCATCCATGATCGGCTCCTGTCGGCCGGCGGTCACGCCGCGCGAGGGCCCGCCGCACGACGTCGCGCGCCGTGGCGGTGAGACGGACGGGATCGAGGGCGGCGGCGACCGCCGCCGCGTCGAGATGCGCGCGGACGCGCGGATCGTCGGCCGCGACGTCGGCGAGCGGCCGCCCGGCGGCGGCCGTGCGCCGACAGAGATCTTCGACGAGCAGCCCGGCATCGACGCGCCCGAGGGACGGGGCGAGCGCCGCGGCCAGCCCTTCGGCTCGCGCG
>CAYUAX010000122.1:0-14373 GCA_964442845.1 uncultured Bifidobacteriaceae bacterium | reverse complement strand
CGTCGCCGACGCCAGCGCCGCCGACGCCGACATGTCGCTGGACGACGCGCGCCCTGCACCACGCGCCACCCCGACCCCGGCGAGGCCGCGGCGATGACCCGCCCGACCCGCCGTCGCCTGATCGTCGCCGTCGCGGCCCTGGTGGCCGTCGTAGCGGCGGCGGCCGGCTTCTGGTACTCGGCGTGGCGACGTGCCGATCGGCAGACGCCGGCGCAGATCCGCGCCGAGATCGCCGCGCTGGAGGCCGAACGGGACGATCTGCGGCGGCGGCTCGAGGGTCTGGTCGGCCAGGATCCGCGCCTGGCCGGCATGCCCGACATGCCAGTACGAGTCGCGGTGCCCACCGCGCTGGCCGGCGACCTCATCGGTCGGGTGCTGACCGGCGCCGCCGATCAAGTGACCATCGAGCTCAAGAACCTGCGGGCGCGCAAGCGCGGCACGGTGCGCAAGGTGATCACGATCGGCGACTACGATCTGCGCGTCACCGTCAACCAGGTGCTCGGCACGCTGCGTACCGGCACGCCGACCATCACGTTCGGCGGCAACGAAGTGGCGCTGGCGCTGCCGCTCACCGTGGCCGCCGGCACCGGCACGGCGACCATCGACTTCGCGTGGGACGGCCGCAACATCAGCGGCGCGGTGTGCGGCGACATGACCGTGCGTCAGGTGGTCAGCGGATCGGTGCGACCGCGCACCTACCCGATCGCCGGACGGCTGCACCTCGCCTCGACTGCCACGGAGATCCTGGCCGAGCCGCGCCTGCCGCCAATGCGCCTGCACCTCAACGTCGTGCCGTCGGCGGCGTCGTGGCAGGCCGCGCAGAAGATCCTCGACGACAAGACCGGGCTGTGCGGCTTCGTGCTCGACCGCGTCAACGTGATGGGCGCGGTGCAGCGGCTGGTCGATCGCGGGTTCCGCGTCCGCCTGCCGGTGGAGAAGCTGAAGGCGGTCGCGCTGCCGGTCGGCATCGAGCCCACCATGCAGGTGCGGGGCGAGCCCGTGGCGCTCGGCATCAGGGTCGGCGGGCTGGCGATTACACCGCACGCGATCTGGCTCGGCGCCCACGTGTCGGTGGCGGTGGGCGACGACGCCCGCGCCGACCCCACGACGCCGCCGCGGTCGTAGCCCGAGATCGAGCCCTTGCCGCCGCGGCGGCCGGGCGCCAGAATGCCGGCCCATGGATCGTCGTCAGTTCCTCGGCACGTCGGCGCTGGCCGGGGCCGGTCTCGTCGCCACGCAGTCGGCGTGCACCTCCGCGCCGCCTGCACCAGTCGCGCCGCCGTCCGCGGCCACCGGCACCGAGCCGTTCGAACTCCACGAGGCCACGGTCGAGAGCCTGCAGGAGGGCATGCGCAGCGGCCGGCTGACGGCGCGGCGCATCACGGAGCTGTATCTGGCGCGGATCGAGGCGCTCAACACGCGCGGGCCCGACCTGCGCGCCATCATCGAGACCAACCCCGATGCCCTGAGCATCGCCGACGCCCTCGACGCCGAACGGGCCGCAGGCCACGTGCGCGGGCCGCTCCACGGCATCCCCATCGCGCTCAAGGACAACCTCGACACCCACGACCGGATGACGACGACGGCCGGGTCGCTGGCCCTGGAGGGCTCGATCCCGCCGCAGGACAGCACCGTCGCGGCAAAGCTGCGCGAGGCCGGCGCGATCCTGCTGGCCAAGGCCAACATGAGCGAGTGGGCCTACTGGCGCGGCATGAAGGCCACCAGCGGCTGGAGCGCCCGTGGCGGCCAGTGCCGCAACCCGTACGCGCTCGACCGCAACCCGTGCGGATCCAGCTCGGGGTCGGGCACGGCGGTGTCGGCCAATCTGGCGGCGCTCACGGTCGGCACCGAAACCGGCGGCTCGATCATGTGCCCGGCGTCGATCAACGGCGTCGTCGGCATCAAGCCCACCGTCGGGCTGTGGAGCCGCGCCGGCATCATCCCGATTTCGCATTCGCAGGACTCCGCGGGGCCGATGGCCCGCACCGTGCGCGACGCCGCGGTGTTGCTCGGCGCCGCCTGCGGCGTCGACGGGCGCGACGCCGCCACCACGGCCAGCACCGGCCACACGCATCCCGACTACACGCGGTTCCTCGACCCGGCCGGGCTGAAAGGCGCGCGCCTCGGCGTCGCCCGCAGCTTCCCCGGCTTCGACGACCGCGTGTGGCGCGTATTCGACGAGGCCGTGGCGGCGATGAAGGCGGCCGGCGCCGAGATCGTCGATCCGGCCAACCTGCCGCAAACCACCGACGTCTTCACCGAGCTGCCGACGCTGGTCCTGAACTACGAGTTCAAGGCCAACATCAACCGCTACTTCGCCTCGCTCGGGCCGGGCGCGCCGGTGAAGAGCCTCACCGAGCTCATCGCCTTCAACGAGGCCCATCGCGATCGCGAGATGCCGTTCTTCGGCCAGGAGCGGCTGATCATCTCGGAGGCCACCAGCGGCCTCGACGCGCCCGAGTACGTGCGCGCTGTCGCGGCGATCCAGCGGGCGATGCGTGGCGACGGCATCGACGCGGTGATGGACCGCCACCGCCTCGACGCCATCGTCGCGCCGACCATGGGGCCGGCGTGGCCGACCGATCACCTGCTGGGCGATCGGCTCGACGGCGGCGCCAGCGCCGGCCCGGCCGCGATCGCCGGCTATCCCGACATCTCGGTGCCGATGGGGTTCGTCGGCGGGCTGCCGGTCGGCATCTCGTTCTTCGGCCGCGCCTGGAGCGAGCCGGTGCTGCTGAAGATCGCCTACGCCTGCGAACAGGCGACCACGGCCCGCAGGGCCCCCGGCTACCTGGCGACGCTGGCCTGAGGTCTACAACGCCGACGCCCGGAAGCCGACACGCCGCCGCAGGAAGTTCGTGCGCCGCGAGGGCGGAAGCGCCTGCCAGCGCCGCACCCTGTCGATCAGTTCACGACGGCTTTCGCGAGCCAGGGCGGCGAGTCGGACGCGGCGGCTTGGTCGCTTCTTCACGAGCGGTCTCCAGGACATCGAGCACGGCCCGGTCACGCGGGCGGCCGGCGGCGCGCTTGCTCTTGATGATATCCGTCAGCGACGCCACCAGGACGACCGCGCCGCCGACTTCGATCCGCTGCGCCCGGTCGCGGACACCTTCGTAGGACCGGAGGCCATGGATCGTCGCCATGAAGTCGATCTGCAAGCCGTCGTCGTCGCGCACCACGCGAAAGAGGTCGGAGGCCGGGTAGAACGGCCGCAGGATCGTCGCCCCCAGGGCGCGGGCCAGCAGCTTCAACTTGCCGATGTCGCGCGGGGTTCTGCGGAACAGGAAGTCGAAATCGACGGTGGTGACCGGCGCGCCCTGCAGCGCGGCCGCGGCGTTGCCGATAAGTACGGCCTCCAGGCCGACAGCCGCCATCCGTCGACCGATCTCCCCGAGCAGGGGCGCGGCATCCATCGCCGCCAAGTATACGGGGCGGCCACGGCGACGACGTGCTCCAGGCCATCGCTCTGGTAGACTCCGCGCCACGGAGGAGCCCGTCATGGTCCGCGTCCACGATCGCCGTCAGCGGCCAACTCGCGTCGCCGTCGTCCTCGCGCTGAGTCTGCTGCTGGGCGCCTGTTCGGCCGCACCCTCCGGCGCGCCGGCCGCGGCCGCCCCTGGCGGCACCGAGATCCTGTGGGACCGCTTCGGCATCCCGCACATCTTCGCGCCCGATCACCCGAACCTGTTCCACGCCTACGGCTACGCGCAGATGGAGGCGCACGCCGAGCTGCTCATCCGCCTCTACGCCCAGGCTCGCGGCCGCGGCGCCGAGTTCTACGGGCCGGAGTACCTCGACTCCGACCGCTGGATCCGCACCAACGGCGTGCCCGACACGGCAAAGCAGTGGGCCCAGGGGCAGAGCCCCGAGTTCGCGGCCCTGATCGCGTCGTTCGCCCGCGGCCTCAACCAGTGGGCCACCGAGCACCGCGCCGAGTTGAGTCCGGCCGCGCAGGCCGTGCTGCCGCTGACCACCGACGACGTCTACGCCCACGGCCTGCGGGTGATCCACTACGACTGGGTGGTGAGCCCGCGGCGCCTCGAAGGCCGGCTGGCGCGGTGGGAGGACGACGTGCACGGCTCGAACGAGTGGGCCATCGGCCCGGCGCGATCGGCCACCGGCAAGGCGCTGCTGATGAGCAACTCGCACCTGCAGTGGGGCGACATCCACACTTACTTCGAGGTGCAGCTCACGGCGCCCGGGGTGACGTCCTACGGCGCCGTGTGGGTCGGCTTCCCGGTGCTGCGCCAGTGCTTCACCGAGTTCGTCGGCTGGACGCAGACGACCAACAGCCCGTCGGAGTCGGACCTCTACGGCCTGGTCGTGAAGGACGGCGGCTACGTGCTCGACGGCCAGGTTCGCCCGTTCGAGACGCGCACCGAGATCCTGAAGGTGAAGCAGCCGGACGGATCGACCAGGGAGGAGCCCCTGGTCGTCCGGCGCAGCGTGCACGGCCCGGTCGTGGCCGAGCGGCGCGGCATGCCGATCGCCATGCGCGTGGCGGCGCTGGATCGGCCGAAGATGTTCGAGCAGTTCTGGCGGATGGGGCTCGCGACGAACCTCCAGCAGTGGGAGGACGCGATGCGCATGATGCAGCTGCCGCTGTTCAACACCGCCTACGCCGACAAGGACGGCCACATCGGCTACGTCTACAACGCCACGCTGCCGGTGCACGCCACCGGCGACTACCGCTTCTGGCAGGGCGTCGTGCCGGGCGATCGCTCGGACCTCATCAGCTCGTCGATCCACCCGTACGAGGCGCTGCCGCGCGTCTTCGATCCGCCCGAGGGCTGGGTGCAGAACTCGAACGACATGCCGTGGACGTCCACCTACCCGATGATCCTCGACGCCACGAAGTACCCGGCCGGCTACGCTGCGCCCACCGGCATCACCCAGCGGGCGCAGCGCGGCATCCGCATCCTCAGCACGGCGCCCCCGACGATGACCTTCGAGGACGTGAAGCGCGGCAAGCTGTCGACCCGCGTGGAGACGGCAGATCAGTTCGTCGACGAGATCGTGGCCACGGCCAACGCGCGCGGGACGGCCCGGGCGAAGCGCGCGGCCGAGGTGCTGGCGACATGGGATCGCCAGGCCGAGACCGACAGCGACGGCATGCTGCTCTTCTACAAGTTCATGACCGCGGCCGGCCAGAACTTCAGCCAGATCGGCGGGTTCACGGTGCCGACCGACGACCGGCGACCGCTCGACACGCCGCGCGGGTTCAAGGACCCGGCCAAGGCGATGGCGATGCTCGATCGCGTGGCCGGCGAGGTGGAGAAGGAATACGGCGCCCTCGCGGTGAAGTGGGGCGACGTGCTGCGCTTCCGCCGCGGGAACGCCGACCTGCCCGGCAACGGCGCGCCCTCCCAGCTCGGCGCGATTCGCACCATCGGCGTCAGCCCGTTCAAGGACGGCAAGGTCGAGGCGGTGTCGGGCGACACCTTCTATGCCGTCATCGAGTACTCCACGCCCCAGCGTGCCGAAGCGCTGCTCAACTACGGCAACTGGTCGAAGGCCGGCTCGAAGCACGTCGAGGACCAGCTGCCGCTGGCCTCGCGCAAGGAGATGCGGCCGGTCTGGCGCACCAAGGCCGAGATCGAGGCCAACCTCGAGAGCCGCAAGGTGCTGGCCCCGTCCGGCACGTAGGGCAGGGCTTCAGCCCTGCCTCGCCGTCTGAGCGCAGACTCGTTTGGCTCGCCGCGTCAGGCGCGGACGATCAGCGTCTCGCCGATCGCGCGCACGCCCAGGCGGCCCTGCTCGGCGGCGAGCATCCGCTCGGCCCGCTCGATCGGCTCGCGCACCGGCTCGCGGCTGAGACTGAACGACTGGTGGTGCACCGGCACGATCAGCCGCGCGCCGGCGGCATCGGCCATGCGGATGGCCTGCTCGGGCGTGCAGTGATTGCTGATCCACGGGTCGTAGGCGCCGATCGGCATCACCGCCGCGTCGAAGGGGCCGTAGCGACGGTAGCCCGCGAACACATCGGTGACCGCGGTGTCGCCGCCGATCAGCAGCCGCGTGCCGCCGCGTTCGACCACCCAGCCGGTATAGCCGCGCCACGTGTCGCGCTGGATGCGGGCGCCCCAGTGCCGCACCTCGATGGCGCGGATGGCGACGTCGCCGCGCGGCGTGGTCACCGTGACCTGGTCGTTCCAGCGCAGCTCGTGCACCGCCGAGTAGGCGCGCCGCGGCAGCAGGTCGGCGGTGCCGGCGGCCATCACCGCCGCGGGCCGGCCGCGGACCGCCGCCAGCGACGGCGTGTCGAGGTGATCGAAGTGCGCGTGCGACACCAGCACGAGGTCGATGTCGGGCATGGCGTCGGCGGCCAGCGCACATTGCACGAGCCGCTGCGGGCCGAGGCTGCCGATGCCGAGGTCGACGCCGATGCGGCTGAAGAGCACCGGGTCGGTCAGGATGCGCAGTCCGTGCAGGTTGACGAGCACCGTGGCATGGCCCAGCCACGCCAGCGTGACGCCCGTATCCGACCACGACTGCGGCGCCGGGGTGTGCGGGGCGGGCGGGACGTCGGTGCCGAACTCGGCCATCCGCGCCCGCAGGAACCGCGCCGACCAGGAGTCGGACAGGCTGGTCCAGGCCGCGCCGACGCCGGCGAGGGTGCCGGAAACGAGTATGGCGCGGCGTGAGAATCGTGACGGCATCATCGGGTGAGACTGGCCGGCCCCGGGAAAAGTTCCCGCCGCGGCCCGCGACTCATCGCCGGTCGGCTTTCTTGGCCACGGCCCGGGCCACCTCCTGCACGCGCTCGCGCAGCTTGCCGTCCTCCACCGTCTCGGCGAGCCGGCTCAGCGCTTCGCCGACCAGGCGCTGGCGCAGGCCCCGGTCCAGCGCCGACCACTCGGCCATCGGCTCCGGGTCCACGGGCACGGGCCCCGATCCCGGCTTGACGATCACGCCGGGACCGCCGCCGATGAGCCCGAACAGGATGTTCGCGTACCTCGACCAGTCGCGGTGGATGCGGAGGCGCTCGGGCAGGTTGACCAGCAGCGCGTAGGCGTAGACGAGCCCCTGCTTGTAGTCGGTGACGCGGACGTCGAGCGCGCCGACGAACGCTCCGGCGTCGCTCACCGACACCGCGTCGCCGTAGTAATCGAATTGACCGCTCGTGACGGCGCGCAGCACCGGCGGGACCCGCGTCCAGCGCGATCCGGTGCGCTGGAACAGGTGCGCGGCGCCACTGCCGGGCGCCGGGTGATGGTCGGTGGGATTGCCGACCAGGACGAAGTACGACGTCATCGACACCGCGGCGCCGAAGTCGTGGACGAGGTGCGGCAGATCCGATGGCTCGGGCTCGAGTTTCTGCTCGAGCCCCCACGAGGTGCCGGCACGCACGTAGACGTAGGCGGCGCCGGCGTCGACGACGCCCCCGCCACTGGCGCCCGGCGCGCCGACCACCAGCCGGTCGCCGACGATCGCGACGGCAGCGCCGAAGTGATCGTACGCACGTGGATCGGGCGAGGTGAGCACCGGCGACACCGGGTCCCAGGCCGCGCCGTTGCGGACGAAGAGACACGCCGATCCGTGGTTCGCCGCAGCGCCGCCGGCCCAACGGTCGCCGACGATCGCATGGTCGCCGTACAGCGCCACCGCCCCGCCGAAGTAGCTGCCGGCCCCGGCTGACGGCGCCGTGACGCGCGCCGACTCGGTCCACGCGCCGCTGCTGCGCCGGAAGAAATACGCCGCCTGCAGGCCACCGCCGCCCACGAGGACGTCGTCGCCATGAACCGCGACCGATCCGCCGAACCCGTAGGGCCCCACGCTCGGCTGCAGGATCGCCTCCTCGGTCCACACACCGGCGGCGCGTCTGAACACATAGGCCTGACCGTCGGGGCCCGCTCCGGGCGCCCCGACGACGATGGCGTCGCCGCTGAGTGCGACCGCCGCGCCGAACTTGTCGAGACCGGACCGATCACTGGCCTGCAGCCTGGCCTGTTCGGCCCACGCCGAGCCGTTCCACACGAAGACGTAGACGCGGCCGACGCCGGCGTCGTGCTGGGCGCCGACGACGAGCGTGTCGCGGGCGCTGGCGACGGCGGTGCCGAACTGCTCGAACGACTCGGGCGCCGCGGGTCTGACGATCGTCTCGGCCATGGGGCCTCCGCGCGCGGGCGGGAGGAGGGCCGGCCGCGACGTCAGTCTGACACGGCCGGCCCGCGGCGTGTGACGAACCGCGCGCCGGGATTCACGCCCGTCACCGCGGGCGCGCCTGGGGGCGCCGGCCTGGACACCACGCAGTGAGCGGCGTCAGGCCGCGCCGGTCAGCTCGCGCAGCAGAATCGTCGCCGCCGCGGGACAGCCTTTGGTGAAGCCGAAGAACGGCCCGAAGTCGCGGGTCGCGGCGAAGCCGGTGAAGTAGAGGCCAGGCACGCTCGACTGGAAGCCCTCGTCGAGGACCGGAAAGCCGTCGGCCTGCGCGACGTCGCCGACGAGCGGCGCGAGGTAGTCGAGCTTCGCCAGTTGCGGCGCGTAGCCGGTGGCCAGCACCACGCGATCGACGTCGAGACGCCGCCCCGTGGACAGCCGCACCGACACGCCCCCCGCTCCCGCCGTCGCTGACACGACCTCCGCGTCGGGGTGCGATTCGACCCGTGACGCCGGCAGCCGCGCCGGCAGCCACGGCTCGAGCGTGAGCCGCCCCACCTCCCAGAACCGGCGGCTGATCGCCTGCTGCTCCGCGGCCGGCAGACGACGCCACCAGCCACGCTCGGCAATCGACTGCTCGACGTAGGCGTCCACGAACCGCCAGCTCACCTTCTCGAAGCGCGGCGTCGGGTGCCGATGCACGACGTGCACCGCGGCGGCGCCGTGATCGGCGGCCAGGGCGGCCCACTCGTAGGCGCTCTGGCGGCCCCCGACGATCAGCACGCGGGTGCCGGCGAGCGGCGCGAACTCGATCAGGTCGCAGGTGTGCGTCACGACGGCCGCCGGCAGGTCGCCGGCCCAGGCCGGCCGGCGTTGGAACGGCGCGATGCCGGTCGCGGCCACCACACGATCGGCCACGATGCAGCCGCCGCTGGCGAGATCGGCGGTGAATCGCCTGCCCTCGCTGGTCAGCCGCGTCACGACGTCGTCGCGAATCGGCAGGCCAGTAACCGCGATGAACCAGTCGGTGTAGCCGAGGAAGAGGTCGATCGGCATCGGATCGACGTCAGCGGCGGCGAGGCCGCGCGTCGCGAGGTAGGCCTCAAAGGTGTGCACGCCGCCGGCGTCGAGGTGCCAGTCGGGCCCCGAACGCAGGAACATCCCGGGCGGCATGTGCTCGCGCCACAGGCGCATCGGCCGGCCGACGATCGCGGTGTCGAGGCCGCGCGCGCGGGCGTGCGCGGCAATCGCCACGCCGTAGGGGCCGGCGCCGATGACGAGCAGCGACACCGCGGCGACGGTCGGGTCGCTGGCGGGCGACGTCCCGGTCATTCGACGCGCACGACCTGCACGCGGGTGTCGTGGAAGACGGCGCCGCCGCCCATGTCGGCGTCGCGTTCCGCGACGACGGCATTCACGGTGGAGCCGCCGTCGGGCCAGCGGCCCTTGGTGCTCACCACGACGCCGCGCCGCACGCGATCGGTGAGGTCGGCCTCCGCCTCGAACGCGCCGCGGGCGTTGGCGACACGCACGCGGTCGCCCCTGGCGATGCCGAGCGGCGTCGCGTCATCCGGGTGGATGAGCAGCGTCGCGCGGCCGGAGCGCCGCTGCTGCCGCGGCACGCCGGCGAAGGTCGAGTTCAGGAAGTAGTGATCGGCGGGCGTCACCAGGGCGAACGGATGGGCACGGGCCAGCGCCGGGTCGTCGGCGACGGCCTCGTGCGGCGGCGTATAGCCGGCCACCGGGTCGAGGCCGGCCTCGGCCATCCGCGCCGACACGAACTCCAGCTTCCCCGACGGCGACGGGAAGCCGTTGGCGAAGGGCACGAACGGCGCCGAGTAGGTGAGGCGGATCGAGCCGCGCGCCTGCAGCGCCTCGAACGTGATGCCCTCGAGCGACGGATGCCCGCTGGCCAGCAACTGCCGCGCCATCGTCTCGTCGTCGTCGTAGAGCGCCGGCTCGGTCAGGCCCATCCGCCGCGCCAGCCGCCGCAGGATCTCGGTGTGCGACAGGCACTCGCCGGGCGGCGCGACCGCGGCCTCGTTCCAGGCGAGGTAGAGATGGCCGTAGGCCATCAGCAGGTCGCGATGTTCGATCTGCGCGGTGCCCGGCAGCACGATGTCGGCGTAGCGCGCGGTGTCGGTGAGCACGTGATCGACGACCACCGTGAACAGGTCGTCACGCGCCAGGCCGCGTTGCACCCGGGTCTGATCGGGCACACTCACCGCCGGATTGGCGGCGAGCACGACGAGCGCCTGCACGGGCGGATCGTCGACGTCGAGCAGGCCTTCGGCGAGGCGCGTCATGTGCAGGGCGCGGGCCGGCGCCGGGCGCAGATCGTCGCGCCACAGCGCCGCCCAGTCGAGCCCGAAGAAGCCGCGCGTGTCGTAGTGCGCGCCGCCGCCCGGATACCGCCAGTCGCCGGTCACGCCCGGGATGCAGGTGATCGTCCGCACCGCCATTCCGCCGCCACCGTGGCGCTGCAGGCCGATGCCGACGCGGATGCCGGTCGGGCGGGTGTGCGCCAGGCGCCGGCCCAGCGCGACGATGGCGGCCACGTCGAGTCCCGTGATGGCCGCGACGCGGTCGGGCGGGTACTCCAGGATGCGGGCGCGAAACGCCTCCCAGCCGAGCGTGTGCGTCGCGAGGAACTCCCGATCCTCCGCGCCCTCGGCCAGCACGACGTGCAGCAGCCCGAGCGCCAGGGCCGCGTCGGTGCCGGGCCACGGCGCCAGGTGCTCGTCGCACGCCGCCGCGGTGCGCGTCCGCAGCGGATCGATCGCGACCACGTGGGCGCCGGCGGCACGGGCCTCGAGAATCGGCCGCCACAGATGGGCCTGGGTGGACAGCACGTTGGCGCCCCACAGCAGCACCAGCCGGGAATGGCGCAGCGTCTCGGGATCCATGCCGACGCGGTTGTCGCCGAGGGTGTAGCCCGTGTCGAACCCTCCGGCGATCATGCAGATCGTCTGCACGTGCCGCGACGTGCCGAGCACGTTCCACAACCGCCGGCCGACGCCGTAGGCACCCTGCAGGATGCCGAGGTTGCCGGTGCCCACGTAGGGCCAGATCGCCTCGCCGCCGTGACGCGCGATGACGTCGTGGAGCCGCGCCGCGATCGTGTCGAGTGCCTCGTCCCAGGAGATTCGGGCGAAGGTGCCCGTGCCCTTCGCGCCGACCCGGCGCAGCGGATGGCGCAGCCGATCGGCGGCGCCCGCATAGGCGAGGTAGCCGTCCATCTTGTTGCAGAGGGACCCGCGCGTGAACGGATGCGCCGGGTCACCGCGCAGCGCCACGGCGGCGCCGTCGCGCACCGTGACGATCCAGCTGCAGGTGTCGGGACAGTCGAGGGCGCAGGCGCCGCGCACCTGGGTCTCGGCCGAAGCAGTCATCGCGCTACACGGTAGCGCATCGCCCGCCGCCACGGGGCGGCCGGACCGCCCGGTCAGTGGCTGGTCGGGGCGAGCACGCCGCTGATCTCCGCCCCGGCGTGGCCGATGAGCGGGCGCACCTCGGCGGCGGTGACCGCCCCGCGCTCGAGGTCGCCGCGCAGTCCGCGCAGGATCCGCGCGTAGCGGCGATACAACCGTTTCTGATCGGCGCCGGTGCGGCGCGCGACGTCGGCAATCGAGTAGCCGTGCACGAAGCGATCGCGGAGAAACGCCGCGTCGGCCGCGCTGAGATTGGCGACGGCCTGCCGCATCACCGCACACACCCGCGACACTTCGCCGGCGACGCCCGAGGCGTCGAGCGCCTGGTGCTGCGGAGGGTCGACCGGCATCTCCATCGCCAGATCCAGGCCGAGCAGCCGCGGCCGGCGTGGCCGGCGCACCCGCGCGGCCAGGCGGTCGGCCTGGCCGGCGTCGAGGGCGGCGCCGCCAGCCGGACCCAGCAACGTCCGGGCCTCGACGGCGCTGAAGCCGTCGCGGCCGACGAGCTGTTCGAAGCGGATGGCCACCGGCCCCAGCGCCCGGGCCCGGCTGCTCGGCCGCCACTTGCCCCACTGGCGGATGCGCCGATCGAGCAGCACGCGGTAGGCCACGGTGTGCAGATAGGTGGCCAGGCCGCTGTGGCCGCGGAACTTGCGCAGCACGGCGAAGTCGTCGTGCATCAGGCGCACGGCGACGTCGCCCAGCAGATCGCCGATCTCGTCGTCCGGCAGCCGATGGGTGCGGCCCAGGGCCCGCACGGTGCGGCGCAGATCGGGCCATTGGGCCAGCAACATCCGCCGCGGGTCGGCGGGGACGGACGGGCGCGCCAGGGGCGCGGAGGGTGGGGGGAGATGAGCCACGGGGTCTCCGTCGATGGGCTGCCACCTCCTGAAACGACGGCGGCGCCGAAGTGCAACAGGCCGGCGGCGCCGATCTAAGATTCGGGCGCTCATGGCCCATTCCGGCCCGCCCACGGCCTCCGCGGAGCAGCTCGACCGTGCCAAGGCCGGCGACGCGCGCGCCATGGACGCGCTGGTGCAGGCCTACCTGCCGCGCCTGCGGCGCTGGGCGACGGGGCGGCTCCCGGCCGGTGCGCGCGACATGCTCGACACCGAGGACGTGGTGCAGGAGACGGTGATCGCCGCCGTCCGCAACCTGGGCCGCGCCGACCTGCCCGACGCCGGGGCGCTGCAGGCCTACCTGCGCCGGGCCCTGGCCAACCGGCTCACCGATCTCTACCGGCGCCAGGCCCGCCAGCCCGCGATCGCCGACCTCGACTCCCAGATGCCCGCCCTGGGCCCCTCGCCTCTGGAAGAGGCGGTCGGCCAGGAGACCCTGGCGCGGTACGAAACGGGATTGGGCCGTCTCACCGAGGGAGACCGGGAACTGGTGGTGCTGCGCATCGAACTGCGTTGCGGATACGACGAGATTGCCGCCGCCACCGGCAAGAGCAGCGCCGCGCACGCCCGCGTGGCGGTCGGTCGCGCCGTGGCCCGGCTGGCGCGTGAGATGGACCGTGGAACCCGCTGACCCGCTCGGCCCATTGGGAAGCCAGGTCGCCGATGGCGACGCTATCGACTGGGCGGAGGTCCGGTCGAGCGCCGCCGACGCCGACCTGGGGACGATCGCGCAGCTGCAGGCGCTGGAGCGGATCGCCCGCGCGCACGACTCGGACGCCGTCGCCACCGACGCCCCGCCGGCGGCAGGCACCGACCACCCGTCGGCGGTCTTCGCGTGGGGACCGGTGCAGGTCCTCGAGCGGGTCGGCGCGGGTTCGTTCGGGGACGTCTACCGCGCGTGGGACCGGACGCTGAACCGCGAAGTGGCGCTGAAGCTGTTGCGCGCGCGGATCGCCGACAGCACCGCCGCCGACGTCCTGCGCGAGGGGCAGCTGCTGGCGCGTGTCCGCCATCCCAACGTGATGGCGGTGTACGGGGCGCGCGAAGAAGACGGGCAGGTCGGACTCTGGGGCGAGTTCCTGCGCGGGCGCACGCTGGCCGACATCGTGGAGGCCGACGGCACCTTCGCCGAAGCCGAGGCCGCGCTCTACGGCATCAGCGTCTGCCGGGCCCTGGCCGCCGTCCACAAGGCCGGGTTGCTGCACCGCGACGTGAAGGCGCAGAACGTGATGCGCGAAGCCGGCGGCCGGCTGGTGCTGATGGACTTCGGGCTGGGCCAGCCGCTCGAGGGCGCGGCGCCGACGGCGTGGGCCGGCACGCCGGCCTACCTCGCGCCGGAACTGCTGAACGGCCAGCCGGCCACCGTGCGCAGCGACGTCTACGCCGTCGGGGTCTTGCTCTTCTATCTCGTGACCGGGGAGTTCCCGGTGAGCGGCGGCACGCACGACGCGTTGCGGCGCGCCCACGCCGCCGGCGAACGACGCCGGCTGCAGGATCAGCGGCCCGACCTCTCCGCGGCCTTCGTGCGGGTGGTCGAACGGGCGCTCGCCGCCGATCCGGCGGCACGCCACGAAAGCGCCGGCGCCCTGCTCGAAGCGCTGGCCGGGGTCTCGGGCGGCGTCACCGCGACGGCGCCGCTGCCGATGCGGCGCGCGACCGCCGTCGTGGCGGCCGCCGCGATGGCGGTGGCCGGTGCGGTGCTGGGCGGTCTGGCGTCACGCGGCGGCGCGCCGGGGGCGCCGGGCGCGGCGGCATTCGCGCTCACGCTCACGGCGCCCCCCGGCCTCACCTTCACCGAGGGCTCCCGCAACGTCCCGGCGTTGTCCCCCGACGGCCGCACCGTCGCTTTCGTGGCCACCGACGCCACCGGCGCCACCCAGCTCCACCTGCGCGACCTCGACTCGCTGGCCAGCACGGCCATCGCCGGCACCTTCGGTGCGTCG
>CAYUAX010000121.1:0-14495 GCA_964442845.1 uncultured Bifidobacteriaceae bacterium | reverse complement strand
GTCGTCGAGCAGCGCCGCCAGCGCCGCCGTCCACGCCGCCGTGTCGTGCGGATCGACGAGCCGTCCCGCGTCGCCGATCACCTCGGGCAGCGACCCCGCCGTGGAGGCCACCACCGGCACGCCGCAGGCCAGGGCTTCCAGGGCCGTCAGCCCGAAGCCCTCGTCGAGCGAGGGCAGCACCAGCATGCGGGCGTCGCGGTAGAGCCCGCGGCGCGTCTCGTCGTCCACGTAGCCGAGCGTGCGGACGCGGCCGGCCAACGGCGCCGTCTGCAGGCGGTCGAGCCAGGCGGCGGCGGCCGGCGTCGGGCGCCCCGCCAGCACCAGGGGCGGCGCGGCCGGCTGGCGCGCGATCAGGGCGGCATAGGCGTCGAGCAGCCGGCCGACGTTCTTGCGCGGTTCGAGGGTGCCGAGGAACAGGATCGTGGAGCCCACCGTACGGCCTCGTGCCGTCCGCACCTCGGCGGCCCAGCCCGGGGCGCCCAGTGGGGTGGTGGTGATGCGGTCGCTCGGCACGCCCAGCTCGTCGCCGACCAGACCGGCGGCATGCGCCGAGCCGGCCAGCACGTGATCGGCGCGCCGGACGTGATCGCGCGCCAGGCGGGCGAAGTCGCGGCGCACGGCGCCGGTGGTCTGCGCCGGCGCGTGCAGGAAGTGGAGGTCGAACACGGTGACGACCTGGGCGGCATGCCGCGCCGGCACCAGCAGAGGCGTCGGGGAGTGCACCACGTCGCAGGCGCCGGCCAGCCGTTCGATCGGCGGCCAGCCGGCCCGGTGCCACGCCCACGTGAGTGCGCGCACGGGCACCCGGCGGTCAACCCGGGCAGCGGCGGGGATGTCCACGGCGACCTCGGGCATGAAGCGGTCGGCCCACGAGCTCGAAAACAAGGTCAGCCGTTCTCCGGGCGGGGCCGACGCCGCCAATGCGCGCGCCAGCTCGTGCACGTACTCGCCGATGCCGGTCCGCGCTCGGAGCGCCGGGCGGTAGTCCACGATGACGTGCACGTCGGGCAACGGTACCACGACCGGTCAGGGACGACAAGTCCTTGCAGGTCAGTATGTTGACACCTGTTATCGGTGGATGGTAGCGTGGCATGTTCGGCGCGCCCGCGATGGGGCCCGCCAGAGGGAGCGAAGGGCGCATGAAGGTCGCGGTGGTGGGAACGGGATATGTGGGACTGGTGGTCGGGGCCTGCCTGGCCGAGAGCGGCAACGACGTCACCTGCGTGGACAAGGACGAGGCCAAGGTGCGGATGCTGCGCCGCGGCAAGAGCCCGATCTACGAGCCGGGCATCGAAGACCTGCTGCGCCGCAACAAGGCCGAGGGGCGCCTCGCCTTCACGACCGACCTGCCCAAGGCGGTGCGCGCCGCGCAGATCGTCTTCATCGCGGTGGGCACCCCGCAGGGCGAGGACGGCTCGGCCGACCTGCAGCACGTCATGGGCGTCGCCGCGCAGATCGGCAAGGCGATGAACGGCTACAAGGTGATCGTCGACAAGAGCACCGTGCCGGTCGGCACGGCGGCGAAGGTGCGTGAGGTCATCCGCCGCGAGACGACCCATCCGTTCAGCGTCGTCAGCAACCCCGAGTTCCTGAAGCAGGGCGCGGCGGTCGACGACTTCATGAAGCCCGACCGCGTCGTGATCGGCGCCGAGGACGCCCAGGCCGCCGAGCTGATGGTCGCCCTGCACAAGCCGTTCACCCGCACCGGCGCGCCGATCATGGTGATGGACTGCGCCAGCGCCGAGCTGTCCAAGTACGCGGCCAACGCCATGCTCGCCACCAAGATTTCGTTCATGAACGAAATCGCCAACGTGTGCGAGGCCTACGGCGCCGACGTCGACCGGGTGCGCCAGGCGATGGGCTCCGATCGGCGCATCGGCCCGGCGTTCCTGTTCCCCGGCGTCGGCTACGGCGGCAGCTGCTTCCCGAAGGACGTCAAGGCGATCGTCAAGTTCTCCGCCGACAAGAAGTACGACTTCAAGATTCTCAAGGCCGTCGAGCAGGTGAACGAGTCGCAGAAGCGGCTGCTGCTGCGCAAGCTGGAGGCGCATTTCGGATCCCTGAAGGGCCGGACCATCGCCATCTGGGGGCTGGCCTTCAAGCCCAAGACCGACGACATGCGCGAGGCGCCGGCGGTGCCGATCATCAAGGCGCTGCTCGAGAAGGGCGCCAAGGTTCAGGCTTACGATCCCGAGGCGATGACCGTCGCCAAGGGCATCTTCCCGAAGGGCGTGACCTTCGTGAAGAAGAACTACGACGCCTTGAAGGGCGCCGACGCGCTCGCCGTCGTCACCGAGTGGCAGGAGTTCCGCGAGCCCGACTTCCAGCGGATGCGCAAGCTGCTCAAGTCGCCGGTGATCTTCGATGGCCGCAACATCTACCAGCCCGACCAGATGAAGGAGCTCGGCTTCGTGTACAAGTCGGTCGGGAGGTAGGCGGATGCGGGTGCTGGTCGCGGGCGGAGCGGGCTTCATCGGCAGCCATGCCGTGAAGGCGCTCCGCGCCGCCGGGCACGACGTGGTCGTGCTCGACGACCTGTCGGCCGGCCATCCGGACGCCGTGCCGGGGGTGCCGCTGGTCCGCGCGCGCGTGCACGACACGGCGGCGGTGCGCGCCGCCCTGCGCGGGCACGGCATCGAGGCGGTGATGCACTTCGCCGCCTGGCTCGCCGTCGGCGAATCGGTGCGCGACCCCGGCAAGTACTACGAGAACAACGTCACCGGGTCGCTGCGGCTGTTCGACGCGATGGCGGCCGAAGGCGTCAGGACGTGCGTCTTCTCGTCGACCTGCGCGGTCTACGGCGAGCCGGTAACGCTGCCGCTCGCCGAGGATCATCCGCACGCGCCGGTGAACGCCTATGGCGAGTCGAAGCTGGTGGTCGAACGGGCGCTCGCCCACTACGGCCGCGCCCACGGCCTGCGGGCCATCGCGCTGCGCTACTTCAACGCCGCCGGCGCCGATCCCGAGGGCGCGCTGGGCGAGGACCACGACCCGGAGATCCACCTCATCCCGCTCGCCATCGACGCCGCCCGCGGCGGCGCGCCGCTGCAGGTCTTCGGCCTCGACTACCCGACGCCCGACGGCACGTGCCAGCGCGATTACGTCCACGTGATGGACCTGGCCGACGCGCACGTGCGGGCGCTCGCCGCGCTGGCCGCCGGCCACGAGGGCGGCGCCTACAACGTCGGCACCGGCCGGCCGTGGTCGGTGCGCGAGGTGATCGACACGGTAGGCCGCGTGGTGGGCCGCCCGGTGGCGTGGACGGCGGCGCCGCGCCGGGCCGGCGACCCGTCGGCGCTCTACGCGGCCAGCGGGCGCATTCAGGCCGACCTGGGCTGGCGCCCCGTGCGCAGCGACCTGGCGACCATCGTGGCCGACGCCGCCGCGTGGCGCGCCGCGCACCCGGGAGGCTATCGGGCTATCGTGTCCCGCTGATGGATCCCCTGCTGCGCCTGCTTCGCTACGCGGCTCCCTACCGGCTGGTGATCGCCGGCGCGGTCGCCGCGATGCTGCTTTACGGCGCGGCCTCGGCGGCCCTGGCCTGGCTGGTCAAGCCGATCCTCGACCAGGTGCTGCCGGCGCGCGAGTCGCTGGCCTTCGTCGGCACGGCGATCGTCGTCGTCTACGTCGTCAAGGGCATCGGCGCGTTCTTCTCCAGCTACTGGATGGACGACCTCGGCCACCGCGTGGTCCGCGCGCTGCGCACCGACCTGTTCGAGCACGTCCTCGGCCAGTCGGCGGCGTTCTTCGCCCGCCGCTCCACCGGCCAGCTGTTGTCGCGCGTCAGTAACGACGTCGGCCAGGTGCAGCGCGCCGTCTCCGAGACGGTCGGCGACATGGCCCGCGAGTCGCTCACCGTGGTCGGCTACGCGGCGCTGCTCGTCTACATCGACGCCGGCCTGGCGCTGGTGTGCGTCACGGCGGCGCCGCTGGTGGTGTACCCGCTGGCCCGGCTCGGCAAGCGGCTGCGGACCGTGTCGCGCCGCAGCCAGGAGGCGCAGGAGCGGTTGTCGCACGTCGCGGCCGAGGCGTTCGCCGGGCACCGCATCGTCAAGGCGTTCCTCGCCGAGGGCCGCGAGGCCGCCAAGTTCCGCGCCGCCGCCACCGAGCTCTATCGCACCAACATGAGCGTCACCGGCGTGCTGTCGCTGCTGCCGCCGCTCATGGAGGCGCTGGGCGGCGTGGCGATCGTCGGCGCGTTGTGGTACGGCAGCCAGGAGATCGCCGCCGGCCGGCTCACGCCCGGCGAGTTCACCTCGTTCGTCGCCGCGCTGCTGCTGATGTACGGGCCGATCAAGAAGCTGACCCGCGTCAACGCCAACCTGCAACAGGCGGCGGCCGCCGCCGAGCGGGTGTTCGAACTGCTCGACGCCCACACCGAGGTGGTCGAGAAGCCCGAGGCGACGCCGCTGGCGCCGTTCGCGCGGGCCATCGAGTACCGCGAGGTGTCGTTCGGCTACGAGGACGGGCACGGCAAGCTGGTAGTGAGCGGCGTCTCGTTCACCGTGCCGGCCGGACACGTCGTCGCGGTGGTGGGGCGCAGCGGCGCCGGCAAGACCACGCTGGTCAACCTGCTGCCGCGCTTCTACGACGTGTCGGGCGGCGCCGTGCTGCTCGATGGCCGCGACGTCCGCGACGTCACGCTGGCGTCGCTGCGCCGGCAGATCGGCGTCGTCACGCAGGAGACGGTGCTGTTCGACGACACGATCGCGGCTAATATCGCCTACGGGATGCCCGACGCCAGTCCCGAGCGGATCGAGGCCGCCGCCCGCGCCGCCAACGCCCACGACTTCATCCTGGCGCAGCCGTCGGGCTACGCGACGACGATCGGCGAACGCGGCCAGCGGCTGTCGGGCGGGCAGCGGCAGCGCCTGGCGATCGCCCGCGCGCTGCTGCGCGACGCGCCGATTCTGGTGCTCGACGAAGCGACGTCGTCGCTCGATTCGGAGTCGGAACGCCTGGTGCAGGAGGCGCTGGCGACCCTGATGCGCAACCGCACCTGCATCGTCATCGCCCATCGGCTGTCGACGGTGCAGCGCGCCGACGCGATCCTGGTCGTCGACCGCGGCCGGCTGGTGGAGGTGGGCCGCCACGACGACCTGCTGGCGCGCCCGAACGGCCACTACGCACGGCTGCACCGGGCGCAGTTCGCCGACGTCCGCCGCGCCGATCGCGCCGGCGTCGCGCCGTCGTGATCGCCGTCACGCCGAGGAGGACGGCTGCCGCATGATGAAGAGCATGACCGGGTTCGCCAGCGCGTCGCACGACGACGAGACGGCGACCATCAGCGTGACCGTGCGGGCGGTGAACCACCGCTTCCTCGATCTGCAGGTGCGGCTGCCGGCGGCGATCGCCGACGCCGAACCGCGCGTGCGGGCGACCGTGCAGCAGCGCATCGCCCGCGGCCGTCTGGAGGTGCAGGTCGCGCTGCAGGCGCGCGGCGGCCCGACCCCGGTGGTCGAGCTGAACGACGGGTTCGTGCGGGCGCTGACCGCCGCCGTCGACGCCGCCCGCGACGCCGGGCTGGTCGCGGGGGCGTTGACCCCCGGCGACGTGCTGCGGCTGCCGCAGGCGCTGACGATTCGCGAGCGCCCGGTCGGCGACGACGGCAGCGGCGCCTGGGCGGCGGCCGTCGAGGCGGCGCTGACCCGCGCCCTCGAAGCGCTCGACGAGATGCGGACGCGCGAGGGCGGCTTGCTGCGCGCCGACCTGGCGGCCCGCAAGGCGGCGCTCGGCGGGCCCATCGACGCCATCACCCTCGCCGCCGAGGACGGTCGGGCGCAGATCGAGGCGCGGCTGCTGGAGCGGGCGCGCGAGCTGAGCGCCACGCTGCCGATCGATCAGTCGGCGCTGGCGCAGGAGGTGGTGCGCGTCGCCCTGCGCTCGGACATCGCCGAGGAGGTCACCCGCTTCCGCGCCCATCTCGAACACTGGGACGCGCTGGTCGAGGCCGCCGAGCCGTGCGGCCGCAAGCTCGACTTCCTGCTGCAGGAGATGAACCGCGAGGTCAACACCATCGGCAGCAAGGCCGACGGCGTCGCGGTGTCGGAGCAGATCATCCAGGCCAAGGCCGAACTCGAGCGGATGCGCGAGCAGGTCCAGAATGTCGAGTAGCCGCGGCCTGCTGTTCGTCATCTCGGCGCCATCGGGCACCGGCAAGACGACGCTGGTCGAACGGCTGGTGCAGATCCTGCCCAACCTGCGCGAGTCGAAGTCGTACACCTCGCGGCCGGCGCGCGCCGGCGAACGCGACGGCGTCGACTACCACTTCGTCGGCCGCGCCGAGTTCGAGCGGATGGTCGCCGCCAACGCCTTCCTGGAGTGGGCCGACGTCTTCGGCAACCTCTACGGGACCTCCGCCGCCGATGTCGACCACATGCTCGGCGACGGCCAGGACGTGGTGCTGGTGATCGACGTGCAGGGCGCGCGGCAGGTGCGCCAGCGCGGCGCCGATCACACCGCGGTGTTCGTGATGCCGCCGTCGTACCAGGTGCTCGAGCGGCGCCTGCGCGGCCGCAGCGCCGACCCGGAGCCGGCCATGCGCCGGCGGCTCGAGACCGCCCGTGCCGAGGTGTCGAGCTTCCGGGAGTACGATTACGTCGTGGTCAACGACGACCTCGAGTCCACCGTGGTGCGGCTGCAGGAGATCATCGCCGCCGAGCGATCGCGGACGCACCGCATGGGCCGGGTGGCCGACGCCATCGTCCGTACGTTTTTTCCGGAACGGGACTGAGGAACGAGCATGGCGCGCATTGCACTGGGCGTGAGCGGCGGCATCGGCGCCTACAAGGCCGTCGAGGTGGTGCGCGGCCTGCAGAAGGCCGGCCACGACGTCACGGTGGTGATGACACGCAGCGCCCGGCGGTTCGTCGGCGAGCTGACGTTCGAGGCGATCACGCGCCGGCGTGTCATCACCAGCCAGTGGGCCCCCGGCCTCAACGCCGACATCGAGCACATCGCCCTGGCGACGCATTCCGACCTGCTGCTGGTGGTGCCGGCGACGGCCAACGTCATCGGCAAGTTCGCCCACGGCCTGGCCGACGACTTCCTGTCGTCGCTCTATCTGGCGACGACCGCGCCGGTGCTGCTGGCCCCGGCGATGAACACGCACATGCTCGCGCATCCGGCGGTGCAGGCCAACCTGCAGACGCTGGCGGGGCGCGGCGTGCGCTTCGTGGACCCGGGTGAGGGCTATCTGGCCTGTGGCTGGGTGGGCAAGGGCCGGCTCGCCGAGCCGGCCGACGTCGTCGCCGCCGTGGGCGCGCTGCTGGGCGGCACCGCGGCCAGCCGCGGCGCCCTGGCCGGCCGCGCCGTCGTCGTCACCGCCGGGCCGACCTATGAGGACATCGACCCGGTGCGCTTCGTCGGCAACCGGTCGAGCGGCCGCATGGGCTACGCCGTGGCCGCGGAAGCCGTCGCGCGCGGCGCCGCGGTGGTGCTGGTGACGGGCCCGACGCACCTCGATCCGCCAGCCGGCGCCGAGGTGGTGCGGGTGCGCAGCGCCGCCGACATGCATCGCGCGGTGATGGCGCGCGCCGCCGGCGCCGACGCGGTGGTGATGGCCGCCGCGGTGGCCGACTACACGCCGCAGGTGGTGGCGGAGCAGAAGGTGGCCAAGCAGGACGGCGGCTGGGCGTTGCCCCTCGTGCGCACGACCGACATCCTGGCCGAGCTGGGGCGCCTGCCGTCGCGGGCCACCGGGCGGCCGGTGCTCGTCGGCTTCGCCGCCGAGACCCACGACGTGCTGGCGCACGCCGACGCCAAACGGCGTCGCAAGGGCGTCGATCTCATCGTCGCCAACGACGTGGCGCGTCCCGACGCCGGCTTCGAGGTGACGACCAACGCCGTCACGTTCGTCGCCGACGACGGCCCCGAGACGCTGCCGCTGCTGCCCAAGACCGAGGTGGCGGCGCGCATCCTCGATCGGCTCGAGCGCCTGCTCGGGGTCGCTCCGGGGACGGGGATGCCGCGATGACGCGCGACGACGTGCGCGCGCATCTCGACTACTTCGAGGAGATCGGCGTGACCGGCGTGAGTCGTGATCCGGCGTGGCGCCAGCGGGCCGCCGACGGCGCCGCGCGGCAGACCGCGGCACCCGCGGCGGCGGTGGCCGGGAGTGCTGCCGACGCCGCGAGTGACGGACCGGTCCCGGCGCCGGCCGAGGCCCTGGCCGCCCTCAAGGCCGAGATCGGCCCGGCGTGCACGCGCTGCACGCTGCATACGCTCGGCCGTCGCCAGGTGGTGTTCGGGGTCGGCAGTCCCACCGCGGCGCTGATGTTCGTCGGCGAAGCGCCCGGTGAGGACGAAGACCGGCAGGGCGAACCGTTCGTCGGCCGCGCCGGCCAACTGCTCACCAAGATCATCGAGGCGATCGGCCTGACCCGCCAGCAGGTCTACATCGCCAACGTCATCAAGTGCCGCCCGCCGGGCAACCGCAATCCCGAGCCCGACGAGGTCGCCACCTGCGAGCCGTTCCTGTTCCAGCAGATCGCCGCCATCCAGCCCCGGGTGATCGTCGCCCTCGGCAAGTTCGCCGCCCAGTCGCTGCTGCGCAGCACCGAGCCGATCACCAGACTGCGCGGCCGCAGCTTCGACTTCCGCGGCGCCACCCTCGTGCCGACGTTCCACCCCGCGTACCTGCTCCGCAATCCGCCCGCCAAACGCGAGGTGTGGGAGGACATGAAGAAGGTGCGCGAGTTGCTGCAGGGCTAGGCCGGTGGACCGGTTCGTGTCGGTCGCGGTGCCGGTACCCGCGCTCGACCTGCTGACCTATCGGCTGCCGGCGGCGTTCGCCATGCCGATGCCCGGCGCCCGCGTCGACGTGCCGCTGGGCCCGCGCCGGGTCACCGGCATCGTCGCGGTCGCGCCCGCCGAGGCGCCGCCCGCCGGCGTCGCGTTGCGCGATGTCGTCGCCGTGCGCGACGACACCGCGTTCGTGCCGCCGAGCCTGCTGACGCTGGCGCGCTGGGTCGCCGACTACTACCTGGCCGGCCCCGGCGACGTGCTGGCCACGGCGCTGCCGCCGCGGGTGCTGACCGGCGACGAACGCACGTTCAAGCGGCGCCGGGTGGCGGCGCTCACCGCCGCGGGTGTGCACGCTGCCGCGCAAGCCGCCATCGGTCCACGCTGCGCCCCGCCGGGCGATGACGCCGCCGATGCCCTGCGTCTCGGCCGGCGCCAGCGCGAGGCGTTGGCGCTGCTCGCCGGCACGCCGGCCGCGGCGCCGGCCGCCGCGCTCGCCGAGCGCGGCATCGGCGCCTCGACGCTCGCCCGGCTGGTGCAGGCCGGTCTCGTCGTCGTCCGCCACGAGGCGCTCGACCGCGATCCGTTCGCGGCGCATGCCCTGCCGCCGCCGGCCCCGGTCACGACGCTGACCGATGAGCAGCGGGCGGCGCTCGACGTGCTCGGGCCGCTGGCCGACGCCGGTGGGTTCCATGCCGCGCTGGTGCGCGGCGTGACCGGCAGCGGCAAGACCGAGGTCTACCTGCACCTGGCCGACCATGTCCGTCGTCAGGGGCGCCAGGCGCTGATCCTCGTCCCCGAGATCGCGCTGACGCCGGCCGTCGCCGGCCGCGTTCGCGCCCGCTTCGGCGACCGCGTGGCCATTCAGCACAGCGGGTTGTCCGACGGCGAGCGCCACGATCAATGGCACCGCGTGCGCGGCGGCGACGTGGATGTCGTCGTCGGCACGCGCTCCGCGGTGTTCGCGCCGCTCGAGCGGCTCGGCTTGGTGGTCGTGGACGAGGAACACGACACGTCGTACAAGCAGGACGAGACGCCGCGCTACCACGGCCGCGATGTCGCGGTGATGCGCGCCCACCAGGCCGGGGCGCTGGCCGTGCTGGGCTCGGCGACGCCGTCGCTCGAGACGGTGCACAACGCCCGTCGCGGCCGCTACACGGCCGTCTCGCTGCTGCACCGCGTCGCCCATCGGCCGCTGGCGGCCGTGCGGGTCGTCAACATGCGCGAGGAGTGGGCCGAGGCCGGCGACGAGGTGGCGATCAGCCGGCCCCTCGCCGAGGCGCTGGCGGCGCGGCTCGCCGTCGGCGAGCAGAGCCTGATCCTGCTCAACCGCCGGGGCCTGGCGACGGCCGTGCTGTGCCGCCAGTGCGGCTCGACAGTGGAATGTCCGCACTGCAGCGTGTCGATGACCGTCCATGGGCACGGCCCGCGCGCCTCGGCGCGCTGTCACTACTGCGACTTCGCGCAGCGCGTCCCGCCGGCGTGCCCGAACTGCGCCGCGCCGTATCTCGAGCACGTCGGGTTCGGCACCGAGCGCGTCGAGGCCGACCTGGCGGCGCGGTTCCCGGCCGCGCGCATCGGCCGCGTGGATCGCGACACCGTGCGTCGGCGGGGCAGTTTGACGGCGCTGCTGGCGCGGTTCGCGCGCCGCGAGCTCGACATCCTCGTCGGCACCCAGATGATTGCCAAGGGCCACGATTTTCCCTTCGTGACCCTGGTCGGCGTCGTGTCGGCGGATGTCGGCCTGGGGCTGCCCGACTTCCGCGCCGCCGAACGCACCTTTCAGCTGATCACCCAGGTGGTCGGCCGCGCCGGCCGCGGCGAGCGCCCGGGGGAGGCGATCGTCCAGACGCTCTTCCCCGAGCACTACGCCGTACGCTGCGGCGCGGCGCAGGACTACGACACGTTCGTCGCCAAGGAGCTCGACTATCGCATGGCGCTGCGTTACCCGCCGCTGACGGCGATGGTCAACGTCGTGGTACGGGGCGCGACGGCCGACGAGGCGATGCGGGCGGCCGGGCAGCTGGCGCGGGCCGCGACCGCCGCCGCGGCCGGATCCGGCACCGTGGTGCTCGGTCCGGCGCCGGCGCCGCTCGCCCGGCTGCGCGGGGAGCACCGCGCGCAGTTCTTCCTGAAGGGCGGGCAGCGCGCGCGTCTGCGCGACGCGATGCGGGCCGCACTCGCCGCGCATCCCGCACTCACGCGGCGCACGTCGGTGGACGTGGATCCGGTGTCGATGCTCTAGGAAACGGGGCTCGGGACTCGGGTCTCGGGGCTCGGGAAGAACCCCTTACGGAACTGACGCAGCGTGACAGTGTGATCCTCCGAAACCCGAGCCCCGAGCCCCGAGCCCCGAGCTCCGGCCCTACATCGGCTCGATCGGCCGCGGCGTGAAGCACAGCACCAGCACGATCGCGGCGACGACGGCGAGCAGATAGCGGCCGCGGTCGAGGGGCTGCGTGTCGTCGAGCGTCGGCGGATGGCCGACGCCGTGCACCGCCGTCATGAGGAGCAGCAGGACCGACCACGCGCCCCAACTGAGCGAGCCGTAAGCGAGCGCGATCGTGGCGACGATGGTCGCCGCCGACAGCCAGCGGGCGCGCCGGCCGAAGACCGCGTAGGTGATGTGGCCGCCGTCGAGCTGCCCGAACGGGAACAGGTTGAGCGCGGTGGCGAGCAGCCCGAACCACGCCGCCAGCCCGGTGGGATGGACGTAGAGCACCTGAGTGTCGGGGATGGCGCCCCAGATTAGCCGTTCGACCAGTTGAAAGAGCAGCGGGTCGCCGAGCACGAGGCCGCCGCCGTCGTCGGGCATCGCCACGACGCGCGACCACGCGATGCCGGCGACCAGCAGTGGCAGGGCGACCACGAAGCCGGCAAGCGGTCCGGCGACGGCGATGTCGAAGAGCGCTCGCGGATGCGGAATTGGCTCGCGCAGGCGGATGAACGCCCCGAGCGTGCCGGTCAGCGGCAACGGCGCCGGCAGGAACCACGGCAGCGAAGCGTCCACGTCGTAGTAGCGGCAGGCGGCGTAATGCCCCAGTTCGTGTGCGCCGAGGATGGCCAGGACCGGGGCACTGAACACCAGGCCGCCGAGCCAGAACGCCGGGCTCGAGAAATCGGGCGGCGCGGTTGCGGCGCTGACGAAGGCCGCCTGGTGCATCGCGCCGACTGCGGTGGTCGTCGCCAGGGTGCCCAGCAGCGCCGCCACGTGCCAGCCGCGCGGGTCGTGCCACCGGGGCGGCGGCGCGGGCGGCAACTCCGCGGTCGTAGCCGCGCCGGTGTCCATGACGGCGTGACCGGGCGCTACCCGATGTTCTGCAGGTCCTTGCCGGGCTTGAAGCGGATGGTGCGGCCGGGCGGGATCCGCACTTCACGGCCGGTGCGCGGGTTGCGGCCGATGCCGCGCTTGCGCGGCTTCACCTGGAAGACGCCAAACCCCCGCAGCTCAATGCGTTCGCCGCGCTGCATCGACACGCGCATGGCGTCGAACACGGCATCGACGGCGAGCTCGGCTTTCACCTTCGTGATCTCGGCGAGCCGCGACACCTCGTTGACGATGTCCACCTTGATCATCGGCGCGCCGTCCGCGGCTGGCTGAACACGTAACTAGCATAAATAGAACGACTTACGCTGTCAACGCGGGCGTCGTTGGTGGCCCGGCGCGCGGTCGCGCGCCGATTCGGGTCATGGCGGGCATTACACTGGTGCGCCGTGGCTCCCCGTCCGCTGCCCACCGTCGTGCTGGTCGGCCGCCCGAACGTGGGCAAGTCCACGCTGTTCAACAGGATGACGGGCACCCGGCGGGCCATCGTCACTCCGGTGCCTGGCACCACGCGAGACGCCCTGGCCCATCCGGTGGCGGTGGCGGATGGCGGCTTCATGCTGACCGACACCGGCGGCATGTTCGGGGATTCGGCCGACCCGCTGCACGAGCTGGTCGTCGACGCGGGCCGGCGGGCCCTGGCGACGGCCGACCTGATCGTGTTCGTGGTGGACGGCCGGCAGGGCCTGGTGCCGGGCGACGAGGACATCGCGCGGGTGATTCGCGGCACCGGCCGGCCGGTGCTGCTGGCGATCAACAAGACCGACGACAAACGCGCCGTCGCCGGCGCGCTCGACCTCTACCGTCTCGGTTTCGATCCGGTCATCGAGGTCAGCGCCGAGCACGGCCACGGCGTGATCGACCTCGTCGACGAAATCGTCCGCCGGCTGCCGGCGCGCGGCGCCGCGGTGGAGGCCGAGACGTCCACCGAGGAAGAGGAGCGTCGGGGCAGCCACGCCCCGGGCGAACTGGCCGTGGCGATCGTCGGCCGGCCCAACGCCGGCAAGTCGTCGCTCGTCAACCGCCTGCTCCGCGAGGATCGCATGATCGTCTCCGCCGTGCCGGGCACCACACGCGATCCGGTCGACAGCGTGCTGCAGTGGCACCGCAAGAAAGTGCGCATCGTCGACACCGCTGGCATCCGCAAGGCCGGCCGGGTCGCCCGCGGCGGCGCGGTGGAGTCGCTGAGCGTGCTGCTGGCGCGCCGCTCGATCGCCCAGGCCGATGTGGTCGTGCTGGTGATCGACGCGCTGGCCGGCGCCACCGATCAGGACGCGGCGATCGCCGGCGAGGCCGCCGAGGCCGGCCGCGGCATCGTCATCGCCGTCAACAAGTGGGACCTGGTGGAGGATCGCGGCATCGAGGCGACGCGGGCGATCGACGACGAGATCCGCCGCCGCCTGCCGTTCCTCGACTTCGCGCCGATTCTCCACATCTCGGCGCGCACCGGGGCGAAGACACCGCGCCTGCTCGAGCTCATCGACCGCGTGGCGGTGGCGCGCCGGCAGCGGGTGCCGACCCCGGAGCTCAATCGCTTCATCGCCGCCGCGACCGCCGCGCAGCCGCCCGTCGCCGACAGCCGCCGGGCGGTTCGCGTCCTCTTCGCCGCCCAGACCGGCGTGGCGCCGCCGACCTTCGTGCTCTTCACCAACGTCGCGGCGTCGCTGCACTTCTCCTACCTGCGCTACCTCACCAACCGCCTGCGCGAGCAATACGGCTTCGCCGGTTCGCCGATCCGCTGGCACGTGCGCCGGCGCGGCAAGGCATCGGGCGAGGCGCGCGGGGCCCGTTGAACCCGCCCCTGAGCGCGCCGACGGGCCGGGGACCGCGTGCTATACTCCGGAATTCCGTGGGTCCGGCCCGTGCGGCCCGCGGCGTCACGCGTATGGTCGCTCCGAAACCCGAGCGCCTCAAGGCCGCGGAGGTCTGTCAGATCGCCCAGGTGCAGCCGTACGTGCTGCGCACCTGGGAGACGGAGTTCCCGGACCTCGGCCAGACGACGGCTGGCGGGCCGCGCATCTACGGCCGCGCCGACGTCGAGCGCGTGCTGCGGATTCGCGAGCTGGTCTACGTCGAAGGGCTGACGTTGGCCGGGGCGCGGCGCCGGCTCGAGGAAGCGGCGGAGGAGCGGACGGCACCGGCCGCCGACGACTTCGTCGTGGTGGACGAGCACACGCGCACGCGGATTCGCAGCGTGCGCAACGGCCTGCAGGGCGTGCTCGATCTGCTGAGCCGGCCGGCCGGCGCGGCGGCCTTCGAGCTGGTGGCGGCAGCGGCGCCAGCAGCGGAAGGACGGGCGGCACGCGGCGCCCGCAAGGCGAAACGCACCGCGTGATGGCACGACCTCGTTCGGGATGTAGCGCAGCCTGGCTAGCGCGCCTGCTTGGGGTGCAGGAGGTCCCGGGTTCGAATCCCGGCATCCCGACCA
>CAYUAX010000120.1:5206-14504 GCA_964442845.1 uncultured Bifidobacteriaceae bacterium | reverse complement strand
GCTGCCGCCGGCCATCGCCGCCCTGGCGCCCGGGCCCCTGGCCGCCGAGGCGCAGGCGACGTATCAGCGCGCCATCGCGGCGCAGCGGGCCGGCGACTGGTCGGCCTACGGCGCCGAGATCGCCCGCCTGGGGCAGATTTTGGAGCGGCTGGCCGCGCTGAGGTAGTCGCTGCCGGCAGGGCAACGCGCTAGCGTGGTCGGGCCGCCAAGGCCTGATTCACAGCGGCTATCGCCTGGTCGACCTCCTCGCTCAGCGTCCGATGAATCCCGGAGAAGCGATAGGTTGCGTATCCTTGCCGCCCCCGCGCCCGCTTGGCGAACTCCTGAAGGATTGACAGCGACTCGGCGGAAGGATCGCGTCGAAGCGCCCAGACGATCTCGCGGGAGACTCCATCTCCTCGATCCAGACCCTGTCGCAAAACGGTCAGGGCGCGCACTCTGTTCGTTGCTGATAGTGGATGATGCTGAGGCGTCGCTCTGAGCGGCGAGGCGGCCGTTGCGGTTACTACGTTGGTCAACATCGCAAAGCCGTTCGATCGCTCAACGGTCGTTGCGCCGGCGGTTGAGAGCTGTATCAGGGCGTCAACGACCAAGTCTCCATGGCTAGCCATCCACACGGCCAGCGCACTGCCCGGATTGTAGCTGCCGGCAACCATCTCCCTCAGCCAGTTTCCCTTTTCATTCGCAGGAAGGGTAGATACGACTCGTTGAGCGAGTCCAAGAATTCGCGCGTAGTACTCCGAATAACCTTCACCGTGAACTCCGGAGGCGCCCCGTCCGTCGAGAAACAGCTCGTCGATCGTTCGATTCTCAGAGGTGAGAAGTTCGAGCAGCGCATCCTGCACCTCCCGGCTGCCGAGAAGAGCACTGCCAGCTGTGCTGCCCTCCAGCACGGCGACGGCGCGTTCCCGATCAGACCACTCAGTGGCATGCAAACGCGCAACTACGTCGTTGACGCTCGACTGCTTCGGCAGCGTGGTTTGAACACCAACGACGAGCGTGACGAGCAAACCGATGCTGATCATGCCGTCCTCCCTCCTACCAGCCCCCGGGACACGCGCCACGATAGTCTTGGTGAAACCAAGTCGGCGCTAGATCTCTTGGTTCAACGCACGCGAAGCCGCAAGCTCCTGAATCCTTGGCCAGGAAACGGAGGTAGTCCCAATCGCTCTGAAGGTTCGCCCCGGTATCGGCTGCGTCTCCATGCATGTGACGGCTGTTTCCAGCACTCCCGGAAGTCCCGGCATTGTGATTGGGTGTTCGATAGCCGCTGCGCAGATCCCAAGCGGCTGGTCCGAAGTTCGACAGGACGCAATAGTTGTTGGCGACCATGTGCTCGCGAAGAATCGCCCAACTCCACGCCTGGTCGCGCGACCTCCAGTCTTCGAATCCGAAGAAGCTGTCTGTCGGCACTGCCTGTGTGAAGTCGTCGCAGCCGGGCGTCCAAGGCACCTGTCGCAGCGGGTACTGCTCGATGATGTCGTCACGCTCGTCTCCGCACCGCGCGACTCTGGCCTGCGCCCAGGTGCCCCAGCTGTACGTACTGATCTGCTCGCACGGCTGCCAGCCGCCGCAGTAGTAGCCGCCTGGATCCCAGTAGCGTTGCGTCACGTAGTGATCGCCCAAGGCAGTCCAGATCCCCGGCTCATCCGGTGGGTAGTCATTCAGGAAGAGCTCGGCTGCGAACACGTCGGTATCGATGCCGCCCCCGGCCACGCTGTTGGTAGGACGTCGGAGCTGCGCCACGAGCGTCACCCACGTCTCCCAATAGATGTAGCATTCGCACGTGTAGTCGTACCAGCTGCCTCCGACGGGATCCCAAGGCGTGCGATACGTGCCTGAGTATCCGGACAAGGTATCTCCACCTTCGCCTGGGGGCTCGTAGGACAGTCCGGTTACGCCATAGTACGCAGCGGCTTTGCTCGGGATGAAGCCGACACTCACGACCGCCAGAACCACGATGACGAGGAGTCGATGAGCCATGGCCAGCTATCTCCTCTCGCTCTTCGTGAAGATCGGTGCGCCGGTGGCGATTGGCACGGGCGGACCCGGCGTGTAATGATCCATCATCTCGATCCTGCTGCGCACGCCGGTCTCTACCCATTGCAGAACAGCGTCGAACGAGCGGGTGTCGAGCTGCCGGCGCAGCGCAGAGACGTGGTCGATCAGCACTGCGTTGCTTCGGGCCTCGAACGACTGATGCAAGCCGTCGCGTTTGGCCGTGGCAAGCAGGGACATGCCTGCGGGCAGCCTCACTGGCCTCTCTCCGTTGCGCTCCGGCAGATCACTTGCCCCGTATCGTGCCTGCACGTCTCGGGTGGCCTCGGCGTCGAGTGCACCGAGGGTAGCGAGGTAGCTGGTGCCGACTGACCTCAAGGCGTCGATGTCCGTACCAGTCAAGCCGAACTGACGTCCGAGAACCCTTCCGACCTTCTCCGAACCGGACCTTTCCTCGTAGTGTCGCAAGCTCTCGTGGAAGACGCGCCACGCCAGCCACATCGGTACGCCGGAGACAGAATCGACGTGGCTCAGGGCCGCATGCTGACGTGCGACGACGTCGCCCAGCCGGTTGCCCTGTCGAATCGCATGCGACGGCGCTGACGCCGCGAGCGGGAGCAGAAGTGCCGCAACGAACACGGTTGGGCGGAATCTCATCGTCGCACCTCCGAGTCGGCGAAAACGTCGAACGGAGCCGATGTAGCACGCCCCCCCCCTGCAACGTCAAGGCCTTCGCGGAATCTGTGTGCAACGAGTCGCTGTTGCTCAAAACACCGCCCGCGCCGGCGTCGAGCTCCGGCCGGCCAGGGCGAAGCGTGGCTCGACGACGGCGCGTGCCCCCAGCAGGTCGGCGACGTGCGCGCCAACGGCCGGGCCGTGCTTGAAGCCGTGGCCGGAGCCGCCGCCGACGATCCACACCTGTTCCCACGTCGGGTGCGTGTCGATCAGGAAGTCCCCAGTCGCGGTGTTCTCGTACTGACAGACGCGCGCGTCCACGACCGGTGCCGCGGCCAGGGCCGGGAAGCGGCGGGCCAGGAACTGGCGCGCCGCCGCCACGACCTCGGGGTGGACGATCCGCTCGGCCGCGTCGGGATCGATCGGCGGGCCGTGGCGATCGATGCCGACCTTGAACCCGTGCCCGTCGAGGTCGGGGATGCCGTAGAACCCGGCGCCGAAGTCGATCCAGACCGGCAGCGCCTCCAGCGCGAACCGCGCGTCGCCGGCCGGCACGCCGAAATAGAGCAGCTCCTGGCGGGTCACGCGGATGCGCCCGCCGACGGCGAGCGGCAGCAGGCCGGGCAGCCACGGCCCGGCGGCCAGCACGTAGCGGTCGGCCTCGAGCCGCGTGCCGGCGGTGGTCTCGACGACCGGGGCGACCTGGGTCTCGTCGAGCGGCCGCACGCGGGCCATGCGGTAGTCGACGCCGTGCGCACGGGCCACGGCCACCGCGGCCGTCACCGCCTGGCGGGCGCGAATGGCGCCGGCACGCGGTTCGTACAGCGCGTCGCCGAGGCCGATCACGCCGAGTTGCGGATAGCGGGCGGCCACCTCGGCGGCCGACAGCCGCTGGTGCGCGACGCCGAGATCGCGGAACACCGCGGCGGTCTCGTCGAGGTGCGGGCTGCCGTGCGCGCCGAGGAACAGCACGCCGCTCTCCTCGACCAGCCGTTGCCCGCTGGTCTTGGCCAGCCAGTGCCAGCCGGTCAACGACTGGGTGGCCCACCGCGTGTAGATCTCGTCGCGGCCGTAGCCGGCGCGCACCACGCGCGAGTGGTCCGCCGAACTGGCCCGCCCGTTGGCCGGGCCGTAGGCGTCCACCAGCGTCACCTGCCAGCCGTCGCGCGCGAGGCGCAGCGCGCTCCACGCACCGAACATGCCGGCCCCGACGACGACGACCGATCGTCTCCCCATCTCTCCGCAATCTTATGCGGTCCAATACCAGCGCCGCCGATGCAGCGCCGCCAGCAGCGCGTAGAGGAGCACCAGGCAGGCGACGGCGTAGGCCAACGACGCCAGCCGGGGCGGCGCCCACGACGCGAACAGGACGCGATGGATCCACGCCTGCGCCGAGAGCGGCCCGTCGGGGCCCCGGCCGACGATCGCCAGCGCGAGTGATTTGGCGGCCAGACCCGACAGCACGAACAGCAGGAGCGCGTTACGCCCCAGCGCGACGAGCGGCTCGCTCATCCGGGCAGCCGCCGGCGTGGCCCGGCCGTCGTCGAGCCGGTGATGCAGCAGCGCCAGCACCAGCCAGGCGGTGCCGGCCGTGAACACCGCATAGGAACTGGTCCACAGCGCCTTGTTGATGGGCAGCACGGCGCTCCACGCCACACCGGCGATGGTGAGCGCGGCGCCGCCGCCGAACAGCACCCCGGCAGCCGACGCCGGACGCCGGGCCCGCATCCACAGGCCGGCCACCGTGCCGAGCAGCGTCGAGGCGGTGGCCGGCAGCGTGCCGAGCAGTCCCTCCGGGTCCCAGTCGGCTCGGTACAGATGGCCGCCGAGCAGCGTGCGATCGAGCCAGGCCCCGAGATTCCGCCCGGGCGACAGGTCGCCGGCGACACCGCCGGGTGGCGCCACGCGCGTGAGGAGCAGCCACGAGCCGACCAGCAACCCGGCCGCCACGATGCCGACGCGACCGGCGCTGCGCCGCGGATCGTCGGCGACCACGAGCACGCGCGCGATCGCCGACGCCGCCAGGTAGCACAGGGCGATGCGCATCAACACGCCCGGGACGCGCCAGCGCGCCGGATTGAAGAACGGGAAGCCGGCCATCACCAGCCCGAGGCCGGCGATGACCGCCGTGCGCCGCAACACGGCCGGCCACGGTGCCCGCTCCGGCCCGGCCAGGGCCAGCGACGCGCCGAGGACGACGAGGAACCACGGGAACACCAGGTCGGTCGGCGTCCAACCATGCCACTCGGCGTGCCGCAGCGGCGGATAGACCGCCGCCCAGTCACCGGGGTTGTTGACGATGACCATCGCGGCCATCGTCAGGCCGCGGAACACGTCCACCGAACGCAGCCGCATGCGATCGCGGCAGTCTGCCATAATCGAGACGACGCCCGCGCATGCTCCTCGACACCCTGCAGCGCCCGCTGCGCAACCTTCGTCTGTCGGTCACCGACCGGTGCAACCTGCGCTGCCAGTACTGCATGCCCGAGGCCGAGTACACCTGGCTGCCGAAAGCCGACGTGCTCACCTTCGAGGAGATCGACCGGCTGGTCGGGGTGTTCCTCGCGCTCGGCGTGGACAAGCTGCGGATCACCGGCGGTGAGCCGCTGCTGCGCACCCACCTGCCGACACTGGTGGCCCAGCTGGCGGCGCATCCGGGCGTGCGCGACCTGGCGATGACCACCAACGGCATCCTGTTCGCGCCGGCCGCCGCCGCCCTCAAGGCCGCGGGCCTGCGCCGCGTCACCGTCAGCCTCGACACGCTGCGGCGCGACCGCTTCGTGGCGCTGGCCCGCCAGGACGAGCTGACCCGGACGCTGACCGGCATCGACACCGCCGCCCGCGAGTTCCCGGGCTTCAAGATCGACACGGTCGTGATCCGCGGCGTGAACGACGACGAGATCGGCGAGCTGGTGGCGTTCGCGCGCGACCGCGGCGCCGAGATCCGCTTCATCGAGTACATGGACGTCGGCGGCGCCACCGGCTGGAGCGCGGCGCAGGTGGTCTCGCGCGCCGAGATCCTCGAGCGCGTCGCGGACGCCTTCGGCCCGATCGCCCCGGCGGAGAAGGACGCCGCGGCGCCCGCCGATCGGTTCCGCCTGGCCGACGGCACGCCGTTCGGCGTCATTGCCTCGACGACGGCGCCGTTCTGCCGCGACTGCGATCGGGCCCGGCTCACCGCCGACGGCGTCCTGTATCTCTGCCTCTACGCGACGCGCGGCCTCGACCTGCGCGGGCCGCTGCGCGCCGGCGCCAGCGATGCGGACCTCGCCGCCCTCATCACCGGGACGTGGCGGGCACGCACCGACCGCGGCGCCGAGTCGCGCCTCGGCGTGCCCGATCGCCGCCCGCTGATTCCGGTCAGCTCCTTGAAGCGCGATCCGCATTTGGAGATGCACACGCGCGGCGGCTGAGGCCGCCGCGCGTGCGCATCTCGGGGCTCGGGGCTCGGGGCTCGGGGCTCGGGGCTCGGGAAGCGAGCACGCCACCATCCCATCGCCGGAGGTCGAGCTGGAAGTCAGCCCGGAGTGCGTCAGGTCCGTCGGAGGTCCTTCCCGGAACCCGAGTACCGAGACCCGAGCCCCGCTCTAACGCGTTCGCGTTGCCGCAGGCAATGCGAACGCGTAGAGCGTGGTCCCCGACGGCATCACCAGCCACTGCCGGCCGTCGAGCATGTAGGTGGTCGGCGCGGCGTAGATCGCCGCGCCGGTCTGGAAGTGCCACAGGTTCTTGCCGCTGGCGGCGTCGAAGGCCATCAGGTTGCCGTCCATGTCGCCGCTGAAGACGAGACCCGACTCGGTCGAGAGCGCCCCGGCCATCGACGGCGTGTGCAGCTTGAACTCCCACCGCACGCTGCCGGTGGCCGGATCGATGGCGCGCATCGCCCCGAAGCCGCGGTCGGTGCGCTGGGCGGCGCCGCCGAAGTAGTACTCGCCGGGCACGAACTCCTGCTCCCAGCCGTAATAGGTGGCGCACACCTCGCGCGCCGTCACGTAGAGCAGGCCGGTCTTCGGGTTGAACGCCGGCGACTGGAAGTTGGTGCCTCCGGTGATGTCCGGACACACCTCGACGCCCTGCTCCGTCGGGTCGGTGTTGGGCTTGACGTTCGGCCGCCCGTTCGGGGCGATGGTCTCGGCCCACGTGGTCTTCACGAACGGCCGCCACGCCAGCAGCTGCCCGTTGGTGCGATCGAGCGTGTAGTAGAAGCCGTTGCGGTTGGCGAAGAGCAGCGTCTTCCGGCGCACGCCGTCGATGGTCGTCTCGGCCAGCACCGGCACCTGGGTCGCGTCCCAGTCGTGGGTGTCGTGCGGCGTGAACTGGTAGTGCCACTTGAGCACGCCGGTGTCGCCGTCGAGGGCGACGACCGAGTCGGTGTAGAGGTTGTCGCCGGCGCGATCCTTGCCGTAGAGGTCGGGACCGGGATTGCCGGTGCCCCAGTAGATCAGGTTGAGCGCCGGGTCGTAGGAGCCGGTGACCCAGGTGGATCCGCCGCCGCGCTGCCACGAGTCGCCGGCCCAGGTCTCGCTGCCCTTCTCGCCCGGGCCCGGCACCACCCAGAAGCGCCATGCGCGTTTGCCGGTGGCGGCGTCGAAGGCGTCGATGAAGCCGCGGATGCCGTACTCCGCGCCGGCGATGCCGACGACGATCTTGTCCTTGACGACCAGCGGCGCCGAGGTGGCGCTGTAGCCCTCCTTGTAGTCGGCGATTACCGTGTCCCACACCACCGCGCCGGTCTTCATGTCGAAGGCCAGCAGGTGCGCGTCGAGCGTGTTCATGAAGAGGCGGTTGCCGAGCACGGCGAAGCCGCGGTTGACGCGGCCGCAGCACAGGTCGAGGCCCTCGGGCAGGTCGCGCTGGTAGCGCCAGAGCTGCCGGCCGGTGCGGGCGTCGATGGCCCAGGCGGCGTTGTTGGGGCCGGTGATGTACATCACGCCGTCGAGCACGATCGGCGTCGCCTCGAACTTGCCGAGCTGCGCCGTCTGGAACGCCCATTGCGCCGACAGCTGGCCGACGTTGGCCGGGGTGATCTGCGTGAGTGGACTGTGGCGCTGGCTGCCGTAGTCGCCGCCGTAGGTGAGCCACGCGCCGGGATCGGCGAGCCCCTTCTCGATCTGTGCGGTGGTGACGTTCTGCGCGCCGGCGGGCGGCGCGGCCAGCAGCGCGGCGATGACGAGCGCGGCGGCGATCGATGTCCTCATCACGTCCCCCGTGTTCTCAGTTGGCCGGTCCACGCAGCGAGCGGAGATAGCGCACGATGTCGATCAGGTCGGCATCGGGCAGGCGATCGGGTCCGTAGGCCGGCATCAGCGAGCGTTGCGGCTCGGCGTCCACCTGCGCCGGCGGCTTGGCGAACGACAGCAGCTCCTCGGTCGGCGTCATCAGCTGCACCGAGAAGGTGTCTTCGTTCTTGCGCAGCCCGCGCACCTTGCGGCCGTCGGCGGTGGTCACCGTGACGGTCTCGAAGCCCACCGGGATCACTTCGCCGGGCCGGCGGATCTCGCGTTCGAGCGCCGACGCCGACCGCGACGCGCCGATGCGGTTCAACACCGGGCCGAGCCGGCCGCCGCGGCCGCCCACCATGTGGCAGCGGCCGCAGTTGGCGGCGCTGGCGCCGGTGGCCCAGAACAGCTGTTCGCCGCGCGCGGCGTCGCCGCGTTCGGCGGCCGGCCCGCCCGGCGCGCTGAGCGTGCGCAGGTAGGCGACCAGCATCCACACCTCGTCGTCGGACAGGCTGGGATTGGCCGGCATCTCGGTGCCGGCGACCCCGCTCTTGATGGTGCGGGCGATCTGCGCGTCGCTGCCGCCGTGGACCCAGTCGCCGGTGGTCAGATCGCTGCCGCGAAAGCCCTTGGCGTCGATGCCGTGGCACACCGCGCACCGGCCGCGGTAGATGTTCTGGCCCTGGCGGATCGCCGCGGCGTCGCCGGCGAGCGGATTGGTCGCGGCCGGTGCCTGGGCACGCACGCCGGGCGCCGCGACGACGAGCCAGCCGATGACCGCGAGTGCCGTGGCCACTGGAGCGAGGCTCCAGCGCTGTCGTGAGGCCATGTCGTCCTCCACGCGAGCCGAGTGCGCACGTATTGTGCGCGGGCGGCCGGCAAAGTCAAGGACGACGCCGCCGGCGGGATCAGCAGAAGCGGGCGAACGCCTCGGCGAGCACCTGCGCAATCGCCGGGGCCGGACGGCCTTCGATGTCGCGGCGTTCCATCATGAACGCCACCTGGCCGTCCTTGAGGAGCGCGATCGACGGCGACGACGGCGGATACGGCGCCAGGTGGGCGCGGGCCTGCGCGGTGGCCTCGATGTCGCCGCCGGCGAACACCGTCGTCAGGTGATCGGGCTTGGCCCCGCCGCCCAGTGCCATCGCGATGCCTGGACGCGCCTTCCCCGCCGCGCAGCCGCACACCGAGTTCACCACCAGCAGCGTCGTCCCGGGCCGCGCCACCGCGGCGTCCACGGCCTCCGGGGTCCGCAGTTCCTCGAAGCCGAGCACGGTCAGCTCCTCGCGCATGGGGGTGATGAAGTGTTCGGGATAGCGCTGGACGATCATCGGGTGGGCTCCTTCGCAGCCGGGCCGGGGACGTGGCGCACCGCCGCCGCGTCCTACCGGTGTCGTGATCCGTAC
>CAYUAX010000120.1:0-5196 GCA_964442845.1 uncultured Bifidobacteriaceae bacterium | reverse complement strand
TCCGTACTGATCGCATGATAGCGCAGCGCCTGGCCGGCATCCGGCGGAGCTGGCGATGACCTCCGATCCGCGGCTGCGCGCCGTCAACGACGCCCCGATCGCGGCCGACGGGCGGTACGTCCTCTACTGGATGATCGCCGCCCGCCGCGCCCGGTCGAACGCGGCGCTCGATCGGGCCCTCGACCATGCCCGGACGCTCGGCCGGCCGCTGCTGGTCCTCGAGGCCCTCCGCGCCGGCTACCCGTGGGCCTCGGCGCGGCTGCACCAGTTCGTCGTCGACGGCATGCGCGACAACGCCCGGGCGTTCGACGTCCCCGGCGTCCGCTACTGCGCGTACGTCGAGCCGCGGCCCGGCGACGGCTCGGGATTGCTCGAGGCGCTGGCGGCCGAGGCGGCGGTCGTCGTCACCGACGACTTCCCCTGCTTCTTCCTGCCGCGGATGGTCGCGGCCGCCGGCCGCCGGCTGCGCGTGCGGCTCGAAGCCGTGGACGGCTACGGCCTGCTGCCGATGCGCGCTGCCGACCGCGCCTTCCCCACCGCCTTCGCCTTCCGCCGCCACGTGCAGCAGACGCTGGCGACGCACCTCGGCGCCGCGCCCGATCCCGACCCGTTCGGGCGTCCAGTACCCGGGCCGACGCCGGCGCTGCCAGCGGGCGTCGAAGCGCGCTGGCCCGACCTGCCGACGTGGGAAGCGCGCGGCGGACGCCTCGCCCAGTTGCCGATCGACCACACCGTGGCGCCGACCGGCGACCGCGGCGGCCCCGAGGCCGCGGCGGCCCGCCTGGCCGCGTTCGTCGCCGACGACCTGCCGCGCTACGCCGACGACCGCAACAAGCCGGCCGACGACGTCGGCAGCCGCCTCTCGCCCTATCTCCACTTCGGCCACCTGTCGGCGCACGACATCTTCGCGGCGGTGATGGCCCGCGAAGGCTGGCTCGGCGGGCTGCCGCGCGGCGGCCTCGGCGCGCGCGCCGGCTGGTGGGGCGTGTCGCCGGCCGCCGAGGGATTTCTCGACCAACTGGTCACATGGCGCGAGCTGGGCGCCAACATGTGCGTCCAGCGGCCCGACGACTACGATCGCTTCGAGTCGCTGCCGGCGTGGGCCCTGGCCACCCTGGCGCGTCACGCCAACGACGTCCGCGAGGTGGTCTACGCGCATCGCACGTTCGACGAGGCGACGACGCACGACCCGCTCTGGAACGCCGCGCAGCGGCAGCTGCGCCGCGACGGCCGCATCCACAACTACCTGCGGATGCTGTGGGGCAAGAAGATCCTGCAGTGGTCGGCGACGCCGCAGGACGCGCTGGCGACGATGATCGACCTCAACAACCGCTACGCGCTCGACGGCCGCAACCCCAACTCCTACAGCGGCATCTTCTGGACCTTGGGGCGTTACGACCGGCCCTGGGGGCCCGAACGGCCGGTGTTCGGCACCGTCCGCTACATGTCGTCCGAGAACACCGCCCGCAAGGTCCGCGTCACCGAGTACCTGGCCCGCTACGCCGACCAGCCGTCGCTGCTCTGAACACCGTTCGGGCCTGGCACCAATGGGCTCGAGCGCTGCTAGAATCGCCGCCATGACACGGACTGCCCTCGTCGCCGCCGTCGTGGTGTTCGGATTCTGCTCCCCCGCCGCCGCCCAGGTGGTGGCCTTCGTGGACGGCCGCGTCATCGACGGCACCGGCAAGGTGACCGAGCGCGCGACCGTCATCGTCCGCGACGGGAAGATCGCCGAGGTCGGCCCGGCCGCCAGCGTCCGCGTCCCCGACGGGGCGACACGGGTGAGCCTCACCGGCAAGACGCTGATGCCGGGCCTGGTGAACGCGCACGGCCACTTGTCACCGGTCGATGGGCTGCGCACCGGGTCCGAGTTCTACACCCGCGCCAACCTCGAAAAGCAGCTGCGCTTCTACGCCACCTACGGCGTCACCACCGTGTTCTCGCTCGGCGACGATCAGGCCGATGCCTTCCGGCTGCGCGACGAGCAGGCGGCGGCGCCGCCCGGCCGCGCCCGGGTGTTCGTGGCCGGGCCGATCGTCACCGCCACCACCGCCGAGGCTGCGCGCGCCGACACCGACAAGGTCGTGGCGATGAAGCCCGACCTGCTCAAGATCCGCGTCGACGACAACCTCGGCACCTCCACCAAGATGCCGGAAGCGGCGTGGCGCGCGACGCTCGAACGCGCCAAGGCCGCCAGGCTGACCCTGGCGACCCACATCTTCTATCTGTCGGATGCGACGGCCCTGGCCCAGGCCGGCGGCGTGTTCATCGCCCACAGCGTGCGCGACAAGCCCGTCGACCAGCCGTTCCTCGCCGCGATGAAGGCCGGCAACCTCTGCTACTCGCCGACGCTGATGCGCGAGGTGTCGACGTTCGTCTACGACAGCACGCCGTCGTGGGCGACCGATCCGTTCTTCCGCCGCGGCTTCCCGGCGTCGATCGCCGCCGAACTGGCCGACCCGGCCCGCCAGGCCCGCATCAAGGCCAGCCCGGCCTGGGCACAGGGTCAGAAGTACAAGGCCGGCCTCGAGGTGGCGAAGGCCAACTTGAAGCGCGTGCACGACGCCGGCATTCGCGTCGCGTTCGGCACCGACACCGGTCCCGCCGCGCGCTTCCAGGGCTTCTTCGAGCACCTGGAGCTGGAGATGATGGTGGAGGCGGGCCTCACGCCGATGCAGGCGATCGTCAGCGCCACCGGCACCGCGGCCGACTGCTGGGGCATGGCCGGACGCCTCGGCAGCATCGTGCCGGGTGCCGCCGCCGATCTGCTGGTGCTCTCGGCCAACCCGCTCGAACGCATCGCCAATACCCGCGCTCTCGACGCCATCTACATCGGCGGCCGACGCTTCGATCCTTCGGCGCCGTAGGCGGCGATCCGCTCAAGCGCCGAGAATCGCCGGAACGTCGGCCACCGACGCGCACAGATGCGTGTGTGGCGCCGCCTCGAGGGTCGCGCGGTCGTGCGCGCCGGACCACACGCCGATGTTCCAGCCGACGCCGGCGGCGGCGCCGGCCCGCAGGTCGAGCGCCGTGTCGCCGACGCTGGCCACCGCGGCGGCGTCGCGCACGTCGGTCGCGGCCATCGCCGCGCGAATCAGATCCGGCGCCGGGCGACCGGCAGCCACGTCGTCGCCGCACACGACGGCGTCCGCCACCTCGTGCCAGCCCAACGCCGCGAGCAGGTGCGCGGTCAGCGTCCGGTCGAACCCGGTGTTGAGCGCGACCTTGACGCCGGCGCCGCGCAGGCGCGCGATCAGCGCGGCCGCGCCCGGCACTTCAGTCACGGCCCCTGGTGCGTACGCGGCCCGCAACCGCGCCTGAAAGCGCGCGTAGGCGCGCTCCACGCGCAGCGCGTGGTCGGGTCCCTCGGGCAGCAGCTCGGCCAGCGCCAGGCGCTTGGTCGCGCCGCGCACTGCGTGAATCTGGGCCGCCGTCAGCGTCAGACCCTCGGCCGCCACCGCGGCCGCAAAGGCCCGCGGCACGGCGTCGTCGGCCAGGACGGTGGTGCCGACGAGATCGAGGACGACCAGCGCCGGGCCGCTCATCGCCCGATCGCCACGCAGCTGGCGCACCGGCGCGACGCGTCACACAGCGCCGCCGGCGCCGGATAGCCGCACGCCCCGCAGGTGGTGCCGTCGTGGACGTCCGCGTCGGGCACGGCGTACGCCGTTGCCAGCACCTCGCGCACTCGCCTGACGATGGCCGCGCATTCCTCGGGGGTGAGCGGCGTCTTTCCCTGCGACCACGCGAACCGGTCGGCGAAGGCCGGGAAGAACGGCGACTCGCCCCACCGCCAGTCGGGATCGCCCGATCGCGGGCTGCGACCGATGACGTGCTGGTGCAGCACCCGATGCGTCGGGCCGGTCTTGGGGCCCGGCGGATCGGCGGCGTCGTTCAGCGCCCAGTTGCCGGCGTCCCAGTAGTTGACACAGCCGCCCTGCAGCTGCGGCAGGCAGTCGAGCATCGCCCGCCCGGTCGCGGCGACCAGCAGGTTCCAGGCGATGAGCTCTGGCAGGTCGAGCGCCGTGCGTTCCCACACCCGACGCGGCGGATTGACGACCAGCTGGCCGCCGTCCTGCCGGTCGATCATGATCGTCCTGGGATCGGGCAGGCACAGATCGCCGCCGGCGGCGCGCAGCAGGATGTGGCTCATGGAGGCGGCTGCCTACGGCCTCGTCCGGCCCGGGCCGTGCAGTGCGCGTCCCGGCCGCCGGCCGGTCGGGCCGCCCGGCCCCAGCGCCGGCACGCCGTTGACGATCACGTGGTCGATGCCGCGCGGGTAGCTGTGGGGGCGCTCGTAGGTCGCGGTGTCGGCCACCGTGGCCGGATCGAAGACGACCAGGTCGGCGAACGCGCCCTCTCGGACCACGCCGCGATCGCGGATCTGGAACTGCTCGGCGGCCAGGCTGGTCATCCGCCGCACCGCCTCTTCGAGCGTCAACAGCTTGGTCTCGCGCACGTAGTGGCCGAGCACGCGCGGGAACGTGCCGTAGGCGCGCGGATGCGGCTGGCCCTGTGCCAGCGGCCCCTCGTGCCGGATCGCCGCCGAGTCGGTGCCGATCGACACGAACGGCGCGGCCAGCCCGGTGCGCACGTCGGCCTCGCTCATCATGTGGTACAGCGCGCCGGCGCGGCCCTTCGTGCCGCTGATGATCTCGAACAGCACGTCCCACGGGTCGGTCTTGCGCGCGGCGGCGATCTCCGCGAGGCGTTTGCCGACCACCGACTGGTCGTACTCCGCCGGCACCGAGGCCACCTGCACGCCGTCGAAGGTGGCAGCCATCAGCAGGTTCTCCCAGCCGTCGGTCGTGCCCTCCACTTCCTTGCGCATGCGCGCGCGCTGTGCGGGATCGGCCAGCCGGGCCAGCATCGCGTCGGTGCCGCCCTCCTGCGCCCACAGCGGCAGCACCGCCGCCAGCCGCGTGCCGCCGGCGGCATAGGGATACATCGTCGCCGACACGCGCTGGCCACCCGCCGCCGCATCGGCCAGTGTCTTCACCGCCTCGCCCATCCGCCCCCAGTTGGCCTTGGCGCCGACCTTTAAGTGGAAGATCACCACCGGCAGGCCGCCGTCGCGGCCGATGCGCAGCGCTTCGTCGAGCGCATTGAACAGGTTGAAGCTCTCGCCGCGGATGTGCGTGACGTAGATGCCGCGATGGGCACCCGCGGCCTTGGCCAGCGCGACGAGCTCCTCGG
>CAYUAX010000119.1:0-14640 GCA_964442845.1 uncultured Bifidobacteriaceae bacterium | reverse complement strand
CCCCAGCCGCACCGGCACCGGCCCCGCCGGTGGTCGCGGCTGCTGCCCCGACCGAACCGCCGCCGGCGCCGCGGGTCGAGGCGGCGTCGCGCCCCGACGCCGCGCCGGTTCGGAGCGGCAGCCTGCCCCGCCTGCAGACGATCGAACGCGTCGTGCTCCCCGACGTCGTCCGCCTGACCCTGCCGCTCGACCGCGAGGTGCTCTTCACGCATCAGACGCTGGCCGGCCCGCCGCGCGCGTTCATCGACCTGTACGGCGTGGACGCGGCGCCGTCGCTGCTCGACACCGCCGTCGTCGTCGACGACACGGTCCGCCAGGTGCGTGTCGGCAAGCAGGCGAACGCCACCCGCGTGGTGCTCGACCTGGCCGGCACCACGAAGGTCAGCGTCTTCGCGCTCTACAACCCGTTCCGGGTCGTCATCGACACCGAGCGCGGTCCCGGCGCGGTCGTGCGCGCGCCGGTGGCGGCCGACCCCGCGGTGGTGCTCGTGGACGAGAACGCGGCGCCGCCGTCAGTGGCGCCGCCGGCGGCCGCGGTGGCGCCCGGCCTGGAGGTGCCGCCCGCGACTCCCCTGCCCGCGACTGTCCCGCCGGTGGCCGCGCCGCCCCCGCCGCGGGCCGCGTCGCCGGTCGCGCCCGTGGGATTGAGCATGCCGCCGCCGGTGGTCGACTCGGTGCGCGGCGCCGTCGGCTCGGGCGACACCCCGGTGCCGCCGGCCGTGCCTGCCGTCAACGCCGACGGGACGTTCTCGCTGGCCCGCCAACTCGGCCTGGGGATCTCGCGCATCGTCATCGACCCGGGACACGGCGGCCACGACCCAGGCACCCAGGCGCACGGCGCCAGCGAGGCGGCGGTGGTCCTCGACATCGCGCTGCGCCTGGAGCGTCTGCTGAAGAAGGAGCCGGGCCTCGAGGTCGTGCTGACGCGGCGCACCGACGTGTTCGTGCCGCTCGAACAGCGCACCGCCCTCGCCAATCGCGAGAACGCCGACCTGTTCCTGTCGATTCACGCCAACGCCAGCCGCAACGCCAGCGCCCGCGGCGTCGAGACCTACTTCCTGAGCTTCGCGTCGAGCCCCGACGCCGAGTCGGTGGCGGCGCGCGAGAATGCCACCTCCGATCGGACGATGCACAACCTGCCCGGCATCGTCCGCGCCATCGCCCTCAACAACAAGCTCGACGAGTCGCGCGATCTGGCGGCGATGGTCCAGGACGCGATGACGACCCGGCTCGCCCCGGCCAACAGCGGCCTGCGCAGCCGCGGCGTGAAGAAGGCGCCGTTCGTTGTGCTGATCGGCGCCGGCATGCCCAGCGTGCTCGCCGAGGTGGCGTTCCTGACCAACAAGCCCGAAGCCGCCCTGGTGAAGACGCCGGCCTACCGGCAGCGCATCGCCGAATCGCTGCACGCCGCGGTGCTGCGCTACCGGCGGTCGCTCAAGCGCCAGACCGCGGTCGCCGCCCGCTGACCGGGCGTCGCGCGCGCCCGCCGCGCCTCAGTAGCGCAGGAAGTTGTGGTTGTGGCCGCGCGCCTCGATCGTCGTCACGGCGTGGCGCCGGCGGAACCACACGTAGCCGACGCCGGCGAGGAGGCCGGCGGCCAGGGCCGCCGCCATGATCACGCCGGTGAGGCCGAAGGCGGCGACGGCGACGTCGATCATCCCGACTTCTGGCGACGGCTGCTGGATGCCGGTCCGGATCACCGGCGTCACCGGAATCGCGTCGATCGGCGCGGGGGCCTGCATGCCCCGATTCTACCGGGCGCGGCCGGTCGTGGCTACGCCGGCAGCTCGCCGGTGGCGAGTTCCACCAGCGTGCGGACCATCACCCCGGACGCGCCCTTGGTCGCCCACGGTTTGGCGTCGTCGATCCAGGCCGTGCCGGCGATGTCGAGGTGGGCCCACGGCGTGTCGCCGACGAACTCGCGCAGGAACATCGCCGCGGTGATCGCCCCGCCGGCGCGGCCGCCGCTGTTGACGATGTCGGCGACGTCGCTCTTGAGCAGCTCGCGGTACTCGGGCCCGATCGGCAGCTCCCACACGGCTTCGCCGGCGCGGCCGGCGGCCTGCTTCAGCGCCTGCGTCCAGGCCGGCGGCGTGCCGAACAGCCCGGTGGTCACCTTGCCGAGCGCGACGACGCAGGCGCCGGTCAGCGTCGCGACGTCCACCAGGTGGGTCGCGCCGCGCTGTTTGGCGTACCACAGCCCGTCGCCGAGGATGAGCCGGCCCTCGGCGTCGGTGTTGTTGATCTCGACGGTGATCCCCGAGGCGCCGCGGATGACGTCGCCCGGCTTGAAGGCGTTGCCGCCCGGCATGTTCTCGGTCGCCGGCACCACGGCGACGACGCGCCGGGCCACGCCGAGGCGGGCGATGGCCCGCACCGCGGCGACGACGGCGGCGCCGCCGGCCATGTCGTCCTTCATGCGGTCCATGCCCTCGGCCGGCTTGATCGAGATCCCGCCGGTGTCGAAGGTGATCCCTTTGCCGACCAGCCCCAGCACCGGGCCGGTGGCGCCGCCCGGCGGCGTGTAGGTGAGGCACAGCAGCCGCGCCGGTTGCGCCGAGCCGCGGGCGACCCCCATCAGTAGGCCCATGCCGAGCGCTTCGATCTTCTCGGGGCCGAGAATCTCGGCCTGCACGCCGGGTTCGGCGGCGAGGTCGGCGGCCCGTTCGACCAGCGCGCGCGGCGTCAGCACGTTGCCCGGTTCGTTGGCGAGCAGGCGCGCGGCGTTGGTCGCCTCGCCGACGACGAGGCCGCGCTCGAGCGCCGCCCGCTGGCCGTCGGCGATGAGGATCGACACCTCGCGGATGCTCGGCAGCGGCTCGGCGGTCTTCAGATGTCCGTGGTTGAAGTTGGCGAGGACGACCGCCTCGGCGGCGGCCGCGCTGGCCGCCTCGACGTCGCCGGCGAGGCCGGCGAGATCGACGGCGATGGTCCGATGCCGGCGCTCGCGCGCCCACAACGCGGCGGCGGCGACGGCACGGCGCACGTGATCGGCGCCGGGCGCGCCGGCGCCGAGGCCGACGACGAGGATCCGGCCGCACTGCCACGCGCCGTCGCCGGCGGCCACGGCGGTGAGCCGCCCGAGATCGCCGACCGGCTCGCCCCGCGAGATCGCCGCGCCCACTTCCTGGCGGGCTGCGCCGCTCAGCCGGTCGACGCTCGCGGCGGTCGCCGGTGCCGGGCACAGCGTGACCACCAGGTCCACCGCCAGCTCACGGGGATGGGCGGTGACGGCGCGCAACGACGGCAACTCGAACGGGCTGTGCATGATCTGTCGTCTCGGTCGGGTGGAAGAGGAACAGCATAGCCTACCACCTCAGCCGCGGCGGTCGCCGGCGCCGGGCCGGCCGCTCAACCGAGGTGCGGCAGCAGCCAGAAGGCGGCCGAGACCACACACGAAATCACGAGGAAGCACACCGTCGCGTAGCCCATGATGTCGCGGAAGCCGAGGCCGGCCGCCGCGAGGAGCGGCAACGCCCAGAACGGTTGGATGAGGTTGGACGCCATGTCCCCCCAGCTGTAGGCCAGCACCGCGCGATCGAGGCCGACGCCGAGCCGTGAGGCGGCGTCGATCAGGAACGGCGCTTCGACCGCCCACTTCGATCCGCCCGACGGGACGAAGTAGTTGAGGACGCTCGAGTACCAGTACAGCAGCAGCGGCAGCGTCGCCGGCGTCGCCGTCCGCGCAATCGCCTCGCCGAGCACGCGGGCCAGCCCGGTGCCCTCGATGACGCCGTACATGCCGGCGTAGAGCGGAAACTGCAGCACGACCCCCGACAGCAGCCGCGCCCCGGCATCACCGGCGGCCACGAGCGACGCCACGTGCGGATGCAGCAGGACGGCGAGCATGAGGAACGTGAAGTTGAGGACGTCGAGGGTGAGGAACGGCCCCGGCTGCAGGGCCCGGCGCGTCAGCCAGGCGGCGCCGGCCAGGCCGAGGACGAGCGTGATCGCGCGGCTGTGATCGACCCACCACGCCGGACCGGAGGTGCCCGCTTCGTCCGGCCCCGCGGAGGTGCTCGCGGTGAGCACGACCGCGGGCGGCGGCACCACCTGCGCGGGCGCCGGGTGCAGCCGCGACACGACCAGCAGCATCACCGCGGTGACGACGACGACCAGGGCGAGGTTGAAGGCGCTGAACGTCGTCGCCGACAACGGCAACAGGCCGGTCGTGCGCTCGAGGAAGTGGCCGGGCGTGGCCATGAGCAGCGGCACCGATCCGCTGAGGCCGGCGTGCCAGGTCGTGCCCATGCCCAGATAGGCGCACGTCACCAGCAGGCGGTAGTCCACGCGCGGCTGGGCGCGGGCGACGTGCCGCACCAGCATCGCGCTGCCGACCAGACTCAGACCCCAGTGCACCCAGGCCAGGGCCATCGACACCGCCGCCATCAGCGTCGCGGCCCGTACCGGAGACCCTGCCCGGGCGGCGACACGGGCGAACAGCCGGTCCACCACGGGTGCCGTGGCGACCAGGTAGCCGGTGAACACGACCAGGGCCATCTGCATGGCGAAGGGGCTCAGGGTCCAGAAGCCGTCACCCCAGGCGCCGAGCACCGCGGTGGCGGTGGCGTCGGTCAGGGCGAGGGCGGCGTTGACGATCACCGCGGTGAGCAGGACGGCGATCGAGAACGCGCTCGGCACCCAGCGTTCGGCGATCGCCGCCAGCGGGCCGGCGAGGCGAGACAGCACGCCGGCATTTTACCGGCGTGGCCGGGTCCGCTCAGACCGCGGACGGGAGGTCGGCGGGGGCGTCGAACGGCGGCGGCACCGGCGGCGGCAGGGGCGGCGGCGCCGTGGCCCAGCGGCCCAGCCCGGTCATCGCCGCGGCGCCGAGGCCGACGGTCCAGGCCACGTACTCGACCGCGGTGCCGATCGCCAGCAGCGCGAAGGCGGCGGCGCGCAGCGCGTCAGGCGCGACGCCGACCAGCCGCGACAGCACGGTGGGCAGCACCACCAGCGCGACGCCGAGGATCGCGGCGCCGATCGCCGCCGGTGCGTCCCAGCCCAGACGCCGCGCCGCCCACGCGCCGATGCCCTGCGCGACGCCGGCGAAGCCAATCAGCATCGCCACGAACATCGTGAGGAGCGCGAGCGGAATCAGGATCGCCACGAATGGCAGGCCGACGATCGTGATGGCCAGGCCGAGACTGACGACGACCAGCACCGGCACGAACAGCAGCTGGATGGCCACGCCGGTGAGCCCGGCGCGGAACGGCGCCGCGGCGGCCGCGGCGCGGATCCGCCCGACGCGCCCGCCACCGACGAGCAGCACCAGGGCGACGGCGAGCCCGAGGACCGTGACGCGGCCGAGCGTGCCGGCGAGCGTGAGCCACCGGGCGGCGCCGCCGAGATCGAACCACGATCCGGTGACGAGCGGCCCCGACCAGCCCGGCCAGTCACCGGCGGCGTGATGGATGGCGCCGTTGTGGCGCGCGCCGGGGGCGACGCTCACCTGGCCGCCGAGGGCCGTGATGTCGCCGCGGACGTCGGCCGTGGGCAGCAGCTCGACGCTGCCCCCGAGGGCCACGACGTCGTCACGGACCCGGCCGGCGATGCGGATGCGGCCGCCGATGGCGACGACGCCGTCGGTCACCTCTTCGTTCTCGGCCACCGTGATGCTCTTGCCGACGGCAATCCGGGCGCCCGAGCGCCGATAGGTGCGGCCCTCGGCGGGCGGCGCCGGCGTGAGCGGCGGCGGTGGCGGTGCCGGAGCCACGGCGGCCGGGGGCGCGGCGGCTGGAGGCGCTGCGGCCGCGGGCGGAGCGGCCGTCGTCGGCGGCGCGAACAGCCGGCGCAGGGCGTCGTTGTCGAGGTAGCTGAGGCGGACGACGAGCGGCGCGTCGGCGCCGAGGCGGGCGCGCAGATCGGCGCCGACGAGTGGCGTGCCGCGATCGAGGATGAGCCCGTCGGCCACCTCGACACGGCGATCGACGCCGCGGCCGACCAGGGCCACACCGGTGCGCAGCGGCACGACCTCGAACCGCGCCAGCACCTGGCGGCGCAGGGCGTCGAGATCGTCGGGCGCCTGCGCGGCCAGGGTCGTCGTGGCGACCAGACCGAGCACGGCGGCGATTCGACCGACGGCGAGCAGACGCTGACGCATCGAGCCTCCCGGGCCGAGAGCACGCTCCGGCCGTTCGCTCACGTACGGACGAGGGGCCGTTCGGCGAAGTTCCCGTCGACCAGCGCCCAGGCCCGCAGATGCGGCGCCGGCGCCGGCGCGGCGATGACGAACACGAAGCCGTCGAAGGCGGCCGCGCGGTCGGTGGGCGACGGCTCGGCCGGGCCGGCCGGATGCGAATGATAGGCGCCGATCACCTCGAGCGCCGCCGCCCGGGCCGCCCGGATGGCGGCGAAGTGGTCCTCGGGCGCGATCTCGTAGCGGGTCGGCGAGCGGGCGAGGTTGCGGGCCGGCACGGCGCGGCGGACGCCGTCGCGATCGCCGATCAGCAGCCCGCAGGCCTCGCGCGGCGCGGCGGCGGCGGCGTGGGCGAGCACGGCGTCCATCACCGCGCCGGGCACGGCCAGCGGCGTCAGCCGGTCGTCCATCGCCGACTCAGAAGCGGCCGATCGGTCCGTCGATGACGAGCGGCGCCGCGGTGGCGGCCCGCACCGCCGCTTCGGTCGTGTCCTCGGCGATCTCGCGCAGCACCAGCCCCTGGGGGGTGACGGCGATCACCGCCAGCTCGGTCACGATGAGATCGACGACGCTCTTGCCGGTGAGCGGCAGCGTGCAGCGCGGCAGAATCTTGGAGCCGCCGTCCTTCGTCGTGTGCTCCATCGCGACGATCACGCGCTTGACGCCGGCGACCAGGTCCATCGCCCCGCCCATGCCCTTGACCATCTTGCCCGGCACCATCCAGTTGGCCAGGTTGCCGTCGGCGTCGACTTCGAGGGCGCCCAGCACGGTCACGTCGATGTGGCCGCCGCGCACCATTGCGAACGAGTCAGCGCTGCTGAAGTAGCTGGCGCCGGCCAGCTCGCTCACCGTTTCCTTGCCGGCGTTGATGAGATCCGGGTCGACGTCGGCCTCGGTCGGATACGGCCCGACGCCGAGCATGCCGTTCTCGGAGTGCAGCGTGATCTCGACGCCCGGCGGCAGGAAGTTGGCGACCATCGTCGGCATGCCGATGCCGAGATTGACGTAGTCGCCGTCCTTCAGCTCGCGGCCGACGCGGCGGACGATGCGTTCGCGCTTGTCCATGATCGCCCTCAGGCCCTGACCGTGCGCTTCTCGATGCGCCGGCTGTAGGGGCCGCCGCTGATCACCCGCTGGACGAAGATGCCGGGCGTGTGGACCAGATCGGGATCGAGCCGGCCGGCGTCGACGAGGTGCTCCACCTCGGCCACCGTGGTCGCCGCGGCGGTGGCCATCATCGGGTTGAAGTTGCGAGTCGTCCGCCGGTAGACGAGGTTGCCGGCGGTGTCGCCCGAGAACGCCTTGACGAAGGCGAAGTCGGCCTTGAGCCAGCGCTCCAGCACGTACTCGCGGCCGTCGAAGACCCGGGTGTCCTTCCCTTCCGCGGCCAGCGTGCCGACGCCGGTCGGGGTGTAGAACGCGGCGATGCCGGCGCCGCCGGCGCGGATCCGCTCCGAGAAGGTGCCCTGTGGCACCAGCTCCACCTCGATCTCCTTCTGGAGGAACTGGCGCTCGAATTCCTTGTTCTCGCCGACGTAGGTGGCGATCATCTTGCGGATCTGGCGCGCCCGCAGCAGCAGGCCGACGCCGTGATCGTCGACGCCGGCGTTGTTGCTGACGATGGTGAGGCCGCCGACGCCCTTGCGGTGCAGCGCGGCGATCAGCGTCTCGGGGACGCCGCAGACGCCGAAGCCGCCCATCATGATCGTCGCGCCCTCGTGGACGTCGGCGACCGCGGCATCGGCATCGGCCACGACTTTGTGCATGCGCTGATTATACCGGGCGCTCGAGGTCGTGCCGGTGGCGATTGGCGGCGGCGAAGAGCCGGGTCATCGCCTCGCGGTCGTCGAGCGCCGCGGCGGCGTCGGCGAGGCGCTGTGCCAGCTCGCGGGCGAGCGGCGCCAGATGATCGCGGTTGGCGGCGAAGATCGGCGCCCACATGCTGGCGGCGCTCGCCGCCAGACGCGTGGTGTCGCGAAGCCCGCCCGCGGCGCACGCCAGGCCGCTCGGTCCCGCCGACTCGTGGACGACCGACATGAGCAGCGCCGACACCAGCTGTGGCAGGTGGCTCACCGCGGCGACGAGGGCGTCGTGGACGTCGGGATCGGTGGGCACCGGCCGGCCGCCGCAGGCGAGGACCAGCGCCTGCACGACGGCGACAGCGTCGGGCGGTGCGTCGCCGGGCTCGATGAACCAGGGCCGGCCGTCGAACAGCGCGGCCGTCGCCAGGGTCGGACCGGAGACCGAGGCGCCGGCCATCGGATGCCCGCCGACGAAGCAGGACAGCCCGGCGGCGCGCGCCGCCTCGCGCGGCGCCCGCTTCACGCTGCCCACGTCGGTGACGACGCCGGGCGTCGGCAGCGCGGCGAGCCGGTCCAGCCACGCCGGCATGGCGTCCACCGGACAGGCGAGCACGGCCAGGTCGTAGGCCGGCACCGGCGCGGCGGCGTCGAGCAGCCGATGGAACGCGCCCGCGTGCGCCGGCGCCGGCACCGGCGCGGCGTCCATGGCGTCGACGTGGGTGTCGGGCCAGGCGCGGCGGATGGCCAGCCCGAGCGACGTGCCGATCAGCCCGGCACCGACGACCAGCACCCGGCCCGGCGGTGCTGGCGGTGCGTCGGCGCGCGGGGACACCGTGGTCAGCGCGCCCAGCCGCGCCGCGCCAGCGGCTCGGTGCAGATGCTGCGGCCAATCGCCGGCGCGATGATGCGCAACTCGGCCATCAGCCGGTCGAACTGCGCCGGGAACATCGACTGCGCGCCGTCGGACCAGGCCTTGTCGGGGTCGCAGTGCACTTCGATGATCAGGCCGTCGGCCCCGGCGGCGGCGGCGGCGCGGGCCATCGCCGCGACCTTGTCGCGCCGGCCGGTGCCGTGGCTCGGGTCGACGACGATCGGCAGATGCGACAGCTCCTTGACGATCGGAATGGCCGAGACGTCGAGGGTGTTGCGGGTGGCGGTCTCGAAGGTGCGGATGCCGCGCTCGCACAGCATGACGTTGGCGTTGCCGCCCGACAGCACGTACTCGGCCGAGAGCAGCCACTCCTCGATGGTGGCGGCGATGCCGCGCTTGAGCATCACCGGCTTGCGGGTGCGGCCCAGCTCACGCAGCAGGGTGAAGTTCTGCATGTTGCGGGCGCCGACCTGGAAGATGTCGGCATACTTGTCGATGACCTCGATCTGCGACGCGTCCATGACCTCGGTGATCATCTTGAGATCGTGGGCGTCGGCGGCCGAGCGCAACATCCGCAGGCCTTCCTCGCCGTGGCCCTGGAAGCTGTAGGGCGACGAGCGCGGCTTGAAGGCGCCGCCGCGCAGCACCTTGGCGCCGGCGCGCTTGACCGCCGCCGCCGTCGCCTGCATCTGCTCGTCGGTCTCGGCCGAGCACGGCCCGGCCATGACGATCACCTCGTCGCCGCCGATGCGGACGTCGCCGACCGGAATCACGGTGTCCTCGGCCTTGAACGTCCGGCTGGCCAGCTTGTACGGCTCGGTGATGCGCAGCACTTCGTGCACGCCGTCCATCAAGGCGACGAGATCGCGATCGACCTTGCCGGCCCCGACGACGCCGAGCACGACCCGGGCCGCGCCCGACGAGCGGTGCACGTCCATGCCGAGCTGCACGAGATGCGCGATCACGGACTCCACTTGAGCCTCCGACGCGCGCTCCTTCATCACGACGACCATGCGCTACTCCCCTTCCAACGCCGCGCCGTCGCGCGCCGCGCGATCGGTCCGTTCGGCCTCGAGGCGCTGGATGCGCCGCGCCTCGTCCATCACCCGTTCGTAGAGGCGCCCGATCGCCCCGTCGTCCAGCGGTCCGCCGAGCGTCGCGTTCACCGTCCGGACGTGAACCAGGACGGCGGCCTCGCGCGCCGGCTCGTAGATCGGCTTGCCCTGGGCGTGCTTGGCGCGGCCGATGGCGTAGGCGCAGCGGGCGCGGCGATCGAGCAGGCGGACGATCACCTCGTCGATCTGATCGATCTCGTCGCGCAGGGCCTCGACGCTCAGTTCCGCAGCCATCGCACGTAGCGCTCCACCTGTTCCGCCAGGTCGGCCGAGCCGCCGTGTTCGGCGACCACGTTCACCAAGGCCGACCCGACCACCGCCGCGTCGGCCCACTGGCCGACCGCCCGCACGTGTTCCGGCCGGGAGAACCCGAAGCCGAGGGCCAGCGGCCGATCGGTCTCGGCGCGGACCCGCGCCGCCAGGTCGGCGGCCGAATCGGCGACGTCGTCACGGACGCCGGTGACGCCCAGCCGCGAGATGCCGTAGAGAAAACCGCCGCCGAGGGCCGCGGCGCGACGGACCGGGGCCGGGGTGGTCGTCGGACTCAACAGGAAAATTGTATCAAGGCCGTGGTCCGTGAAGGCGGCATGCGCGTCGTCGGCCTCTTCGGGCGGCAGGTCGAGCACCAGCACGCCGGCGATGCCGGCGGCGGCGGCGCGGGCGGCGAACGCCTCGAGGCCGAGGCGTACGACCGGGTTGGCGTAGGTGAAGAGCACCAGCGGCGCCCGCACCTCGCCGCGCAGGCCCGCCGCCAGGTCGAGGACGCCGGCCAGCGTCGTGCCCGCCGCCAGCGCCCGCTCGGTGGCTCGCTGGATGACCGGCCCGTCGGCGAGCGGATCGGAAAACGGCACGCCGAGCTCGATCACGTCCGCGCCGCCGCGATCGACGGCGCGGATCACCTCGGCCGAACGCGCGAGGTCGGGGTCGCCGGCGGTGACGTACGCGACCAGCCCCGGCCGGCCGGCGGCGCGCAGAGCGGCGAAGGTGGCGTCGAGGCGGCTCATCGCGCCTCCCCGGAGAGCTGTTCCACCGTGTGCACGTCCTTGTCGCCGCGGCCCGACAGGTTGACCAGGATCACGCTGCCCGGCCCGAGGGCCGGGCCGAGCACGCTCAGATGGGCGACGGCGTGCGCCGATTCGAGCGCCGGCATGATCCCTTCGAGCCGGGCCAGACGATGGAACGCCGCCAGCGCCGCGTCGTCGTCGGCCCACGCGTACTCGGCGCGGCCGATCGCCCGCAGCCAGGCGTGTTCCGGGCCGACGGCCGCGTAGTCGAGGCCGGCCGACACCGAGTGGGTCGCCTCGATGTTGCCGTCGGCGTCCTGGAGCAGCCAGGTCCGGGTGCCCTGCAGGATGCCTTCGGCGCCGCCGGCGAAGCGGGCGGCGTGCCGGCCGGCGATGAGCCGGGGCCCCCGCGACGCGTGGTCCGCGTCGTGGGGTGGAATGCCGTCGCCGCCGGCCTCGACGCCGATGAGCCGCACGCCCGGGTCGTCGACGAACGCGTCGAAGATGCCGATCGCGTTGCTGCCGCCGCCGACGCAGGCGACCACCGCGTCGGGCAGGCGCCCGGCTTGCGCGAGGATCTGCCGGCGGGCCTCGGCGCCGATGATCGACTGGAACTCGCGCACCATCAGCGGGTAGGGGTGCGGGCCGAGCGCCGAGCCGAGCAGGTAGGTGCTGTCCTCGGGGTGCGCCACCCAGTCGCGCATCGCCTCGTTGATCGCGTCCTTCAGCGTCGCGCTCCCCGACGACACCCCGCGCACCTCGGCGCCGAGCAGCCGCATCCGGAAGACGTTGAGGGCCTGCCGGGCCATGTCCTCGGTGCCCATGTAGACGACGCACTCGAGGCCGAGCAGCGCCGCCGCCGTCGCCGAGGCCACGCCGTGCTGGCCGGCGCCGGTCTCGGCAATCACTCGCCGCTTCCCCATCCGCCGCGCCAGCAGCGCCTGGCCGAGCGCGTTGTTGATCTTGTGCGCGCCGGTGTGGTTCAGGTCCTCGCGCTTGAGGAACACGCGCGCGCCGCCGCACGCGGCGCCGAGGCGCGCCGCTTCCCAGAGCGGCGTCGGGCGGCCGACGTAGTCGGTGAGCAGGCGGTCGAACTCGGCCTGGAACGCCGGATCGGCGCGGGCGTCGAGATAGGCGCGCTCCAGCGCCTCGATCGGCGCGACCAGCGTCTCGGGCACGAAGCGGCCGCCGAACGCGCCGTAGTAGCCGCGGCGATCGGGATCGCGACGGCCGAAGCGCGAGACGGAGGGCGAAGCGGACGTGGCCATCAGGCAGGCACCTCGCGAGGCAGGCCGCGCACGGCGGCGACGAAGGCGGCCATGCGTGCCGCCGACTTGAGACCGGGCCCCTCTTCGACGCCCGACGAGACGTCCACGCCGTACGGGCGCACGCGCCGTACGGCGTCGGCCACCGTAGCGGGCGTGAGGCCGCCGGCGAGGATGAGCGGCTCGCGGCCGGCGATCGCCGCGGCCCGGGTCCAGTCCACGGTGCGGCCGGTGCCGCCGTGCCGCCGCGGATCGTAGGCGTCGACCATCAGTGTCGTGCCGGGCGGCGCACTGGGCACGGCGCCGTCGTCCTTGAGTGGCAGCGCCCAGATCACCGGCACCGGCAGGGCGCGATACGGCGCCGGATCGGCGACGCCGTGCAGCTGGACCGCGCCGAGTCCGGCGTCGCGGACGGCGGCGGCGACGGCGTCCACCGACGCCGCCACGAACACGCCGACGCGGACGGTCCACGGCAGCGCATGCCGGCCGAGCGCCGCCGCGGCGGCGACGTCCACGGCCCGCGGGCTGCCCGGCCACAGCACGAAGCCGACGGCGTCGACCCCGGCCCGCGCCGCGGCGGCGACGTCGTCGGCGCGGGTGAAGCCGCAGATCTTGACGCGCACGCCGGTCATGCCGGCACCTCGCCGCGCAGCGCGCGCAGGTCCGCCTCCGGCGTGGCGCTGGTCATCAGCCGCTCGCCGACGAGGAACGCTCGATAGCCGAGCCCGGCCAGGCGCTCGACGTCGGCCCGGGATCCGACGCCGCTCTCGCTCACCGCCGTCACCGCCGCCGGCATGCGCGCGGCGAGCCGCGCCGAGACCTCGAGGTCCACGGCCAGGGTCCGCAGGTTGCGGTTGTTGACGCCGACGATCGTCGCGCCGGCGGCCAACGCCCGATCGAGTTCCGCCTCGTCGTGCACTTCGACGAGCACCGCCAGCCCGAGGGCGCGCGCGTCACGTCCCAGAGCCGTCAGCGCGGCGTCGTCGAGCGCGCTGACGATCAGCAGGACAGCGTCGGCGCCGGCCACTCGGGCTTCGAGCAGCTGATACCGATCGACGACGAAGTCCTTGCGGAGCACGGGGCGGTCGATCGCCGCCCGCACCCGCGCCAGGTGGTCGAGGGCGCCGTCGAAGAACGACGGCTCGGTGAGGACGGAGATGGCCGCGGCGCCGCCGCGCGCGTATGCGGTCGCTTGCGCCACCGGGTCGTAGTCGGCGCGGAGGACGCCGCGCGACGGCGACCGTCGCTTGCACTCGGCGATCAGGTTGACCTGGTCGGGGCGGGCCAAGGCGGCGGCGAACGCCGCGCCGCGCGGCGCCGGCGCCTGCAGCGCCCGGGCCTCGAGGGCGGCGTCGCTGACCGCGGCCCGGCGCACGTCGAGATCGCGCCGGGTGGCGGCGACGATGGCCTCGAGCAGGTCGGGGGTGGCGGTCATGCGGCGCGTCCCGTCACGGCGCAGAGCGCCTCGAGCGTGGCGGCGGCTCGGCCGCTGTCGATCGACGTGGCCGCCACGGCCAGGCCGTCGCGCAGCGACGGGGTGCGGCCGGCCACGAACAGCGCCGCCCCGGCGTTGAGGAGGACGACGTCGCGGGCCGCCCCCGGCTCGCCGGCCAGCACGGCGCGGATGATCGCCGCGTTCTCCACCGCCGTCGCGCCGCGCAGCGCCTGTGGTGTCGCCTTGGCCAGGCCGACGTCGGACGGGTGGACGTAGAACGTGCGTACGACGTCGCCGTGGCACTCCGAGACCTTGGTGTAGCCGGTGGTCGAGAGTTCGTCGAGGCCGTCGGCGCCGTGCACCACCCAGGCGCGCCGGGCGCCGAGCTGCTGCAGCGCCCGCGCCATCAGCTCGGTCAGCTCGGGGCGGGCGACGCCGACCACCTGGTAGGGCACGCGGGCCGGGTTGGTCAGCGGCCCGAGCAGGTTGAACGCCGTCGGCACGCCGAGCGCCTTGCGCGCGTCCACGGCGTGGCGCATCGCGGGATGGAACGTCGGCGCGAAGCAGAACGCCAGGCCCACTTCGGTGAGCGCCTGCTGCACCACCGCCGGTGCGGCCGCGATGGTCACGCCGAGCGCCTCCAGCACGTCGGCGCTGCCGCAGTGGCTCGAGACCGAGCGGTTGCCGTGCTTGACGACCGCGAGGCCGCAGGCGGCCGCCAGCAGCGAGGCACCCGTCGACAGGTTCAGGCTGCCCGAGCCGTCGCCGCCCGTGCCGACGATGTCGACGTACGCGCCCGGCGGGATGTTGGGGCGCAGCGCGAGCTCGCGCATCGCGCGCGCGAAGCCGCGGATCTCGTCGGCCGTCTCGCCTTTCGCGCGCAGCGCGCCGAGCAGCGCGCCGGCGAGCGCCGGCGCGAGCTCACCGCGCGCGAGCGTGCGCAGGAGCTCGCCGGCCGTCGCCTCGTCGAGGTGCTCGCCGCGCAACAACCGCTCGAGCAGCTTCGGTG
>CAYUAX010000118.1:9514-14731 GCA_964442845.1 uncultured Bifidobacteriaceae bacterium | reverse complement strand
TCGAGCTGGCGGAACTGGTCCGACTGGAAGCCGCTGGCCTGCTCCAGCCGCTGGCGGAACGACTGGAACTCGAGCGGGGTCATCGTCTCGAGGATGTCGAGCTGGGCCACCAGCACCTTCAGGATGGTGAGGATGCGCTTGAGCGTGTGCTGGGCGCGGGCGGCGTCGTTGGCGTCGAGCAGGGTGCGCACGTGATCCAGCTCGTGGAGGATCTCCTTGAACCACAGCTCGTAGACCTGGTGGATGACGATGAACAGCAGCTCGTCGTGCTCGGGGCCGTCGGAGCGCGGTTGCTGCAGCGCCAGCAGCTCGTCGACTTTCAGGTAGGTGTTGTAGGTGACCGCGCGTTCCATGCACAGGAAGCATAACGTGCGACCCGTTGGCAGGCTCCCGTGCTGTACACCGCTCAGTGCCAGGCACTGAACACTGTTCAGTGCCTGGCACCAGACATAGTGGACGACAACAGAGCGGACGCGCCCGCCCCTCAAGCCGGCTCAGGCCTCGTCGAGGGGGGTGAGCACGACCGGCGCGAGGCGGGTCAGGAACACCCCGCCGAGGATGGCGGCCGCCCCCACCGTCTGGGCGGCGGTGATCGGCTCGCCGATCCAGAGCCAGCCGACGACCATCGCTGCGATCGGCGTCAGGTTGCTGTAATTCGAGGTGCGGGTGGCACCGAGGCGCTGCACGCCGGTGTACCAGATCACGTAGGCAAGTACCAGGCACACCACCGCCGACGCCACCGTCAGCAGCCAGCTGAGCAGCGAGACCCGCGCCCACGGCGTGGCGAGCAGCGCCGGCACGGTGAACGGCAGGTAGAGCACGGTGCCGACGATCTGCGCCCACGCGGTGAGCACCGTCGGCGCATAGCGGCCGAGCAGCGGCCGCGACGCGACCGAGTAGGTGGCCCAGCACAGCACCGAGGCCAGCACCAGCAGATCGCCGGTGAGCGAGTTGACCGACAACGACGCGCCGACGCCGACCACGAAGTAGAGCCCGACCAGCGACAGCCCGCCGCCGGCCCAGCGCGTCCACGTGAAGCGCTCGTGGCCGACCACTGCCGACATCAGCGAGATGACCACCGGCGTGAGGCCGAAGATGAGGCCGGCGTTGGCGACGCTGGTGCGCGGCACCGCGGCGAGAAAGATCAGCTGGTAGAGCGTGCCGCCGACCAGCGCCAGCCCGACGACCCGCGGCCAGTCGGCCCGCTCGATGGTCCGGCGCGCGCCGGCCGGGGCACGCCTGATGACCACCGCGAACAGCACCGCGGCAATGGCCACGCGCAGCGCGTTGAACGCCGGGCCGGGCAACTCGCGCAGCGCCACCTTGATCACCGAGAGGTTGGTGCCCCAGGCGACGACGATGACGACGAGCAGGGCGTCGAGCGCGGTGAAACGGCTCCTGGTCACGGACGTGGACCCCACCGCCCGACGGCGGCTCGCTCCCCGGAAAAAGGAAAGAGGCAAGCCGCGCCGGGCGGCTTGCCTCTCGACCCTGCGAGCGGGCGGCCCGAGGGCCGCATCCTACCCGCCGAACGGCTTCAGGAAGAAGAGGATCAGCGAGATCAGCAGGACGTAGATGACCAGCGACTCGATCAGCACGAGGCCCAGGATGAGGGCGCCGCGGATCTCGCCGGCCGCACCGGGGTTGCGGGCAATCGCTTCGGTCGCCGAGCTCACCGCCCGGCCCTGGCCGAGCGCGCCACCGGCGGCGGCGATCGCCAGCGCGAAGCCGGCCGTGATGATCGACCACTGCACCAGGGCGGTACCGGTCGCGCCGGCGGCCTCCTGGGCGTACGCCGGGGACACGAGGCCCGCGACCAGCAACATCAGGAACGCAGACAGGATTGACCGTCGAGTACTCAACACACCCCTCCTACGAAAATCTTGAAAGCGATCCCGACCGGCGGGCCCGCACGATTCGCACGAATTCGATTCCCGCGGCCACGGCCGGCGTGGTGACCCCCGCCAGCATCGCCACCGGATGCCACTCAAAACGCGCAATCATAACGTATGCGCCGCCGGCCAGCATAGCATGTCTTGTGAAAAACTTCACGAAGCCGCCAGAGCTGGCGGATTTGGCGGGTTTTTCCGCGGATTCCGCGGCTGGCGCGGGGCCGGCGGCGGCGCCGAGCAGGCCATCGACACCGGCCCGGATCCCGGCGTACGAGAGCGCCATGAGGGCCACCCCGCCGAGCACGCCCGCGGCCCGTCCGGGCGCCTCGGGCCACAGCGCCAGGGCCGCTGCGGCCATGACCGCCCCGGCGGCCAGCGAGTCGCGACGCAGCCGCCGCAGCTGGGCCTCGGCCGGCGACGACTCCGCGGCGCGAGGCGTGGTGGTCACGACGGCGGGCCGGGTGGCGTGGGCGGATCGGCCGCGCTCACCACGCGCATCGTGCGCACCACGTTGAGGATGCCGGCGGCGAGACCGACGGCGAAGCCGAGCAGCGACAACCACGGCGAGCTGCCGAGCGCCCGGTCCAGCCAGTAACCGCCGGCGAAGCCGAGCACCAGGGCGAAGACGAACGCCAGCCCGATCGTGCTCAACTGGCCGATCGTCCGCAGGGTCCGCGCGTCGGGCGTCATCGCCACGGGCCCAGTGTAGTCCTGCGCAGCGCGCGCTGGTTGCCGTCCAACCGCCGAGGACTATACTGGCCGCGATCCGCGGTGTGTCCATCCATGGCCCGGTTCGTGTGGCATCTCTTCGCGGTCGGCGCGGCCACTCTGTGGCTGGGGCCGGCGCTGCTCGATGCGCAGGCGCGCGAGCGGGTGGCCTATGTCACCGTCGTCGAGCGCGGCAACGGCCAGCCGGTCGATGAGCTGACGCCGGCCGACGTCGTCGTCCGCGAGGACGGCGTGCGCCGCGAAGTGCTGCGCGTGGCCAGGCCCACCGCGCCGATGCACGTCGCCGTGCTGGTGGACAACAGCGCCGCTGCCGAGCCGGCGATTCCGAACATCCGCGACGGCCTCTCCCGCTTCCTGGCCGCGCTCGGCGATCTCGGGCCGGTCACGCTGGTGACGATGGCCGACCGGCCGACGCTGCTGGTGGACTACACCACCAACCCGACGCTGCTCGCGAACGGCATCGGCCGCATCTTCTCGCAGCCCGGCTCGGGCGTGCTGCTGCTCGACACCGTGCTCGACGCCTCCGACGGTCTGATCCGCCGCGAAGGCGAGCGCGCGGCCATCGTCGTCGTCAGCATGCAAGGCGTCGAGTACAGCACGCTGCACTACGCGCGGCCGCTCGGCCGGCTCAAGCAGTCGGGCGCGTCGCTGCACGCCGTGATCCTCAACCCGCCGGGCCGCGGCGACTTCACCGGGGCCTCGCGGCAACGCGACTCCCTCTACGACCGCGGCATCCGTGAGACCGGCGGCGTACGCCGCGACGTGCTGACCCCGATGGCGTTCGGGGACGCGCTCGTGGACATCGCCCGGGTGCTCACCCACCAGTTTCGAGTGGTCTACGCGCGCCCGCAGACCTTGATCCCACCCGACACGTTCGAGGTGGCGGCCGCCAAGCCCGGCTTCACCGCCTACGGCACCGCGGCCCGGGGGCAAACGCCATGACGGTTCGAGGTGTCGTCGTCGCGGGAGTGACGCTGGCCGTGGCGGCCACGACGGCGTTGCACGGGCAGCAGTTTCCGGGCATCCGCAAGCCGGCCGACCAGATCTTCCGCGCCACGGTCGACATGGTGTCGCTCAACGTCACGGTGGTCGACGGGCAGAACCGCTACGTCACCGACCTCGACCGCGGCGATTTCGACGTGTTCGAGGACGGCACGAAGCAGGAGATCTCCTACTTCAACAAGACCAGCCTGCCGATCGCGCTGTCGCTGCTGCTCGACACCAGCGCCAGCATGGAACAACGGATGTTCACCGCCCAGGACGCGGCGATCGGCTTCGCCAGACGGCTGCGGCCGCAGGACCTGGCGCAGGTGGTGGACTTCGATACGCGCGTCGAAGTGCTGTCCGACTTCACCGCCGAGGTGCCGACGCTCGAGACGGCCATCCGCGCCACCCAGGCCGGCGGCTCGACGTCGCTCTTCAACGCCATCTACATCTCGCTGAAGGAGCTGGCGAAGATCCGCGCCAAGAGCGAGGACGACGTGCGGCGACGGGCGATCGTGCTGCTGTCGGACGGCGAGGACACCTCCAGCCTGGTCACCTTCGAAGAAGTGCTCGACCTGGCCAAGCGGTCCGAGACGGCGATCTACTCGATCGGCCTGCAGTCGCGCGACAACGGCCTGTCGAAGGGCTTCCGCGAGGCCGAGTTCGTGTTGCGCCAGCTGGCGCAGGAGACCGGCGGCCGGTCGTTCTTCCCGCAGCGGGCCGAGGAGCTGGCCGGCATCTACGGCATCATCGCCGACGAGCTGTCGAGCCAGTACACGCTGGGCTACGCGCCGACCAACCAGCGTCGCGACGGCGCGTGGCGGCGGCTCAACGTCCAGGTGAACCGGCAAGGGACGGCGGCGCGCACCAAGCGCGGCTACTACGCCCCCGCGTCCTGATCATCAGCCCTCGTCGCGGCCGTAGCCGAGGCCGACGGCCACCCCCAGCATCGCCACGAGCGCCCACGAATAGGCGTTGTACAGGCCGGCCGCGGCCGGCGCGAGCCGCGGCATGCTGGCCGCATCGACCGTGGTGCCCGCGGCCAGGATCGTCGGCAGGAAGAACGGCAGCAGGAACGGCCAGGTGCAGGCGGTGAGGTCGAGCAGATTGGCGCGCCGGTACGGCGACAGGCCCGCCCGCACGCCGTCGCGGGCCGCGTAGGGCCCGACGGCGAGGATCGCGACGACGCTGTGCGTGGTCAGGACCACCGCGGCGGTGAGCCACGTGACGATCCGCAGTTCCGCCCGCACGGGCGTGATCGCACCGGCCGGTGCGCCGCCGACGCGATCGAGCAGGCCGCTGGCCGTGCCCGCCGCGACCAGGCCGACCAGGAGCAGCGTGAACACCGACACGCCGACGCCGCGCTGGAGCCCGTCGATCAGCACGCTCGACGCCACGACGCTGCCCGGCGCCACGTGCAGCACCTGAGCCGGCGTCAGCACGCCGAGGGCGAGCGCGAGGACGACGGCCGCGGCCACGCCGGCGAGCAGCGCCTCGACGAGATGCCGGCGCGCCAGCAGCATCGCCACGACCAGCAGCGGCACCAGGAGCATCGGCAGGCCCCGGGCCGTCGCCGTCGTCGCCCCGCTTCAGGAGGAAGACGAACTCGACG
>CAYUAX010000118.1:0-9504 GCA_964442845.1 uncultured Bifidobacteriaceae bacterium | reverse complement strand
GCCCCGGGCCGTCGCCGTCGACGGCGCGACCGTTTCGGCCGCGATCTCGCCGCCGCCGAGCACGAACGCCGCGACCACGGCAAACGCACCGGCCGGCAGCACGTACTTCAACCGGGCGCGCACGGTGCCGCCGATGTCGGCGCCCTGCGTGCCCGCCGATGCGATGGTGGTGTCGGAGATCGGCGAGATGCTGTCGCCGAAGGTGGCGCCGCCGAGTATTGCGCCCAGCAGCACCGCCGGCGCCACGCCGGTGCCAGCCCCGGCGGGATACAGCAACGGCCCGCACACGAGCAGGGTGCCGAAGCTGGTGCCCGTGGACGTGGACACGAGGGCGCAGACCAGGAACGCCGCGGCGGCGTAGGCGCCGCCGCGCACGCCGGCCGCCTGCGCCGTCCAGACCAGGGCCTCGACGAAGCCGCTGGCCGACAGCACGCTGCTCAGCGCCCCGGCGAGCAGCCACGCCACGACCATCAGCAGCACCACCGGCTGGGCCATGCCGGCGACGACGGTCTCGGCATAGCGGTGCCGGTCGCGGGCCAGGGCCCAGCCCAGGGTGAGGGCGGCGAGCAGCACCGGCCAGAAGCCGCGTTCGTCCGGCGCCCCCTGCAGCGCCAGCCACGACGCGCCGGCCAGGAACAGCAGCAGCGGCGCCGCCGCGCCGGCAGCACCGCCGAAGAAGGCCAGTCGATGGTCGGAGCCGGACACGCGCGCGCCGTATAGTACTCGCGACCCAGGAGCCTGCCGATGCCCGCCCGCGACGACACCTTCGAGCTCTACGACCTGCGCGTCGAAGTGGTGGCCACCGATCGGCCGATGGTCTGCAGCCACCGCGCCGGCGACACCTTCGAAGTGCACGGCGAGAACCTCGTGCTGCCGGCCGGCGGCGCGTTCTCGCTCTACGCGCTGGCGGCGCTGCTGCCGCTGCTGCCGGCCAAACAGCGGCCGACGCATCCGCACGACTGGATGACCACCGACGCGGAGGTGGCGTGTCCGGATCCCCACTGCGGCGCGCGATTCCGCATCACGCGCGGGGCGCGGCGCACGTTCCGCCACGCCGACGTGACCGCGGTGCCGCTGCCGTGAGCGCTTCCCCGCCGCCGCGGGTCACGCTGACGCCCGGCTACACGATCGCGCGCGTGATCAAGGGCGGCTGGCAGCTGGCCGGGGGCCACGGCGCGGTGGACCAGAAGGCCGCGATCGCCGACATGCACGCCTACGTGGACGCCGGCTGCACCACCTTCGACTGCGCCGACATCTACACCGGCGTCGAGGCGCTGATCGGCGCGTTCGTCCGCGCCCGCGGCCGTGCCGACGACCTGCAGATCCACACCAAGTACGTCCCCGATCGCAGCCGCCTGGCGACCCTGACGCGGGCCGACGTGCACGACGCCGTCACGCGGTCGCTCACGCGGCTCGGCGTCGAGGCGCTGGACCTCGTCCAGTTCCACTGGTGGGACTACGACGTGCCGGGGATGGCCGACGCCGCCGGCTGGCTGAGCGACGAGCGGACCGCCGGACACATCCGTCACCTCGGCGTGACCAACTGCGACACGCCGACGTTGACGGCACTGCTCGACGCCGGGCTGCCGATCGTCGCCCATCAGGTGCAGTACTCGGTGCTCGACCAGCGGCCGGCCGGGGCGATGCAGGCGCTGTGCGCGGCCCGCGGCGTGGCGCTGCTCTGCTACGGCACGGTGGCCGGAGGGTTCGTCGCGGAGCGGTGGCTGGGCAGGCCCGCGCCCAGCACGCCGCTGGAGAACCGCTCGCTGGTGAAGTACCGGCTGATCATCGACGAGGCCGGCGGCTGGGCGCAGTTCCAGCAGGTGCTCTCGACGCTGGCCACGGTGGCGTCGCGTCACGGCGTGGATCCGAGCGTGGTCGCCACGGCGTGGGTCCTGGGCCGTCCGGGCGTGACCGCGGCCATCGTCGGGGCGCGGCATCGCGGCCATCTCGCCGCCACGGTGGTGGCGGCCTCGCTGACGCTGTCGGCCGACGATCGCACCGCGATCGATCGGGCCATCGCCGCCGGCCGGCCGGTGCCCGGTGACGTCTACGCGCTGGAGCGTGACAAGGGCGGACGTCATGCGGGCGTCATGCGGTACGAACTCAACACCAGCGGCTAGCGGCTCGCGGCTAGCGGCTAGAATGCATCGATGCGAACGTTGGTGTATCTGATCGGCACCGGCCCGGGCGGCCCCGGACTCATCACGGTGCGCGGGCAGCGCTGCCTCGAAGCCGCCGACGTCGTGATCTACGACCGCACGGTGCATCCGCGCGTGCTCGAGCTGGCGCCGCGTCACGCCGAGCGCATCGACGTCGGCCGTCCGGCGCGCGAGCACACCGATCAGGACGCCATCAGCTTCCTGCTCGCCGAGAAGGCCCGCGAGGGCAAAGTCGTGGCCCGCCTCAAGCAGGGCGACCCGTTCATCTTCGACCGCGGCGGTGAAGAAGCGCTGTTCCTGCACGAGCAAGGCATTCCGTTCGAGGTGGTGCCGGGCGTGCCGGTGAGCCTGGGCGCGGCGGCGTTCGCCGGCATCCCTCTCACCTACCCGGGCGGCGGCGACACGCTGACGTTCGTCCGCGGCCACGAAGCCGGATCGCAGGGCAAGTCGGCGGTGGCGTGGGGACCGCTGGCGGCGCTCGACGGCACGGTGGTGTGCTACGGCAGCCCCGCGGACCTGCAGCGGGTCGCCGGCGAGCTGCTGGCCCACGGCCGTCCTGCCGACGACAGCGCCGCGCTGGTGAGCCGGGGCACGCTGGCCGGCCAGGCGACGGTGATCGGCACGCTGGGCGAGGTGACGGAACGGCTGGGCGGTCAGGGTGTCGAGGGGCCGTCCACGCTCGTCGTCGGCCACGTCGTGGGCCTGCGCGAGCACGTGCGCTGGTTCGATCAGCGGCCGCTGTTCGGACGCCGCGTGCTGGTGACGCGCTCGCGGCATCAAGCCACCGAACTCGTGGAGTTGCTCGAGGCCGCCGGTGCGGAGGCCATCGAGGCGCCGGTGCTGCGCGTGGCGGAGCTGGAGGACTTCGAGGGCCTCGACCTGGCGCTCGACACCGCCTCGCAAGCCGACTGGATCGTCTTCACCACCGTGAACGGCGTGGACGGCTTCATGCATCGCCTGATCGAGCGCGGCCGGGACGCACGGGCCCTGGCGGGGCCGCGGATCGGCGCCGCCGGTGTCGGCACGGCGGCGCGACTCGCCCGGTTCGGCATCCGCGTCGACCTCGCCACCGAGGGGCTGGGCGTGGAGGCGATCGTCGCCGCCATGGGCGGCCGCGAGGGTCTGGCCGATCGCCGCGTGCTGATGCCGTCGGCCGTCAACGGCCGCGACACCCTCACCGAGGCGCTGACCGCGGCCGGCGCCGACGTACGCCACGCCCCGGCGTTCCGCACGCTGGCCGCGGAAGAGAACCCCGAACTCGACGTCTACGGCCAGTTGCTGCAGCACCGCATCGACGTCGTGACCTTCACGAGCGCCGCCGCCGTGCGCGGCTTCGCCGCGCTCTACGGTGAGGAACAGGTGGCCGACCTGCTCACGCACACCACGGTGGCCACCGTCGGCCCGGCCGCCACCGACGCGATGCGCCGGCTGGGCGTGACGCCGGCGATCGTGCCCGCGGTGCCGACGATTTCGGCCCTGGTGGACGCCATCCGCGGCCACTTCCAGTAGCCTCGCCACCCGCTCCGGAGGTTCCCGTGTCGATCCCGCGCGCCCCAAGGTCAGGGAGAGCATCGTTCGCGACCATCGTCGTGCTGCTGGGCGCAGCGGCCTGCGGCCCGTCGGCTCCGCCGCCGGCGCCGATCGACGTGCTGGTGACCAACGCCCGGGTGATCGACGGCACGGGCGGACCGGCCCGCGACGGCGCGGTGGCCATCGCCGGCGGACGCATCGTCGAGGTGCTGGACGCGGCCGGCGCGCAGGCGGCGACGGCGCGGGCCACGCGGGTGATCGACGCGAAGGGCCGCGTGGTGGCGCCCGGCTTCATCGACATGCACTCCCACTCGGACATGCCGCTCGTCACCGACGGCAACGCCCAGAGCAAGATCCGCCAGGGCGTGACCACCGAGGTGATCGGCGAGTCGGGATCGATCGCCCCGCAGGCCGCGCCCAGTGAGCGCCAGCCGTGGACCGACTTCGCCGGCTACTTCGCGCTGCTCGAGAAGCAGGGCATCGCCGTGAACCTCCTGTCGTACGTCGGCCTGGGCACGGCGCGCGAGCTGGTGATCGGCGGCGACGACCGTCCGCCGACGGCTGACGAGTTGGCGAGGATGCAGGGCATCGTCAGCGCCGCCATGTCGCAAGGCGCCGCCGGCGTGTCCACCGGCCTCATCTACCCGCCCAATGCCTACGCCACGCTCGACGAGCTGGTGGCGCTGTCGACGCCGGCCGCCGCCGTGGGCGGGCGCTACGCCTCGCACCTGCGGCACGACGGCAAACGCCTGCGCGAGGGCATCGAGGAGGCGGTGGCGATCGGCGAGCGCGCCAAGCTGCCGGTGCACGTGTTCCACGTGAAGGTCACCGGCCAGCAGAACTTCGGCCGCATGCAGGAAGTGGTGGCGATCGTCGAGGCGGCCCGGGGCCGCGGCGTCCGCGTGACCGCCGACGTGTATCCCTACGTGGCCAGCAGCACCAGCCTGACCGCCACGCTGCCGCAGTGGGTGATGGACGGCGGCGCCGACGCCCTGGTGAAGCGGCTGAGCGACCGCGCGACCCGGGCGCGCGTCAAGCGCGACATGGAAGACCCCAACGCCGCCTGGGACAACCGTTACCAGTCGGCCGGCACCTGGGCCAACGTGCAGCTGGCCGCCATCGGCCGCCAGCGCGGCATCGCCAGCACCACCGAGAACCCCAACGCCCGGTACGAGGGCATGCGCGTGGCCGATGCCGCCAAGGCCGCCGGCAAGGACCCGTTCGAGTTCGTGTTCGACCTGCTGCGCGACACCCGCGGCAGCGTCTCGTGCGTGTACTTCATCATGTCGGAGGACGACGTGAAGCTGGCGCTGCGCCAGCCGTGGGTGGCGATCGGCTCCGACGGCTCGGCGCTGGCGGTGGACGGCCCGCTGCGCAGCGGCGTGCCCCATCCGCGCAACTTCGGCACCTTCCCGCGCGTGCTCGGCAAGTACGTCCGCGACGAGAAGGTCATCACGCTCGAAGAGGCCGTGCGCAAGATGACGTCGCTGCCGGCGGCGACGCTGAACCTCCCCGACCGCGGCACCATCGCGCCGGGCAAGTGGGCCGACCTGGTGATCTTCGACCCGGCCACGGTGGCCGACACGGCCACGTTCGAGCAGCCGTTCCAGTATCCGGTCGGCATCGACACCGTGATCGTCAACGGCCAGGTGGTGCTCGACAACGGCACCCACACCAACGCGAAGCCGGGCCAGGTGCTGCGTCACGTGGTGCCGCAGTCGTAGCGCACGGCCACAGCGACTCGAGCGGACGCGGACATGCGGATCGGCGGCGCGGCTCGGGTCCTCGGCGGCGACTCTGAGCCTCGCCGCGACGTCAGTTCGCCACTCGCACCGTGAGTCCGGGCGACTGGGCCAGGACGCGAATAGCGGGGGGCTGTTCGTACACGAGACAAGTCGGCGGAAGGTGCGAGTGGCCGGCGGGGCGAAGCGGAGCCGACGAGGATCCGGGCCGCGCCGCCAATCTCGCGCGCCGGCCTCGTCGCTGGACAATCTGCGTCTACGCCGTGAGCACCTCGGCAGCTCTGAAGAGCTGCCTGCCCTACGAAAGCCGCGCCTCGGCAGCTCTGAAGAGCTGCCCTACGAAATCCGCGCCTCGGCAGCTCTGAGGAGCCGCCCTACGAAGGCGCGCCTCGGCGGTCGCCTAGTTGCGCCAGGGCAGCAGGCGTTCGATCCAGGCGATGCGCGTCAGGTCGTTGTAGATCACCGTGACCATCAGCGCCATCAGCAGCACGAAGCCGGCGAACAGCATCCGCTCCTTCATCGCCATCGAGAAATCACGGCGGGCCAGCGCCTCCATGCCCATGATGGCCATGTGGCCGCCGTCGAGCACCGGGATCGGCAGCAGGTTGAGCAGGCCCAGGTTCAGGCTGATCGACGCCATCAGCGCGAACAGCTCCACCCAGCCTTCGCGCGCCGACGCGCCCGACAGCTGCGCGATGCCCACCGGGCCCATCAGCTGCCGCGGCGACGCGTCGCCGGTGAACAGCTCGCCCAGCGTCACGAAGATCAGCCCGGCGGTGGCGACGTTGCGCTTCACGCTCAGGCCCAGCGCCTCGAGCGGGCCGGGCGTGTAGGTGATGGTCTCGTTGCCCAGCGTGATGCCGATCACGGCGTTGGCGCCGCGCTGCACCGGCGTCACCACCACCGGCACCTCGGCGCCGGCGCGCCGCACCACCAGGCGCGTCGGCTGGTCGGCCCGCGAGCGCAGCGCGTCGGACACGTTGCGCGAGTAGACCATCCGCTTGCCTTCGATCGACAGAATCACATCGCCCTTCTGCAGCCCGGCCTTCTCGGCCGGGTCGCCGGGGTTGACCGCGTCGATGAGCGGATAGGTGTCGGGCAGCACGCCGATCGTGCCGACCTCGAACGTGGCGTCCGACTGCACCGGCACCCGTGTGGTCGTCGGCCGCAGCGTGAGCGTGCGTTCGGCGCCGCCGCGGCGCACCACGAACTCGACGTCGCGGTCGGCCCGCGACGTGACGCCCACCTCGAGATCCTCCCAGGTGCGCACCTCGCGTCCGTTGATGCGGATCACCTCGTCGCCGGGCAGCATGCCGCCGCGCTCGGCCGCCGAGTCCGCCTGGACCACGCCGATCACCGCCGGACGGCTCAGGAACGCCAGCACCCGATCGCCCTGCGACAGCACCACGGCCAGCAGCAGCACGGCCAGCACGATGTTCATCGCCGGCCCCGCGAACAGGATCTGGAAGCGCTGCCACTTGGTCTTCGACATGTATTCGTCGGCGGCGCCCCGCGGCTGGTCTTCGGCGTTCTCGCCGGCCATCTTCACGTAGCCGCCGAGCGGGATCGCGCTGAGGCAGTACTCGGTGTCGCCGCGGCGGAACGACAGCAGCTTGGGGCCGAAGCCGAGCGAGAAGGTCAGCACGCGGACGCCGTGCCAGCGGGCCAGCAGGAAATGGCCGAGCTCGTGCACGAACACCAGCACGCCGAGCACGAACGAGAACGCCAGCAGCGTCTGCATCAGACCGAAGACCCTTTCTGTAATTCTACCGCCCGCACCAGCTCGGCGGCCGTGGCCCGCGCCCAGGTGTCCACGGCGCGCACCGCGGCCAGGGTGTCGACCGGCGCGGCCGTGTGGGCGTCCATCGTCGCCGCAATCACCTCGGCAATCGCCGGGAACGGCAGCGCCCCTGCCAGAAAAGACGACACCGCCACCTCGTTGGATGCATTGAGGACGATCGGCAGGCTCCGATCGGCCTCCAGGGCCCGGAACGCCAGGCGGAGGCACGGGAACTCGTCCCAGTCGGGCGGCTGGAATTCCAGCGTGCCGGCCCGGGCCAGGTCGAGGAACGGGACCGGGGCCGGCCAGCGCTCCGGGTAGGAGAACGCGTACTGGATCGGCAGCCGCATGTCGGTGGTGCCGAGCTGCGCCAGCATCGAGCCGTCGGTGAACTCGACGAGCGAATGCACGATGGACTGCGGATGCACGACGACATCGATCTGCGCCGAGGTGACGCCGAAGAGCCAGTGCGCCTCGATCACCTCGAGGCCCTTGTTCATCAGCGTCGCCGAGTCGATGGTGATCTTCGGGCCCATCTGCCAGGTGGGATGACGCAGCGCGTCGGCCGGCGTCACCGCGGCCAGGCTGGCGCGGGTGCGGCCGCGAAACGGCCCGCCCGACGCGGTGAGGATCAGCCGCCGCACCTCGCGCGCCTCGTGGCCGCGCAGGCACTGGTGGATGGCGTTGTGCTCGCTGTCCACCGGCAGGATGGCCACACCGCGGGCGCGGGCGCGATCCATCACCAGGCCGCCGGCCATCACCAGCACTTCCTTGTTGGCCAGAGCGATCGTCTTGCCGGCGTCGATGGCCGCGAGCACCGCTTCGAGCGCCGCCGTGCCTGACGACGCACACAGCACGAGATCGGCGTCGGGATGCGTGGCCACGGCCACCAGGCCCTCGGCGCCCACGCCGGTAGTCGCCGGCAGGCTGGTGAGCGCGGCCACCCGGGCCAGGGCCTCGGCGCTCGCCATCGACACCGCCGTCGGCCGATGCCGCGCCACCGCCGCCGCCATCGGCTCGGCGCTCTGCCCGGCGGCCAGCCCGACCACGCGCACACGGTCCGGGTGGGCTTCGGCCACCGCCAGCGCGCTGGTGCCGATCGACCCGGTGGCGCCGAGAATCGCGACGCCGATCATGCCAGCCGCACCAGCAGGTAGAAGAGCGGCGCCGCGAACAGCAGCGCGTCGATGCGGTCGAGGACGCCGCCGTGGCCGGGGATGAGCGCGCCGCTGTCCTTCACGCCGGCGGCGCGCTTGAGCGCCGACTCGAAGAGATCGCCGGCGATGCCGGCCACCACGATGCCCAGACCGGCCACCCACACCGCCAGCGGCGGCAGCCGCGGCAGCCACCACTGCGCCAGCAGCACCAGGGCCACCGGCGCCAGCACCAGGCCGCCGATCGCGCCCTCGATCGTCTTCTTCGGGCTGATGGTGGGCGCCAGCGGCCGCCGGCCGAAGGTGCGGCCCGCGTAGTACTGGCAGGTGTCGCTGGCCGCCACCGTGGCGATCACCGTGAGGACGCCTTCGCGGCCGGCCAGTTGATGGATGCCGGCGAGGGCGCCGAGCGGCAGGCCCAGGTACACCGGCGCGAACAGGCCGGCTGTGGCGCCGTGGAACAGCGCCGCGCCGTGCTGCCCGCCGGCCATCAGAGCCACCGCAACGGCGATGAGGCCGAGCGCCAGCACCGACGGCAGGTGCAGCCACGGCGTGACCACGGCGGCGCAGGCAGCCAGCGTGGCGACGAGCGCGGGCGCGGCCGGCAGCACGGCCCCCACCGCGCGCGCCAGCCGCGCGTATTCGACGAAGGCCAGCGCCGTCACGCCGAGCGCGACGACCAGCAGCTGCGTGGAGGTGAGCCACCAGACGAGCGCCAGGGCGCCAAGCGCGAGCGCGAGGCCGCTCAGAACACGGGTCATGGAATGTAGGAGTGAGTCCTTACTTGGCCCCGGCCGCCACCGGCACCGAGGCGATGCCGCCGTAGCGGCGGTCGCGCTTCTGGTAGGCGACGACCGCCTCGAGCAGGTGCTGGCAGCGGAAGTCGGGCCACAGCGTGTCGGTGACCCAGATCTCGGCGTAGGCGATCTGCCACAGCAGGAAGTTGCTCACGCGCATCTCGCCGCTGGTGCGGATCAACAGGTCCGGATCGGGCTGGCCGGCGGTGTAGAGGAACTCGGCGAAGCGGCCCTCGTCGAGCGACGACGGCGTGACGCCGGCTTCGATGGCCCGTCGCGCCGCGTCGACGATCTCGGCGCGGCCGCCGTAGTTGAGGGCGATGTTGAACTGCATGCCGG
>CAYUAX010000117.1:0-14771 GCA_964442845.1 uncultured Bifidobacteriaceae bacterium | reverse complement strand
CGATGCGCAGCTCGACGCCCTGCTTCTCGAGCTCCTTGTACATGTAGAGCGAGGTCGTGAAGTGCAGCTCGTCGATGACGATGTTGCCCTTCTTCTTCGCCAGGTCGAGCCCCATCACGACGATGTTCTCGCCGTCGGACGTGCTGGCCGTGAAGGCGATCTCGGTCGGCTTGGCGTTGATCAGGTTGCCGAACGTGGTCTTGAGCGCCGCCTGCTTCGCGGCGTTGAACTCGCTGCGGCCCGGGCCCGGACCGAACATCCGGTACTCCAGGTTCTCCTGGACGGCGCGGGCGGCGAAGCGGCCGATCGGATGCAGCGCCGCCGAGTTCATGTAGGTCTCGACCGAGGCGATGGGGAAGTCGTCGCGCACCGAGGCGGGGAACACCGCGCCCGCCCGGGCCGTCGCCGCCTGGCCGAGGCTGGCGAAAGCCGGCTTCACCGCCAGGGCCGCGGCGCCCGCGCCCGCCAGGAACTGCCGACGCCCGATCGTGCTCATGGGATCTCCTTGGAGCGGCGCGGGTGGTTCGGGCACCGACTCTGGGGGGCGATGATCGCACAGGTTCGGGCACGGCGATGCCATACACTTTCGCGATGGCGTCGCCCCCCTGGATGTGGCCGGCCCGGCGCCTCGCCGCGGCGGTGGCGGCCGGCGAGCTGTCGGCCGAAGAGGTCGTCGACGCGCATCTGGACCGCATTGCGGCCGTCGATCGGCAGTTGAACGCGTTCGTGGACGTCGACGCCGAGCGCGCCCTCGCGGCGGCGGCCACACAGGACCAGGCGGCCGCCCGCGGGCTCCCGCGCGGCCCGCTCGGCGGGGTCCCCGTCACCATCAAGAGCGCCATCGACGTCGAAGGGCTGCGTTGCGAGACCGGCAGCCCGTCGCGGCTCGGCATGCGGGCTACGGCCGACGCGGTGGTCGTCGCGCGACTGCGCGCCGCCGGCGCCATCGTCCTTGGTACCACCAACGTCGCCGAGATGTTGATGGGCTACGAGACCGTCAACCCGCTGCACGGCCGCACGGTGAGCCCGTGGGATCCAGGCCGCACGCCCGGCGGGTCGAGTGGCGGCGAATCGGCGGCCATCGCGGCGGGCTGCTCGGCCGGCGGCATCGGCAGCGACGGCGGCGGCTCCATCCGCGTGCCCGCGCACTTCGCCGGCATCTGCGGGCTGAAGCCCACGCCGGGGCGCATCCCTGGCACAGGACACCAGCCGGCCTGTCTGGGGCCGTTCTCGATCCTCGGCGTGGTCGGGCCGATGGCGCGCACGGTGGACGACCTGGTGCTGCTCTATCGCGCGACCGCCGGGTGGGACGCCACCGATCCCATGGCGACGCCGCTCGCCGCCGACGCCACGATCGACGCGCACGATTGGCAAGTCGGCTGGTTCGAGGCGCACCCCGACGCGCCCGTCACTGCCGACACCGCGGCCGCGGTGCGCCAGGCCGTGGCCGCGCTCAGTGCACAAGGGCTGGCCACGGCACCCTGCCGACCCGCGGCACTCGATCGCGCCGGTGCGCTGTGGCGCGTGTTCTTCTGCGAGGTCGGTCTGCAGGTGCTGCACGAGATACTCGGGGCCGAGGCCGCTGCGGCCTTGCCGATCCTCGCCGCGCACCGCGCGCGGCGCGGGGCCCCGCCGCTCACGTCCTCGCGACTCGTGCAGGCGTGGATGGACCGCGACCTCGCCCGCGCCGAGCTGCTCGTCGCCATGGCTACGCATCCAGTGCTGGTCTGCCCGGTCACGTCCACGCCGGCGTTCCGTCACGACGAGCGGGCGTGGACAGTGGACGGCGCGAGCGTGTCGTATCTCGACGCGATGCTCTACGCGCAGTGGGCCAACGTGCTCGGCCTGCCCGCCGCCGTGGTGCCGGTGCGGCGCTCGGCTGAAGGCCTGCCGATCGGCGTGCAGGTGATCGGCCGGCCGTTCGAGGAGGCGCGCGTGCTGGAAGTGGCGGCCGCGATCGAACGGGGGAGCGACGGCGTCGGCTGGCCGCCGCTGGCCGCATGACGAGCCCGTCCGGACTGCAGCGCCGCCTGTCGCTGCGCGACCTGCTCGTCTACGGCCTGCTCTTCATCGGGCCGCTGGCGCCGGTCGGCGTCTTCGGCGTGCTCGACGCGCAGGCCGACGGCGCCGTGGCGCTCGTGTATCTCGTCGCCACCATCGCCATGGCGCTCACGGCGTGGTCCTACGCGGAGATGTCGCGCGTCGTCCCGCACGCCGGTTCGGTGTTCGCGTACGCCACCGCGGGGCTCGGCGGCGCCGCCGGCTTCTTCGCCGGCTGGCTGGCCATGCTCGACTACCTGCTGATTCCGTCGGTCGCCTACCTGTTCTCGGGCATCGCGATGCACGCGCTCGTGCCAGCGGTGCCGGCGTGGGTGTTCACCGCGCTCGCGTTCGCGGCGACGACGGCGCTCAACCTGCGCGGCGTCGCCGTGGCGGCGCGCGTCGGCTTCGTGGTGCTGCTCGTCGAAGTCGGCGTTCTCGCCGTGTTCCTCGTCGCCGCGGCGGTGGTGCTGGCGTCGGATGGGCCGTCGCGGCCGTGGCCGTCGCCGTTCCTCGGCGTCACCGCGGTGACGTCGGCCATGGTGCTCGGCGGCGTGTCGATCGCCGTGCTGTCGTTCCTCGGCTTCGACGCCATCGCCTCGTTCGCCGAGGAGAACGCCGGCGACAGCCGGCAGATCGGCCGGGCCATCCTGCTGTGCCTGGCCGGCGCCGGCCTGGCCTTCGTGGCCCAGACCGCGGCGGCGGCGCTGCTCAACGCCACGCCGCCGGCCGACCTGCGCGCCGCCCCGGGCCGCCAAGGCACGGCCTTCTACGATCTCACCCGCGTCGCGCTCGGCGGCTGGCTGGCCACGCTCATCGCGGTGACCAAGGCGATCGGTCCGGCCTTCGCGGCGATGACGGCGCAGGCGGCCGCGGCGCGGCTGCTGCTGGGCATGGCGCGCGAGGGCCGACTGCCGAAGGTGCTGGCCGAGACGGATCGCCAGCGCGGCGTGCCGGTGGCCGCGCTCGTCTCCACGGGTGCGTTGACCTTGGCCGTGTCGATCTGGGCGGCGCGACGGGCCGACGGACTGCCGCTGCTGGTGTCGATCGTGGACGTCGGCGCGCTGGCCGCGTTCGCGCTGCTCCACGCCTCGGTGGTCGGCTACTTCGTGCGCCGCCAGGCCAGCCGCCGCTGGCTCGCGCACCTCGTCGTGCCGCTGGCCGGCATCGCCGTCACCGTCTGGGTGCTGATCGAGGCGAGTCCGCTGGCCCAGACGACGGGTCTCGTCTGGACGGCGCTCGGCGCCGGGGTCCTGGCGGCCCGACGGCGGCGTCGGTAGCCTACCCGCCGGCGCGCGGCGCCACGCGCATGCCCGGCGCGAGGGTGTCGGGTGGATACACCACCACCGTGGTTCCGGCGTCGATGCCGCTGACGATCTCGGCAGATTGCGCGGCGCGGTGGCCGACGTCGACCGGCGTGCGCACCGCCCGTCCCCCCGCGACCACGAACACCGCCCACCGCTCGCCGTCGCGGAACAGCGCGCCGGTCGGCACGGTCAGGACGTCGGCGCCTTCCCACAGCACGATGCGCACGTCGACGCGATACGCATCGCCGAGCGCCGTGCGCGCCGCCGCCGGATCGACGAAGTCGAGCCGGACGTTGACGCGTTGCTCCTCGACGCCGAGCGCCGAGACCTTGGTGAAGCCGGCCGGTTCCACCAGGCGGACGCGGGCCTCGAGCGTGCGGTCGCCGCCCCAGCCGTCGACGAGCACCCGCGCGCCGGGCGGCACCCGCACGGCGTCGGCCGACAGCAGGTCGGCGACGATCTCGAGGCGGCTGGGATCGCCGATCTCGAGCAGCGGCTCGCCGGCCGGCACCAGCGCCTCGCTTTCGTACACGCGCTTCAGCACGACGCCGGCGGCCGGGGCCCGCACCGGGACCGCGCGGCCCTCGGCGACCGACGCCGCCGGCGGGGCCAGCCGCGCCTCGGCCTGGCGCAGCGCCGAGGCGGCTTCGCGTTCGGCGAACGCCGCGGCACGCGCGGCCGCCTCGGCCTGACGGGCGTCGTCGGTGCGCGCGTCGAGCTGCTGCCGGCTCATCGCGCCGCCCTCGAACAGGTCGGCGGCGCGCTGCCGTTCGCGCCGCGCCTGGCCGAGCGCATCGTCGGCGCGGGCCCGTTCCATCTGCGCCCGCCCGAGCGCTGCCTGGGCCGCCTCGACTCCGGCACGGGCCTCGGCGCGGGTGCGGGCGTCGAGCAGCGGCGGTGCCTCGGGGCGCACGCGGGTCAGCACCTGACCGGCGGCGACGCCGTCGCCGGGTTCCAGCGCGATGCGTTCCACCCGCCCCGTCACCGGCGCCGAGACGACGTGGCGATCGCGGATGCGCGTTTCGCCCTGCTCGTCGATGGTGACGACGAGGGGACCCCGGGCCGCGACGGCGACGTCCACCGCCAGCGTGTCGGGCCACAGCGCCACCGCCAGCAGCCCGCCGACCAGCACCGCGCCGAACGCCACACGCCGCCAGGGCCGGGCCTTGCGTGTGGTCATCGCGTGGTTCCAGGTGAAGCAGGGGGCATCGGTTACTCCCGCGACTTCAGCACGGTCACCAGGTCGAGGCGATCGATGCGTCGCCGCACCAGCAGGCCCGAGAGCCCCGACGCCGCCAGCACCGCCAGCCAGGTCCAGGCCACCGTCGCCGGCCGGACCACGAACGACAGGCGATAGACCTCGTTGTCGAAGAGCGTCATGATCAGCGCCCCGAGGGCATAGCCGATGACGGCCCCGACCGGCAGCGCCGCCAGCGCCAGCACCGCCAGCTCACCGAGCAGCACCAGCGAGACCTCGCCGCGCGTGAAGCCGAGCACGCGCAGGCTGGCCAGCTCGCGTTCCCGTTCCGACAGCGACACGCGCGCGGCATTGTAGACGACGCCGAGCGCGATCACCGCCGCGAAGCCGACGTTGAAGCCAATCGACAGGTACATGTTCTCGGCCATGGTCTCGCGGAAGTTGCGCAGCGTCACGTCGCGCAGCGCCACGCCGGCCACGCCCGGCAGCGCCTTGACCCGGGTGTAGAACTCGGGCAGGCGGGCGGCGTCGACGGTCACGTGCGCGCCGGTCGCCGTCGACCCCTCGTCCAGCAGCCCGTGCACCGCCGCGATCTCCAGGTAGGCCTGCAGCCCGAAGGTGTCGTCGACGAGCGCGGCGACGACGAAGCGGCGCGTTGGCCGGCCGCTCTCCAGCACCTCCACGTCCACGTGGTCGCCGGCCGCCACGCCGAGCGCCCGGCCGAGCGCGCGCGACAGGGTCAACCCGCCCTCGGCCAGGTCGTGCGTGCGGCCCTGCCGATCGACCACGCGCTGCAGCCGCGGGGTGGCGACCGCGCCGGTGATCGCCACGGTGCGCGAGCGGTGACCGGCGCGCAGCCGAGCCGGCACCATCCGCACCGGCTCCACGTCCATCACCCCAGGCAGCCGACCGACGGCGAGGACCGCCGCCCTGCCGCGCGGCTGCGCGAAGGTGAGCGTGGCGTCCTGGCGCATCACGCGCCCGAACTGGTCGTCGATCAGCACGGCCATCACGTCGAGGAACGACAGGCCGACGACCAGCACCGCCACCGCCAGCGCGATGCCGGTCACCGAGAGGACGGCGCGGACCGGCTGGCGCTCGAGGCTGCGCACGATCATCCGCGCCGCGACCGGCACCCGCCAGCGGAGGGCCGTCCGCTCGACGACGCTGGGTCGATAGTGCGCCGGCGACTCGGGACGCATCGCCTCGGCCGGCGGCACCCGCACTGCCCGCCGCACCGCGGCCTGCGCGCCGATCGCGCCGACCAGGGCGCTGCCGGCCAGCGCGCCGAGCGCCACGCCGGTGGACAGCTGGTAGTCGAGGTCCGGGAACCGGAAGTAGGCGTTGTAGAGCTCGATCATCTCGCCGCCCAGCCAGCGGCCGATGACCACGCCGGCGGCGGCGCCGCCGGTGGCGATGATCATCGCCCACTTGGTGTAGTGCCACGCCAGCGCCCGATTGCCGTAGCCGAGCGCCTTCAGCGCCGCGATCTGCGGCCGTTGCAGGGCCAGCGCACGCGTCAGGGCCACGTGCAGGATGAAGGCGGCGACCGACAGGAAGATCACCGGGGTCAGGATGCCGAACATCCGCAGCTGGGCCAGTTCGTTCTCGAGCGTCCAGGCCGACATCTGCAGGCGGCGTGGAATCGCCCCGAGGCCGCCGTAGGGCGCCAGCAGGCGATCGACGTCGCCGATCACCGCATCGGCGGTGGCGCCGCGCGCCAGGCCGAGCGTGACGTCGTTGAAGCCGCCGGCCATGTCGAAGGCCGCCCCCAGCGCCTGGCGGCCCATCCACAGCACGCCGAAGCGGCGGTTGTCGGAGATCATCTCGCCGGGCCGGACGATGTAGACGTACTCGGGCGACAGCGCGATCCCGGTGATGGTCAGCCGGCGCCGGCGGCCGTTGACGATCGCCGTCACGGTGTCGCCCGGCCGCAGGCCGTTCGCTTCGGCGAACAACTCGCTGGCCAGCACCTCGTCGGGGCGTTCGACGGCGATCCAGCGGCCGCGGCGCAGCGCCAGGTCGTTCAGCACCGGCCGGCCGCGGTCGGGCAGCGAGACCAGCCGGGCGCTGGCCGGTTCGGCCAGGCCCGGCACGTCGAGCGTCACGTCGGCGACGACGCGTGTCGCCACCGTCTCGACCCCGGGCAGCGCCGCGAGGCGGGCCTCGAGGTCGGCCGGCGCCCTTGTCAGCGTCGCGAACACGTCGCCGAGCCGCTGGCGCGCGAAGTAGCGATCGCGCGACCGCTGCAGCGAGTCGAAGTTCGACAGATAGGTGACGAACATCGCCACGCCGGCGGCGACCACGGCGGCGATGGCCAGGGCCTGTCCCTTCAGCTCCCACAGGTCGCGCAGCAGCTTCCGATCCAGGGCGCGGATCCGCAGCGGGCGCCTCACCAGCGCAGCTCCTGCACCGGCTGCTTCGTCGCGTTGCGGGTTTCGCCGGCGATGCGTCCGTCGGCCAGCCGCACCACGCGATCGGCCATCCCGGCGATGGCGGCGTTGTGGGTGATGACGACGGTGGCCGTGCCGAGCGTGCGGTTGACGTGGGCGATGGCCTCGAGCACGACGACGCCGGTGGTGATGTCGAGCGCCCCGGTCGGCTCGTCGCACAGCAGCACGTCGGGCCGCTTGGCGATGGCGCGGGCGATGGCCACCCGCTGCTGTTCGCCGCCCGAGAGCTGCGCCGGAAAATGATCGAGCCGTTCGGACAGCCCGACCATCGCCAGCGCCTCCTCGGGCGTCATCGGGTGCTCGCTGATCTCGGTGACCAGGGCGACGTTCTCGCGCGCCGTGAGGCTCGGGATGAGGTTGTAGAACTGGAACACGAAGCCGACGTGCTCGCGCCGGTAGGCGGTGAGGGCGTCGTCGTCGGCGCTGGTGAGCGTGTGGTCCTGATAGACGACCGTGCCCTCGGTGGGCACGTCGAGCCCGCCGAGGATGTTGAGGAGTGTCGACTTGCCCGAGCCCGACGGGCCGAGCAACACGACGAGTTCACCGGGAGACAACTCGAAGTCGACGCCGCGCAGGGCATGGACGGTCACCTCGCCCATCTCGTAGCGCTTGGTGAGGCCGCGGGCGACGAACACCGGGCGACGGTCGTCAGGCATCGGCGCCCCTATTGTGGCCGCCGGCTCGTCCGGGTTCTCGCGCACACTGGCATCGGGCGTGCAAATAGCTCGCCGGGAGCGGACGCAATGCGAGTGCGGGGGCGACACCTGATCGTGGTCATCGTGATGGCGCTGGTCGACGGTGGCCAGAGTCTACGGCTCCAGGCGGAGACGGTGTGGTCTCCGGCCGAGGTGGCGCGGCTGGCGACCGCCGCTGGCGCGGCGCCCGGCGAGCGGGACGGGGCCGTGCGGCTCTACGGCCGTCGCGGCGGTCCCGTGTGGCACGACCCCGCCGGCCACCCGACGACGGCGGCCGTCGACGTGCGCACGCTGCTGGCCGGCCTCGACGTCCACGGGCTGGTGCCTCGCGTCTACGCGGCGCCGCCCGCGCGCGACCTGGGCGACGTGGCCCGGGCCGATGTCGCCCTCACGATAGCCAGCCTGCGGGCCATGCGGCACCTGCACCTCGGTCGCGTCGACCCGCGCACGCTCGGCTGGCCGCTGCCGACGTGGGCCGAACCCCACGACTTCGCCCAGATGCTCGAGGCCGGCCTGGAGGCCGGGACGCCGGCTCGGGCCATCGCCGACCTCGCCCCGCCGTTCGCGCTGTACCGACGGCTGGTGGCCGCCTTGGCCCGCTACCGCGCGCCGGCCGCGGCGGCGCCGCTGCCGATGATGCCGGCCGGCACGACGGCGGTCAGGCCGGGGGACGTCTGGCCCACCGCGGCGTTGCGCGCCCGTCTCGTGGCCTTCGGCGATCTCGGCGACGCTGCCGCCGCCGACCCGACCGGCCACTACGACGGCGAGGTGGTCGAGGCCGTGCGCGGCTTTCAGCGCCGGCACGGGTTGAGCGCCGACGGCGTGCTGGGCGCCAGAACGCGGGCCGCCCTCGCCGTGTCGCCAGCCACCCGCGCCTGGCAGATCACGCTGGCCCTCGAGCGGCTCCGCTGGCTGCCCGATCTCGGCGCCCGCCGCCTCGTCGCGGTGAACATCCCGATGTTCCGCCTCTGGGCCTGGGACACCGCGCTGGACGACGACGTGCCGGCCCTGGCGATGGACGTCATCGTCGGCCGCGCCGTCCGCACCCAGACGCCGGTGTTCGTCGGCGTCATGGAACGGGTGATCTTCCGCCCCTACTGGCACATTCCGCCGTCGATCCTGCGCGAGGAAGTGTTGCCGGCGGTCCGCCGCGACGCCGGCTACCTGGCCCGTCAGCACATGGAGGTGGTGCGCGGCGAGGGGGATGACGGCCGGATCTTGCCAGTCGACGGCGCAGCGCTCGCCGGCCTCGCGGCTGGCGCCCTGCGCGTCCGTCAACGGCCCGGACCGCACAACGCGCTGGGCCTGGTGAAGTTCGTCTTCCCGAACGACGCCAGCGTCTACATGCACGGCACGCCGACGCCCGGCTTGTTCGCGCGCGATCGCCGCGACTTCAGCCACGGCTGCATCCGGGTCGCCGATCCGCCGGCGCTGGCGCGCTGGGCGCTGGGCTGGCAGCGGCAGGCGTGGCCGGCCGAGCGCATCGCCGAGGCGATGGCCGGGCCGGACAACACGGCGGTCGCGCTCGACGCGCCGATCGACGTGGCGATCTTCTACCTGACCGCCGCGGTGCTGCCCGACGACGGCGCCTTGCACTTCGCCGAGGACCTGTACGGCCACGACACCCGGCTGTCCCGGGCGCTGGCGGCGCTCGACTGAGTGTGGGGACGCCTGGCTACCAGGCGCGGATGCGGCCGGTGTCGACGTGCACGAAGTTCGAGGCGGGGTAGTAGCCGACGCCGCCCTCGCGCAGCTCGAGCGCGGCCCGCCGCAGGCCCGTGAGCGGCACGTCGGCGATGCGGATGTCGATGGCCTTGCCCTGCATGTGCAGGCTGCCCGAGGCCACGCCGTGGCTGCGCCGCCGCAGTGCGGCGTTGGTGGCTGGCGAACGGAAGCCCGAGATGACCTGGAACGGCCGGGTCGCACCGGTGCGATCGCGCAGGTCGTAGAGCAGGTCGAGCAGCGCCGGGTCGATGGCGTGGACATCGCCCGTCCGGAAGTCGCGGAGCAACGTGTTCACGGCCGTCAAGGCGTCCGGCACGTACTCGCCGGCGGTGCAGTACTCTACGGCCAGGCGCTCGCCCGTGTGGAGGTGGGCGAAGTGCAGGGCGCGGGAATCGGCCCGGGCGACGGCGGCCCATGTGGGGGTCGGCAGTGCGGCGCCCACGGCCGCGGCAGCGAACGTGGCCAGCGCCTGGCGGCGGGTACACGGCGGCATCCGTCGATGCTACCAGACCGGCGCCGGGTCGCCGCCCGGGAAAATCTGCCGTCCTACGCGCCGGCGTGGCGAATCGACAGCGGCGCCTCGAGCAGCCGGTCGATCTGCCGCCGTTCTTCGACCAGCGGCCACCAGTCGTAGAGCAGCACCTCCAGCGGCCGCCACAGGGCCACCCACCCGGCGATCACCAGCCCTTCGCGCACCACCTCGCGCACATGGCCGGAGGTCATCGCCGCGGCGGCTTCGGCCAGCAGCAGGCAGGTCACCAGCACGACGAGTCCGACGCCCAGGGCCAGCCGGCCGCGCCGCACGTGCTGGCGCAGCCGGCGCCCGATCTGGGTCCGGGCGTGCTCGAAGTGGCCGCGGATGCCTTCGGCGATGGCGGCGTCGGCCAGCGCCGGCTCGGCCGGGGCGTCGATGACGACGACCAGCGCCACCGGCAGGTGGCGGGGCAGTTCCTCGACGGCGCCCATCAGGTACTCGACCGCGCCCTCGTCCAGGTCGCGTTCGCGGAACGGCGCCGGATCGCGGCTGTCGAACAACTGGCGGACGTCCCGGACCACCAGTTCGATCCGGGCGCGCCCGTCGACGACGTGATAGCGCTGCTGGCGGGCGGTCTGGGGCAAGGGTCAGTGCGGCCGCGGCGGCACCGGGTGATTCTTCATCATCTCGGCGCGGCCGTTGAGCCGGGCATCCTTCGGGCGGCCATCACGCACTCCGTACCGCGCAGGTGCTGATGCCGAGCAGCGTGTAGAGCGGACACCAGCCGCTGACGCCGGTGAGCAGCGGCACCGCGCCCAGCAGGCCCCACGGCCACGCCGGCCCGGCCAGCGCCGCGGCCAGCAGCCCGGCGCCGACGACGAGACGGACCCCACGGTCCCATCCGGCTTCGTTGACGGTCATCGCTTTCTCCTCCCGGGGACTGTCCCGCACGTCGCGACTACCCCCAGCGCCTGTGGCGCAAGAACACTGCCGTGCGTCCTGGTGCGTCGGCCGGGCCAATGACGGCGAACGGTCCGTCCAGCGACCGGGAAATTCCCACGGTGTGGGAATACTCCATGCGATGCGGCCACGGATCGAGGTGCCGGAGCCCGCAGGCCTGTTGATTCCGATGGGGTCCGTCTTGGCACTCCGCGTGTATCCTTGGCGGCGCGGAGGCGTGTGCATGACGATCGGGTGGGGCAGGGGATTTGTCGTGGCGGCATTCGCGTTGATGGTGACGGCGGTGGCCGCCAGCGCCCAGGGGTTGGGCGGCAGCCGGTGTGCCGACTGTCACTTCGCCAATCCCGGCTCGGTGTCAGCGTCGCACTTGTCGGAGTGGGACACCTCGGCGCACGGGCGGCGCAACGTCGGCTGCGAGAGCTGCCACGGCGGCGACCCGAAGACGTTCGAGCCCTTCGTGGCGCACCAGAACATCCTGCCGCGTACCAACCCGGCCAGCCCCGTGCACAGCATGAACCTGGCGAAGACCTGTGGCACCTGCCACACCGGCCCCTTCGTCCAGTTCCAGAAGAGCAAGCACTACGAGCTGCTGCGGGCCGGCGACAAGAACGCGCCGACCTGCGCCACCTGCCACGGCGAAGCGGCCGGCGTGCGGCTGTCGCCGCGGGCGCTCGAAGGGCAGTGCGCGCAGTGCCACGGCGCCGGCAAGATCGCGCCGCGTCCGGAGAACCCCATCAACGGTCGCCTGGCCCTCGAGGGCCTGCGCGAGACGCGGAGCCTGCTGAAGGACGCCCGCACCGCCATCGGCCGCGTGAAGGACCCGAACCGGCGCGCCGCGCTCGAACGCGACGCCCAGCAGGTCGAGGTGCCGATCGTCGAAGCCACCGCCGCCGGACACGCCTTCGTCTACACGCAGCTCGAGGAACGCCTGGCGACGGCGCGGGCGCGCCTGGCGTCGCTGTTCGAGCGCCTCGCCAACCCCTGACGGCGGGCGCGGCATGGGCGGCGCCACGGGTGGCGCCGCCGGCCCCGGGGCTCAGGGCGTGACGAACTCGTGCTCGGGATGGCGGACGGTGAGCACCGGGCACGGCGCCTTGCGCACCACGTTCTCGGCGACGCTGCCGATCAGCAGGTGGGCCATGGCGCCGCGGCCGTGCGTGCCCATCACGATGAGGTCGATGGCCTCGCGCTGCGCGTAGCGGACGATGCTGAGGAACGGCGGTCCGACCTCGGTGACCAGGCACGCGCAGTACTTCTGCCGCTCGGCCTCGTTCAGCATCGCCGCCAGCTGCGCGTCGGACTCACGCCGCGCCGCCGCCTCGTAGTCGGGCGCCGAGACGGCGTAGATCTCCGCCGCCCACGGCTGCTCGAGCGGGTTCTGCACGGCGTGCAGCAGGTGCACGCAGGCGCCGAACCGGTCGGCCAGCGCCAGCGCGTAGCGCAGCGCGACCCGCGAGGTCTCGCTGAAGTCGGTCGGGACGAGGATGTGCTTGAGGGCGATGGTCGCCATGGCCGCCCTCTACACCAGCACCGTGGCCGGCACGACCGCCGGCCGCCGCTCGTCGCGCGCCTTCGGGTGCACGACGAAGACCGGACACGGCGCCTGGCGCACCACCGCGTTGGCGGTCGAGCCGAACGCCAGCAGGTCGAGCGCGCCGCGGCCGCGCACGCCCATGACGATCACGTCGGCGCCCAGATTGCGGGCGGCGTCGACGATGCGGTCGCTCGGCTTGCCCTCGAGCACCCGTTCGTCAATCCTGCACCAGGTGCGTACTTCGTCCGACACCGCCTCGCGCAGCAGCCGCGCGCCGTAGGCTTCGCCGGCGCGGCGGTACTCGTCGGCGTCGAGCACCGCGAACTCGCTGGCCGCCGGCATCGGCTCCACGACGTGGACCAGGGTGAGCTGCCCGTCGGTCTCGCGCGCCAGGTCGACCGCCTGGGCCACGGCGTCGGCTGACGCCGGCGAGCCGTCGACCGGGCAGAGGATGCGCGCGAAGCGCACGCCGTGTTCCGGCGGCGCCGCCGACGGCACGACCATCACGGGACACGGCGCCTTGCGCAGCACCTTTTCCGCCACCGAGCCGAGCAGCAGGTGCTCCAGGCCGCCGCGGCCGTGCGAACCCAGGACGATCAGGTCGACGTCCCGTTCGCGGGCGAGGGCGAGCACCTCGCGCCCCGGATAGCCGCCAACCAGCGCCGTGTCCACCGGGATCCCGACGGCCCGGGCGCGGGCGCCGGCGGCCGCGAGATCCTGCTCGGCCTGGCGACGCTGGTCGTCGAAGAGCCGGATGTCCACCGGGATCTCGCCGTACGGCGCCATCACCGGCATCGGCGGATCGATGTGCACCAGCGACAGTCGCGCGCCGTAGTACTTGGCCAGCGCCGCGGCATAGGTCTCGGCGTTGGCCGACACCGGCGAGAAATCGGTCGGACACAGGATGTGGCTGATCGTCACCATCGGTCGTTCTCCCGTCGTCTCACGCCGGCTGGCCGCCGGTCCACGCCTCGTCCACCGCGCTGGCCACCCGGTCGAGGTCGAGGGGCTTGGCCAGCAGCGCCCGCGCCCCCAGTTGCCGGGCCTGCTCGAGCGCATCGCCCGCCCAGTAGGCGGTCATCATCAACACCACGGCATCGGGCCGCCGCTTGCGGATCTCCTCGAGCACCGTCAACCCGCTCATGTCCGGCAGCTTGACGTCGAGCACCACGACGGTGGGCGGCGGGACGACCGCCAGCAGGTCGAGGGCGGCCGCGCCGTCCACCGCCTCGCTGACGACGTGCCCATCCCGGGACAGCCGCTGCCCCAGCGCCCACCGGATCAACGTCTCGTCGTCCGCCACGATCACGTTGGCCACGTCGCTCACAACCTGAGGGGGCGTGAGCAACGGCCGTGCCGGCGTCGACCGACGCCAATTCCGAGCGATTCGACGTCCGCCGCCGGCCGCCGGTCGGGCAGAACTCCGCTGCCCGCCGAGAAAGATTCCCGGCCGCCGCGGGCCGGGGACGCGCCGCGCTACGCCGAGGCGGGCCGGCCCAGCTTGTCGAGGCCGAACTTCTCGAGGCGGTAGCGAATCTGGTCGCGGTTCATGCCCAGCAACTGGGCGGCCTGCGTCTGGTTGCCCTGGGCCCGTTGCAGGGCCTGGACGAGCAGGTCGCGCTCGAGCGTCTCGAGGTTGACGCCCTCGGCCGGCAGGGAGAAGCCCGACGTCACCGGCGTGGGCGCGGCCAGCATCGTGAAGTGCTCGGGACCCAGCAGGTCGCCGTCGGCCAGCAGCATCGCCCGCTCGACGGCGTTGCGGAGCTCGCGGACGTTGCCCGGCCAGGCGTAGGCCTCGAGCGCGCGCAGCGCCGCTGGCGCCACCCCGGTGACGTTCTTCTTGAACTCGCGGTTGAACGCCGCGACGAAGTGCTCGACCAGCCGCGGTACGTCGCCAGCGCGGTCGCGCAGCGGCGGCAGGGTGATCGGCATGACGCCGAGGCGGTAATAGAGGTCTTCGCGGAACTTGCCGTCGCGCACCGCCTGCGCCAGGTTGCGGTGGGTCGCGGCGATGACCCGCACGTCCACTTTCACGTCCGACAGGCCGCCCACCCGCTTGAACGTCTTCTCCTCGAGGAAGCGCAGCAGCTTGGCCTGCAACGCCGGGGTCATCTCGCCGATCTCGTCGAGGAAGATGGTGCCGCCGGCGGCGGTCTCGAACAGCCCGCGCTTCTGCTGCCGGGCGTCGGTGAAGGCGCCGCGCTCGTGGCCGAAGAGCTCGCTTTCCAGCAGATGCTCCGGCAGCGCCGAGCAGGTGATGTTCACGAACGGCCGGCCGGCGCGGTCGCTGTTGTAGTGGATGGCCTTGGCCGCCAGGTCCTTGCCGGTGCCGGTCTCGCCCTGCAGCAGCACGGTGGAGGCGGGGCTGGCCGCCACCTTGGCCA
>CAYUAX010000116.1:0-14839 GCA_964442845.1 uncultured Bifidobacteriaceae bacterium | reverse complement strand
GGTCTGGTATAGTCAGAGTTTCGTCGGTCGGTGAGCCGGGCGGTTAGCTCAGTTGGTAGAGCACCGGCTTTACACGCCGGCTGTCACAGGTTCGAGTCCTGTACCGCCCACCACTCGCTGGTAGACGGGCGGGGCACGACCTGGGAACGGCGGGCGAGTCGCGAGAAGATTGGGGTCGTAGTTCAGTTGGTTAGAACGCTGCCCTGTCACGGCAGAGGCCGCGGGTTCGAGTCCCGTCGACCCCGCCAATCTCCTCGCTAATCGCTCGTCGTCTTGGCGGGGATCGACGAACTCAGGCACGCCGCGGCGCCTCTCTGAGGCGCCGCGAGCGGGCACGAGTCCCTCCCCCTCAGCTCCGCTTCGCACCAAGTCGCTGGTCGAGGGTGATTACCCTCCGCGGCTCAGGCGCTGCGCGCCTCAGCCGCACTCTGTTCGCGAGTTCCTCTCAGCTTCGCTACCGAACATCTCAGCGCGCACTGCTTGCGCCTTCGGCGCTTCGCCTGCCGCTTCAGTACGGCCTCACTGCTGGCGCCTTCGGCGCTTCGCCGGCGCCTCGTTACGGCCTCGCAGTGGTGCCTGGACTCCACGCCGAGCCGTCGCGGCTGGCCGCGAGGGTGAGGCGATGCCGTGCGGCGTGACCCCGCGCCAGTCCCCAGCCCCCAGCCCTATCTCAGCGCGCACTGCTTGCGCCTTCGGCGCTTCGCCTGCCGCCTCAGTACGGCGTAATGACTCCACGCCGAGCCGTCGCGGCCTGCCGCGAGGGTGAGGTGGTGCCGTTCGGCGTTGCCCGCCCCGGTCCCCAGCCCCCAAGTCGTAGTAACGTCGAGTAGTCCTGCGCCGCAGCCCCCCGGCGGCCGATGCGTGGAACCTCGGTTCTGCGCGCCTGGGTGTCGGTATTGGGGGGCCTGACCGCTAGCCGCTAGCCGCTAGCCGCTTCGCGCCTCCCGTAGTAACGTGGATTCGAGGCGCGCTTCGATGCTCACAGCCATGCTCGAACGGCCGGCGATCCGGCGGCTCGGCGCCGCCCTCGGGGCGGCGGTGCGGCGCTATCCTGGCGCGCTCGTGGTGCTGGCCTCGATGGTCGCCACCCTTCAGGGGGCGGCGGTGGCCGGCAGCCAGTGGGGCGTGCATCGGCTGCTGGCCGGGCTCCCCAGCATCGACGACGTCCGGCGCATGGGCGAGATGGCCCAGGCCACGGTGTTCTACGACGCCGCCGACGCGCCGGCCTTCACCATCTTCGACGAGCGGCGTTTCGACGTCGCGCTGGCCGACGTCTCGCCGCATCTCGTCAAGGCGCTCCTCGCCATCGAGGACCAGCGCTTCCGCAGCCACGCCGGCATCGACGTGGTGCGCATCGCCGGAGCGATGATGGTCAACCTGCGCGAGGGACGGCTGGCGCAGGGCGGCAGCACGATCACGCAGCAGCTGGCCCGACAGAGCTTCCTGACGCTCGACAAGACCTACACCCGCAAGGTGCAGGAGGTGCTGCTGGCGCTGCGCGTCGAGCACCAGTACACCAAGGACCAGATCCTCGAGCTCTATCTCAACAAGATGTACTTCGGCGCCGGGCTCTACGGCGCCGAGGCGGCCGCGCTCGGCTACTTCGGCAAGCCGGCGCGCGAGCTGACGGTGGACGAGGCGGCGCTGCTGGCCGGGCTGGTCAAGTCGCCGTCCACCTGGGCGCCGAGCGTGAACCTCGAGCGCGCCGTGAGCCGCCGCAACGTCGTCCTGCAGGCGATGCGCGAGCAGGGCGACATCGACGAACCGACCTACCGCGAGGCGCGCGAGCGCGCCGTGGTGCTCAAGGACGCGCTGCGCCGCGACGAGCCGTTCGGCCAGTACTTCAAGGAGCAGGTGCGGCTCGAGCTGGTCGAGCGTTTCGGCCGCGAGCGCGTCTACCAGAGCGGCCTGCGTGTCTACACGACCATCGACGTGGAGATGCAGAAGGCGGCCGAGGCCGCCGTCGCCAAGTCCCTGGCCGACCTCACCGCGCGCCGGTTGGCCGCGCTCAAGGCCCGCCGCCGCCCGGCCCCGGCCGACGACGCGCCGCTGCAGGCCGCCGTCGTGGCCCTCGACCCGCGCACCGGCGAAGTGCGGGCCATCGTCGGCGGGCGCAGCTTCGGCGAGAGCCACTTCAACCGCGCCGTGCAGGCGCGCCGCCAGCCCGGATCCGCGTTCAAGCCGTTCGTCTACGCCGCCGCGCTCGAGGCCGGCTACACACCGGCCAGCCTCATCGACCGGCTGGACGAGCCGATCGACACGCTGCAAGGCGCGTGGTCGCCCGAAGAAGGGCACGAGACGGCGTCCGAGCTGACCATGCGCACGGCCCTCAAGACGTCGAGCAATCGCGCCGCGGTGCGGATGCTGGAGATGGTCGGGGTGTCGTCGGCGGTGGACTACGCGCAGAAGCTGGGCCTGGGCGCGGTGCCGGCGGTGCCGTCTCTGGCGCTGGGCTCCGGTGAGGTCACGCTGTTCGACCTGACCTCGGCCTACGGCGCCTTCGCCAACGGCGGGCTGTGGGAGAAGCCGCAACTGGTGCGGCGCGTCGAGGACACCGAGGGCAACGTCCTCTACCGCGCCGAGGCGTCCGAAGTGCAGGCGGTGGCCCCGGCGACGGCGTTCCTGATGTCGTCGATGCTCGCCGATGTGATCGATTCGGGCACGGCGTGGAAGGCGCGCCAGCTCGGCTTCCGCCTGCCGGCGTCGGGCAAGACCGGCACGACGAACGAATACCGCGACGCCTGGTTCGTCGGCTACACGCCGTCGCTCGCCGCCGGCGTCTGGGTGGGCTACGACACGCCGCGGCAGATCCTGCCCGGCAGCGCCTATGCCGGCGATGTCGCCGTGCCGCTGTGGGCCGAGTTCATGAAGGCGGCCACGCGCGGCGACAAACCGGAGCCGCTGGTGGCGCCGCGCGATGTCGTCGCGGTGACGGTGTGCCGGCTGTCGGGCAAGCGGCCGGCCGGCGGCTGCGATGCCGTGCCGGTCGTGAACGACGACGGGCGCCAGGCCGAGCGCTCGATGATCGGCACCGAGTACTTCGCCCGCGGCACCGAGCCCACCGAGCTGTGCCACCTCCACGTCGGCCGCTCGTTGTTCGGCCGCATGGCCGGCTGGTTCGGCGCGCCGCGCGACCAGGTGAGCGAGCACCGCGCCAGCGACCACGCGCCGCCCGAGGCGCCGGCGGCGGCGCCGGTCTCGCCCGCCCAGCAGGCGCCCGAAGTGGCCCAGGCCCCGGCGCCCGAGGCGAAGAAGCGCGGCTTCTGGTCGCGGCTCTTCGGCCGCCGCGACAAGAAGGACGACGAGAAGAAGGACGCGCCGGCGCCCAAGCGCCGCTGACCGGCGTCCGCCCCGGCCTGCTCATGCCGCTTCGTGACGTCATCGGACACCCGCGCCAGCTGGCGCTGCTCACCGGCGCGGTGCAGCGCGGCTCACTGCCGCCGACGCTGCTGTTCGCCGGGCCGGCCGGGGTGGGGAAGTGGCGCGTCGCGCTGGCCGTCGCCCAGGCGGTGAACTGCCCGTCGGCCGTCGCCGGCGACGCCTGCGGCAGCTGCCGGTCGTGCGACCGGATCGCCCGCGCGCTGCACGTCGACGTGCTGGCCCTGGCGCCCGACGACTCCGGGGTCATCAAGATCGAGCCGGTGCGCGAGGCGCTGTCGCGCTGCGGCTACCGGCCCTTCGAAGGCCTGCGCCGGGTCGTCGCGGTGCGTGACGCCGACGCCCTGACCGAGAGCGCGCAGAACGCCCTGCTCAAGTCGCTCGAGGAGCCGCCGCCGGCGACGATGTTCGTCCTGACCTCGGCGGCCCCGGACGCGCTGCTCCGGACGGTGCGCTCGCGGACCATGCGGCTCACGTTCGGCCGCCTGCCGACGGACGACCTGGTGCGGCTCCTGGTGCGCGATCACGCGATGGCCGCCGCCGACGCCCGCCGCGCCGCGGCACTCGCCGACGGCAGCGCCGGTGCGGCCCTGGCCCTCGGGTCGGCGGACGTCGCCGAGGCGCGGGCGCGCGCGACGCGGCTGCTCGGGGCGGCCACGCTGCGCGACGTCGGCGCGCGGCTCGCCGTGGCCAAGGACGTCGTCGGCAAGCCCGAGCTGACGCGGCAGGAGCTGGCCGCCGTGCTGCGCATGGCCTCGTCGCTGACCCGCGACCTGGCCGTCGTCCACGCCGGTGCCGATCGCGGCGGGCTCGCCAACGGCGACGCCGCCGACCTCGTCGATCGGCTCGCCGCCGCCGTACCGCCCGACACCGCCCGCCGCGCCTTCGCCACGCTCGACCGCGGGCTGGCGGCGCTGGAGCGCAACGCCGGCATCAAGGTGGTCGCCGATTGGGTCGCCGTCGAGATGTGAGTCCGCCCGATCGCGCGGCGGCGTGATCGCGAGGCCGGACGTCCGATCTAGTAATCTGTCGGCATGAAGCCGCGCATCGCGATCACCGTCGGCGATCCGGCCGGGATCGGTCCGGAGATCGCCGGCAAGGCCGCCGCCGATCCGGCCGTGCGTGCCGTGTGCGAGCCGGTGATCTACGAGACGGCGGCCGACGTGCCGATGGGGCAGGTGAGCGCCGCCGCCGGTCAGGCGGCCTACGACACGCTGGTCCGGGCCGTGGCCGACGCCCGGGCCGGCGCCGTCGACGCCGTGGCCACCGCGCCGGTGAACAAGGCGGCGTTTGCCGCCGCCGGCCTGCCGTGGAAGGGCCACACCGATCTGCTCGGCCACCTGTGCGGCGTGCCGCGCGTGGCGATGATGTTCCACGCGCCGACGCTGAAGGTGGTGCTGGCCACCGTCCACGTGCCGCTCGCCGAGGTGCCGCGCCTGATGACCCGCGCGCACGTCGCCGCGACGCTGGAGCTGACCGCGCGGGAGCTGCCGATGTTCGGCCTGACGCGGCCGCGGATCGCCCTGGCCGCGCTCAACCCGCACGCCGGCGAAGGCGGCCTGTTCGGCACCGAGGACGACACCGAACTGGCCCCGGCGGTGGCCGAGGTCCGGGCGGCCGGTCACGACGTGCGCGGCCCGTTTCCCGCCGACACCGTGTTCGTGCGCGCCGTGCGCGGCGAGTTCGACTGCGTGGTGGCGTGCTACCACGACCAGGGGCTGGTGCCGATCAAGCTGCTGGCGTTCGGCAGCGCCGTCAACGTCACCCTCGGCCTGCCGATCGTCCGCACGTCGGTCGATCACGGCACCGCCTTCGACATCGCCGGGCGCGGCGTGGCCGACCCCGGCAGCCTGATTCACGCCGTGCGGCTGGCCGCCGACCTGGCGGCCCGTCGGGTCGCCGCCCGATGAGCACCCGGGTGCCCCCGCCGCGGACCCGCGCGGCGGCGAAGGACGACGCCGGCGGCGAGACGCTGATCGCCGAGAACCGCAAGGCGTTCCACGACTACCACGTGCTCGAGACGTTCGAGGCCGGGCTGCAGCTGCTCGGCACCGAGGTCAAGGGCATCCGCGAAGGCAAGGCCAACCTGCGCGACAGCTACGCACGGGTCGAGAAGGGCGAGGTGTGGCTCTACAACGTCCACATCAACCCCTACAGCCATCGCGGCTACGTCGATCACGACCCCAAGCGCCGCCGCAAACTGCTGCTCCACAAACAGGAGATCCGCAAGCTGATCGGCAAGACCACCGAGAAGGGCCTCACGCTGGTGCCGCTGCGGCTGTATTTCCTGCGCGGCCGGGTGAAGGTCGCGCTCAGCCTGGTGCGCGGCAAGCAGCTGCACGACAAGCGCGAGACCATCCGCAAGCGCGAGGTCGACCGCGAGACCCGCGCCGCCGTCAAGGAACGCAGCCGCCGATGACCCTCACCCCGAGCACGCGAATCTTCGTCACCGGGCATCGCGGCCTGGTCGGCTCGGCGGTGATGCGCCGCCTGGGCGCCGACGGCTGCACCGCGCTCCTCACCGCCACGCGCGACGAGCTCGACCTGCGCGACCCGTCGGCCGTGGACGCGTGGTTCGCCCGCCATCGCCCCGAGGCCGTCGTCCTCGCCGCCGGTACGGTCGGCGGCATTCTGGCCAACTCGACCCGGCCGGCGGAGTTCATCTACGACAACCTGATGATCGCCGCCGCGGTGATTCACGCCGCCTATCGTCACGGCGTCGGCCGCCTGCTCTACCTGGGCAGCTCGTGCATCTACCCGCGCCTGGCCCCGCAGCCGATCCCGGAAGCGGCGCTGCTCGGCGGCCCGCTCGAACCGACCAACGCGCCGTACGCCGTGGCCAAGATCTCGGGCATCACGCTGTGCCGGGCCTACCGCGCCCAGTACGGCTGCGACTTCATCTCGGCGATGCCGACCAACCTCTACGGCCCGGGCGACAACTTCGACGTCGACGGCGGCCACGTCATCCCGGCGCTGATGCGCCGTCTGCACGACGCCAAGGTGGCTGGCGTCGGCGAGGTGACGATCTGGGGCTCGGGGGCGCCGCGGCGCGAGTTCCTGCACGTCGACGACCTGGCCGACGCCTGCGTCTTCCTGCTGCGCCACTACGACGGCGACGAGCACGTCAACGTCGGCACCGGCGACGACCTGTCGATCCGCGCCCTCGCCGAGGCGATTCGCGACATCGTCCACCCGGCCGCGACGCTGCGTTTCGACACCACGAAGCCCGACGGCACGCCGCGGAAACTGCTCGACGTCAGCCGGCTCCACGCCCTCGGCTGGCGCCACCGCACGCCACTGGAGGACGGGCTGCGCTCGACCTATGCCTGGTTCCAGGAGCACCTCGCGTCGGCCCGCCTGGGCGGCGCGGCAACGGTGCGATGACCCCGCCGCCGATCTGGTTCAACCGTCCGGCCGTCACCGGCCGCGAGACCGCGCACATCGCCGAGGCCATCGCCTCGGGCCATCTGTCGGGGGACGGCGCGTTCACCGCCAGGTGCCGCGTGGCGCTCGAGACGATCACCGGCGGCGCCCGCGTGCTGCTCACCACGTCGTGCACGCACGCGCTGGAAATGGCCGTCCTGCTCGCCGGCATCGGTCCCGGCGACGAGGTGATCTGCCCGCCCTTCACCTTCGTGTCGTCGGTGAACGCGTTCGTGCTGCGCGGCGCGGTGCCGCGCTTCGTCGACATCCGCCCCGACACGCTCAACCTCGACGAACGCCTGGTCGAGGCGGCGATCACGGCGCGGACGCGGGCGCTGATGGTGGTGCACTACGCCGGCGTCGGCGCCGAACTCGACGCCCTGGCGGCGATCGCCCGGCGCCACGGCCTGGTGCTGATCGAGGACAACGCTCACGGGCTGTTCGGCCGCTACCGCGGACGGCCGCTCGGCAGTGCCGGCGCCACCGCGACGCTGAGCTTCCACGAGACGAAGAACCTCACCTGCGGCGAGGGCGGCGCGCTGGTGATCAACGACCCGGCGCTGATCGAGCGGGCCGAGATCCTGCGCGAGAAGGGCACCAACCGCAGCCGCTTCTTCCGCGGCCAGGTCGATCGCTACACCTGGGTGGACGTCGGGTCGAGCTACCTGCCGTCGGAACTCCTGGCCGCCTACCTGTGGGCGCAGATCGAGGCACGCGAGGCGATCCAGGCGCGGCGGCACGAGGTCTGGCGCCGCTACGACACCGAGCTGGCGGCGTGGGCCGAGGCCGCCGGCGTGCGCCGGCCGATCGTCCCGGCCCACTGCGAACAGCCGGCCCACCTCTACTACCTGCTGCTGCCGTCACTCGCGGTCCGCCAGGCGTTCATCGCCCACCTGCGCGCCCGCGAGATCCTGGCGGTGTTCCATTACCTGCCGCTGCATCTGTCCGATCGGGGGCGGCACTACGGCGGGCAGCCGGGGCAGCACCCCGTCACCGAGGACGTCTCGGATCGCCTGGTACGGCTGCCGCTGCACTATCACCTGAGCGCGGCCGACGTCGATCGGGTGATCGCGGCGGTGACCAGCTTCACGCCCTGAGGGCGCGCCGGCTCACGCCGGCGGCATCCGCGCGACGGCGCGGGCGAGCGCGTCGGTCCACGGCGGCATCGTGACGCCGGCGGCGGCGAGCCGCGCATTCGACAACGCCGGGTACTGCGGCCGCGGCGCCGGGGCGATCAGGCTGGCGAACGGCACGCCCTCCACGGCCCGATCGGCGTCCTTGCCCAGCAGACCGGCCAGCGTGCGGGCGATGGTCACCCAGGTGGTGGCGCCGCTGTTGACGCAGTGGTACAGCCCGAACGGCCCGTCGCCGGTGACGAGCGCGATGGTGGCTTCGGCCACGTCGTAGACGTAGCTCGGCGTCACCGTGCGGTCGGCGAAGGCGCGCACGCGGTCGCCGCGGCGGATCGCCAGGGCCAGTTTGTCGACGCTGCTGCGGCCGTTCGAGGCCCCGAACAGGCTGGCCACGCGCAGCACGTAGTGGCGGGGCGCCTCGCGGGCGTAGATCTCGCCGAGCAGCTTCGACTGCGCGTAGACGCCGCGCGGCCGGACCGGATCGGTTTCGGCGAGCAGGCCGTGATCGGCCGGCGGGTCGAATACGAAGTCGGTGCTGTAGTGCACCAGCAGCGCGTCGTGATCGCGGGCGGCGGCGGCCAGCGCGCCGACCGCCAGTCCGTTGGCCGCCAGCGCCGCTTCGGCGTGGGACTCGGCGCCGTCCACGTCGTTGTAGGCGGCGCAGTTGAGGATGAGGCCCGGCCGCAGCGTCTGCACGACGCGCTGCACCTTGGCCGGGGACGTGATGTCGAGGGCGCGGCGGTCGAGGGCCTCGACCCGGCAGGCGGCGGCGAGCCGCTCGGCGCAGGCGCCGGCGAGCTGGCCGGCGGCGCCGGTGATGAGGACGGTGGTGTCGGCGGTGAGGTGCATGCGGGCGGGCGGCGGACGGCCGCGCGTGGGCGCCCGCGACACAGTATCATCCGAGCGGCCCCCCAATCCCGATCGTGGACATGCTCGAACCGGTGTGGCCGCCCCTGGCGGCGTTCCTGCTCGCCGTCGTGCTGACGTACCTGATCCGGCCGGTGGCGCTCATGGCCGGCGTGGTCGCGGTGCCGAAGGAAGATCGCTGGCATCGCGGGCGGATTCCGCTGCTGGGCGGCGTCGCCATCGTCGGCGCGGTGCTGGTCGTCGCCGTGCTCCTGCCGCCGCTGCCGCGCCAGGCGTGGACGCTGCTCGGCGGGGCCACCGTGCTGTCCCTGGCCGGCCTGATCGACGACCTGCGGCCGCTCAACCCCCAGGCCAAGTTCCTGATCCAGCTGGTCATCACCTCGGTGCTGGTCACCGCCGGCCTGCAGCTGTCGATCACCGGCTACGCCGCCGTCGATCAACTGATCACGCTGGTCTGGCTGGTCGGCGTCAGCAACGCCTTCAACCTGCTCGACAACATGGACGGGCTGGCGGCGGGCATCGGCCTCATCGCCGCCGCCTTCCGCTGCTACTTCTTCCTCCAGGACGGCAACCTGGCCGGCGCGTGGCTGGCCGGCGCGCTGGCCGGCGCCCTGGCCGGGTTCCTGGTCTTCAACTTCCAGCCGGCGTCGGTCTTCATGGGCGACACCGGCAGCCTGTTCATCGGGCTCATGGTCAGCGGCCTCAACGTCATGGGCCCGTTCCCGTACCAGCGCGGCACCGTGGCGGTGCTGCTGCTGCCGGTGCTGATCCTGATGGTGCCGCTCTTCGACACCGCGTTCGTGACCGTGGCGCGGACGCTGGCCGGGCGCTCGGTGGCGCAGGGCGGCCGCGACCACACCTCGCACCGCCTGGTCGCACTCGGCCTGAGCGAGCGCGGCGCGGTGCTCTCGCTCTGGGCGATGGCGCTGGCGTCGGGCGGCGTCGCCGTGCTGTCGTATCGCTACGGGCTGCCCTACACGGCCACGCTGGTCGGTCTGCTGCTCGCCGGCGTCGTGGTCCTGGGCGCCAAGCTCGGCCTGCAGCGCGTCTACCCCGAGCGCAGCGCCGCCACCGGCATGGTGCGCGTGCTGGTCGACTTCCAGTTCAAGAAACAGGTCGCCACCGTGGCCATCGACGCCGCCCTGGTGGCGCTGGCCTACTACTCGGCCTACGTGCTGCGCTTCGAGGACACGCTGGCCGCCGAGCTGCCGCTGTTCACGGCCTCGCTGCTCATCGTGCTGCCGTGCCACGTCCTGATGCTCGGCCTGTTCAAGACCTACCAGGACTCGTGGCGCCACACCGGGCTGCACGACCTGCTGAGCCTGGTCGGCGCGGCGACCGCCGGCGTGGCGCTCTCCGTCCTGGTCGTGCTCCTGCTGTTCCGCTTCGAGCACTACTCGCGCGCGGTGTTCGTGATCCACTGGCTGCTGGTGGCGGCGTTCCTCACCGCCAGCCGGGTGCTGTTCCGGGCCCTCGGCGAGCTGCTGCGGGGCGAATCGCGGCGCGGGCCGCGCACGGTGATCTACGGCGCCGGCGCCGGCGGCGTGATGGTGCTGCGCGAAGCCCGGGCCAATCGAACCCTCGACTGGACGATCATCGGCTTCATCGACGACGACCGCGCCAAGCAGCGCACCAGCGTCCAGGGCGTGCCGGTGCTCGGCACCCTCGAGCAGGTGGCGCCGCTGCTGGCGTCCGGCCAGGTGACCCAGGTGGTCGTCTCGACCGAGTCGGTGCCGGCCGAGCGCCTCGACGCGCTGCAGCGGCTGTGCGCCGACGCCGGGGTGCGCACGCTGCACGCCTCGCTGCAGTTCCGGCTCGATCCCCTCGCTGCCGACTGAGCCGGCGGCGGCACGGCCGAACGCGGCGCGTCTTGTCGCCCGAACCGGCGGGGTGGTACCCTGGACAGGTTGTGCGGGCCATGGCGGCCCGCGCCGAGACCCGGCGCGCCCGGCGCGCCCGACACCCGACTCATTCGGAGGCCCGTGGAGCTGCTGCGGCGGATTGCCGACAAGGACGCGCGCATCGCGGTCATCGGCCTGGGCTACGTCGGCCTGCCCTTGGCCGTGGAGTTCGCCAAGGCCGGGTTCCCGGTGCTGGGCTACGACGTGGACGCCGCCAAGGTCGCCGCCTTGAACGGCGGCACCAGCTACATCCCCGACGTGCCGACGGCGGACGTCGCCGCATGCGTGGCGGCGGGACGGCTGCGCGCCACCACCAACCCGGCCGACCTCGCCGATGCCGACGTCATCGACATCTGCGTGCCGACGCCGCTGCGCAAGACCAAGGACCCCGACATGTCGTTCGTGGTCCAGGCGGTGGACGTCACCGCCGCGGTGCTGCGCCGCGGCCAGCTGGTGATCCTCGAATCCACCACCTATCCGGGCACGACCGACGAGGTGGTGAAGCCGACGCTCGAGGCCAAGGGCCTGGTCGCCGGCGTGGACTTCCACCTCGCCTTCTCGCCCGAGCGCGTCGATCCCGGCAATCCGACGTTCGTGACCCGCAACATCCCCAAGGTGGTCGGCGGCGTCAACGCGGCGAGCACGCAGGCGGCCCAGGCGCTCTACGGCAGCATCATCGAGACCATCGTGCCGGTGAGTTCGACGCGCGTCGCCGAGATGGTGAAGCTGCTCGAGAACACCTTCCGGGCGGTCAACATCGGCCTGGTCAACGAGCTGGCGCAGATGTGCGGCCGCATGCACATCGACGTCTGGGAGGTGATCGACGCCGCCCGGACCAAGCCGTTCGGCTTCATGCCGTTCTACCCCGGCCCCGGGCTGGGCGGGCACTGCATCCCGATCGACCCGTACTACCTGTCGTGGAAGGCGCGGCAGAGCGGCTTCGAAGCCCGCTTCATCGAGCTGGCCGGCCAGGTCAACGGGGCGATGCCGGAGTACGTCGTCGCCCGCGTCGCCGACGCCCTCAATTCGGTGAAGAAGGCGGTCAACGGCGCCCGCGTCCACGTCATCGGCGCCGCCTACAAGCGCGACATCGACGACATGCGCGAGTCGCCGGCGCTCGACGTCATCGAACTGCTGAAGCGGCGCGGCGCCACCGTGACCTACAGCGATCCGTTCGTGCCGGTGCTGAAGCACGGGCCGGTGTCGCTGACCGCGATCGACTTCGACCAGGCGCTGGCCGACGGCTGCGACTGCGCCGTCATCGTCACCGACCACAGCAGCTTCGACTACCCGGCGATCGTCCGCCGCTTCCCGCTCGTCGTCGACACCCGCAACGCGCTCAAGGGGCTGCGCACCCCGACGGTGTTCGCTCTCTAGCCCGGACCCTCATGGCCAAGACCGCTCTCATCACAGGCATCACCGGACAGGACGGCTCCTATCTCGCCGAGCTGCTGCTCTCGAAGGGCTACAAGGTCGTCGGTGCGGTGCGGCGGCTGAGCGCGCCCAACCAGTGGCGGATCGCCCACCTGCTCGATCAGGTCACGTTGCGTCCGGCCGACCTGCTCGACCAGCTGTCACTCGTCAAGGTGATCGAGGAGTCGCAGCCCGACGAGGTCTACAACCTGGCGGCGATGTCGTTCGTGCCGGCGTCGTGGGACCAGCCGATGCTCACCGGCGAGTTCAACTCGCAGGGCGTGACCCGCGTGCTCGAGGCGATCCGCCTGGTCAACCCGAAGATCAAGTTCTACCAGGCCTCGTCGAGCGAGATGTACGGCAAGGTCCGCGAAGTGCCGCAGAGCGAGCTGACGCCGTTCTACCCGCGCAGCCCCTACGGCGTCTCGAAGGTGTTCGGCCACTACATCACGGTCAACTACCGCGAGAGCTACGGCCTGTTCGCCTGTTCGGGCATCCTCTTCAACCACGAGTCGCCCCGCCGCGGCCTCGAGTTCGTGACCCGCAAGGTGACCGACGGCGTCGCCCGGATCAAGTGCGGACTGACCGACACGCTCTACCTCGGCAACCTCGACGCCAAGCGCGACTGGGGCTTCTCCGGCGACTACGTGCGGGCGATGTGGCTGATGCTGCAGCAGGAGCGCCCGGACGACTACGTCGTCGCCACCGGCGAGACCCACACCGTGCAGCGGCTGGTGGAACTGGCGTTCAGCCATGCCGGCCTGGACTGGACCCGGCACGTCAAGGTCGATCAGCGCTTCATCCGGCCGGCCGAGGTCGATCTGCTCATCGGCGATCCGACGCGGGCACGGCAGGAATTGGGCTGGACACCCGAGGTGTCGTTCGAAGCGCTGATCGCGATGATGGTCGACGCCGATATTTCGCGCCATCGTGAGCATCCCGGCGCCATCATCGGCTAGACGCGGCCGGCCGCGGCCTGCGATCATCGTCAGCACCACCCATGAGTGAACCCGTCGCCCTCCTCGATCTCCAGGCCCAGTACCGCCCGCTGCGTGAGCAGTTCCTCGACGTCATCGCCCGTGTCTGCGACAGCCAGCGCTGCATCATGGGCGAAGAGGTGGCGGCGCTCGAACGCGAACTCGCCGACTACCTCGAGGTCGGCCACGCGATGGGCGTCTCCTCGGGCACCGACGCGCTGCTGATCGCGATGATGGCCGCCGGCGTCGGGGCCGGCGACGAGGTGATCACCCCGACCTTCTCGTTCTTCGCCACCGCCGGCTGCGTGGCCCGGCTGGGCGCCCGGCCGGTGCTGGTGGACAGCGACCCGCGCACCTACAACCTCGACATCGAGGCGGTGCGCCGGGCGATCACGCCGAAGACCAAGGCCATCCTGCCGGTCCACCTGTTCGGGCAGGCGGTGGACATGACGGCGCTGGCCGCGGCGGCGCCGGGCGTGGCCCTCATCGAGGACGCCGCGCAGGCGATTGGCACCCGCGACGGCGCCCGCCGCGTCGGCGGTCTCGGCCTGGCCGGCTGCTTCTCGTTCTACCCGACCAAGAACCTCGGCGCCTTCGGCGACGCCGGCCTGGTCACGACCAACGACGACGCGATGGCGGCGCGGGTGCGCCTGCTGCGCGACCACGGCATGTCGCCGCGCTACTACCATTCGGTGGTCGGCGGCAATTTCCGTCTCGACGCCATCCAGGGGGCGGTGCTGCGCGTGAAGCTGCCGCACCTCGACGCCTGGCACGAAGGCCGGCGCGCCAACGCCGCCCGCTACCGCACGCTGTTCGCCGACGCCGGCCTGCTCGACGTCGTGCAGCTGCCGTACGAGCGGGCCGACGGCAGCTACCACATCTACAACCAGTTCGTCGTCGAGGTGCCCCGGCGCGACGCGCTCCGCCAGTACCTGACCGAGCAGAAGATCGGCACCGAGGTCTACTACCCGGTGCCGTTCCACCGGCAGGAGTGCTTCCAGTACCTCGGCTACAAGGACGGCGACTTCCCGGTCGCCGAAGCGGCGGCGGCCCGCGTGCTGGCGCTGCCGGTGTATCCGGAACTGCCGGCGGCGCACCAGGCCCGGGTGGTCGAGGCGATCGCGGCGTTCTACCGCGGCTGATCGACGGGCCGCGAGTCGGGCAGGAACCGCACTTCGATCAGCGCGCCGCGCGCGCCCTCGGCGCTCGGCCAGCCGCGGCTCACGTCCACCTGGACCATCACCGCCGGCAGTCCCGGCGCCAGCGTGAAGCCGCACGTCACCGGGGCCGGCGTCGCGACGCGCGTGCGGCACACCTGGGCACCGCGATCCGAGATCGTGAGGTCCACCGGCGCCGCGGCCAGGTCGTCGTGGGGAAGGGTGGCGATGACCTCGTAGTGTCGGCTCCGCGCCGGGACGACGCCGACGGCGTGGGGGCCGGCCCATACCGTGCCGGGCGGCGGTGGGACCGGCACGTTGCCGTAGCCCCACGAGCGATTGGCGGCCTGCGCGCGTTCCGGGGGACGGGCGACCGAGGTGGTCAGCCCGGCCACCGCCAGCGCCGCCGCGGCCGCTGGCAGCCACGGCGGCCGGCCCGGCGCCACGGCGGGGAGCGGCGGCCGTCCCTCGGGGGCCGCGGCCTGCGCCAGCAGCCAGGCCATGGCCATCCGCACCAGCGGATGCTGCGTCGGCACCGAGACGAGCAGCATCACGCCCGCGGCGACCACCGGTGCGGCGCGGGCCAGCAT
>CAYUAX010000115.1:0-15090 GCA_964442845.1 uncultured Bifidobacteriaceae bacterium | reverse complement strand
CGCTGCGACAGCCGCAGGTGCTCGCGCCGGTAGTTCCAGCCGATGTTCATCAGCTCGACCGCGTCGAGGGCCGAGCGGCCGCGCCACGGCGCGCCGGCGCTGTGCGCGGTCTCGCCCTCGAAGGTGTACTCGACCGACACCAGGCCGTTGCCGCCGGCGTCGCCCCACGACACGTCGAGGTTGTTGCCGACGTGCGTGAACAGCGAGATGTCGACGTCCTTGAAGACGCCGTCGCGGATGAACCACGCCTTGCTGGCGACCAGCTCCTCGGCGACGCCCGGCCAGAGCATCAGCGTCCCCGCCAGCTTCTCGCGCTCCATGATGCGCTTCACGGCGATGGCGGCGACGATGTTGAGCGGCACGCCGGTGTTGTGGCCTTCGCCGTGGCCCGGTGCGCCCTCGAGGATCGGATCGTGATACGCGACGCCCGGCTTCTGCGACGCCTGCGGGATGCCGTCGATGTCGGAGCCCAGGGCGATCACCGGCTTGCCGCTGCCCCAGGTCGCCACCCACGCGGTGGGGATGCCCGACTGGCCGCGCTCGATCTTGAACCCGTTCTTCTCGAGGATGCCGGTGAGGTACTTCGACGTCTCGACTTCCTGGAAGCCCAGTTCGCCGAAGCTGAACACCGAGTCGACCGCTTCCTGCGCCAGTTTGGCCAGGCTGTCCACGTGCTCGGCCACGCCGCGCTTGAGCGCGGTGAGCGTGGCGTCGTCCACCGCGCGCGCCGGCGCCGGCTTCGCCGTCGGCGTCTGCGCCAGTGCGGTCGCCGCGGTCATCAGGAGCGCTGCCGTCATTCCCAGGATCTTCGTCCGTGCCATCGTGCCGTCCTCCGGAGCGCGCCGCGCTCCCGTGGCGGCGAGCCACCCGACCTCGCCGCAGCGGCGAAATTGTACTCCGCGATATGCTGGCCGAGTGCGGATGAGGCGGACGGTGGCGACGGCCACATGGGTGGCATGCGTCGCGGCCATGGCGGCCACTCTGCCCGCGCAGCGATCCGCCGGCCCGACCGCGCGCGTCGTGCCCGCGTCGCGACTGACGTTGCCGGGCCGCGTCGACTCGAACAACCCGTTCGTCTGGACCCGCGAGGGCGGAGTACCGATGCTCACGGTGCTCAGTTCGTGGGGCGGCATCCCGACGCTGGCGCGCGGCCGCGAGCTGGAGTGGCTGCGCCTCGACGGCGAGGTCGTCGTCACCGACCACCCGGGCCACGGCGTCTGGTTCGAGGCAGTGGTGACCGACAGCGCGGGACGGTGGTACGGCTTCTACCATCACGAGCGCCCCGCCGACGATTGCGTCCGGCCCGAGCGTCAGCTGCCGCGCGTCGGCGCCGCCCGCTCGGTGGACGAGGGCCGCACCTGGCAGAACCTCGGCATCGTGCTCGACGCGCCACCGGGCACCGCGGCCTGCGCCTCGGCCAACCGCTTCGTCCTCGGCGGGGTCGGCGACGTCGCCGCCGTGCTCGACGCGGCGGGCCAGGATCTCTATCTGTACTTCAGTCAGTACGGCCGCGCCGCCACGCAGCAGGGCGTGGCCGTGGCCCGGCTGGCGTGGGCGGATCGTGACGCCCCGGCCGGCAAGGTGACGATCTGGAACGACGGCGCGTGGCTGCCGGCCCGCCCCGTCGCCGCCGCGAGCGCCGACGATCGGTGGGCCTATCCCGCGGGCACGCCAATCGTCGCGCCGGGGCAGCCCTTCCACGACAGCGCCCCTGCCGCCGACGTCTTCTGGGGCCCGTCAATCCACTGGAACACCTACCTGAAGCAGTACGTGATGCTCCTCAACCGCGCCAGGGACGACGAGTTCGGCCAGGACGGCATCTACGTCGCCTACGCGCCGCGGCTCGACGCGCCCGCCGCGTGGTCGCGCCCGACGAAGGTGCTCAACGGCGGCGGCTGGTATCCGCAGGTCGCCGGCCTCGAGCGCGGCGTCGGCACCGACCGCATCGCCGGCCAGCGCGCCCGGCTCTTCCTCACCGGCGCCTCGGCGCACGTCATCGAATTCGAGCGCTGAACGAGTTGGGTGTCAGGCACGCACTGCGTTCGAGGCCCGAACGCCGTTCCGTGCCTGGCACCGGACGTCAGTCGAGCGTCGGCTTGTAGGTGGGCGCCGTTCGCGCCTTGGCGCGCTGTTCGAAGGCATACCCCCAGGCGAGCAGGTCGGCTTCGCTGTAGGCGCGCCCCATGAACGCGAGGCCCAGCGGCAGGCCGCTCGTCGCGCCCATCGGCACCGTGAGGCTCGGCGTGCCGGCCACCGCTGCCATGCCGTAGCCAGCGCCCACGAAGTGATCGCCGAGCACGTGATCGGTGGGCCACGTCGGGGCCATCGCCGGCGCCACCACGGCGTCGAGCTTCCCGCCGTCGAGCACCGCCAGCAGGCCGTCGCGGCCGGCCAGCCGGCGGGCGTCGGCCCGCGCGCGCACGTAGGCCGCATCCGTCAGCGGCCCCTTGGCCTGGGCCTGCTCGAAGATCTCCTGCGCGAAGAACGGCATGGCCCTCGCGGCATTGGCGGTGTTCCAGGCAATCAGCGCCTCGAGGGATCCGTGCGGCGCGTGGCTCGCCGCCAGGTAGCGGTTGAGGCCGTCCTTGAATTCGTAGAGCAGGACCTCGAACTCGGCGTCGTTCCAGGCGTTGTAGGTCGGCACGCGGACGTCGACCACCTCGGCGCCGGCGGCCTTCAACTGGTCGAGCGCGCCGGCCATCGCCGCATCGACACCGGGGTGATAGCCCATGGCCTGGCGCAGCACGCCGAAGCGGCGTCCGCTGAGGGCGTCGGGCGTCAACCGTGCGGTGAAGTCGACTGGCAACCGGCCCCGCGACGCCTCCGCCGCGGGATCGCCGCCGTCGACCGCGGCCAGCACCGACAACAGCAAGGCCGCGTCGGTCACCGTGCGGGTCATCGGCCCGGCGGTGTCCTGCGATATCGAAATCGGGATGATGCCGCTGCGGCTGACGACGCCGACCGTCGGCTTGAGGCCGACCAGGCCGCTCACCGATGCCGGACACAGGATGCTGCCGTCGGTCTCGGTGCCGACGCCGACGGCGGCCAGGCTGGCCGCGATCGCCGTGCCAGTGCCAGCGCTCGAGCCGCACGGGTTGCGATCGAGCACGTAAGGATGGCGGGTCTGGCCGCCGCGCGAACTCCAGCCCGACGACGACCGCGTCGATCGGAAGTTGGCCCACTCGCTGAGGTTGGTCTTGCCAAGGATCACCGCCCCGGCGTCGCGCAGGCGGGTGACCAGGAATGCGTCGGTCGCCGGCCGGTGGTCGGCCAGCGCCAGCGACCCGGCCGAGTTCACCATGCCGACGACGTCGATGTTGTCCTTCAGCAGCACCGGCAGGCCGTGCAGCGGCCCGCGGACGCGGCCGGCGGCGCGCTCGCCGTCGAGGCGTTCGGCGTCGGCCACCGCCTGCGGGTTGAGCTCGATCACCGCGTTGAGCGTCGGCCCGGACTTGTCCACCGCGGCGATGCGCGCCAGGTAGGCCTCGGTGAGCGCCTTCGCCGTCAGCGCGCCGGAGGCGAGGCGATCGCGCGCGTCGCTGGCGCTCAGTTCCACCACGTCGATGGCCGGTGCCGCGGCCGCGGCCGGCGTGGACGGCGACGGCGCCGACGCACAGGCGGCGAGCAGACACGAGATGAGGGCGAACGAGACACGCAGCATCGGCACGGCTCCTACTGTCGGTATGGGGACGATTATCGTCGACGGGCGGCCGGTACAATGAGGGCGTCGTGGCCGTGCCCGTGACCAGCGCACCGCCGGCATTCGCCGTCGAACCGTTCGTCCCACGCCCCGTCCTCGCCGGCGGCCATCGGATGACCCTCTACGCGTGGGCCCGGCCGCGGCACTTCCCACGCCTGCCGGCGGCCGAGGCCCGTCTCTTCCGCGTGTCGCCAGACACCGAAGTGCTGGCGCACTGCCACTGGCAGCCGGCGCGCACCGAGTGCCTCACCGTGCTCATGCTCCATGGCCTCGAAGGGTCGAGCGACGGGCACTACATGCGCGGCATGGCCGACAAGGCGTGGGCGCTCGGCTGCAACGTCGTGCGGCTCAATCAGCGCAACTGCGGCGGCACCGAGCACCTGACGCGCGGGCTGTACCACTCCGGCCTCACCGCCGACCCACTCGCGGTGCTGCGGCAACTGGCCGACGCGGGCCTGCCTCGCTTCGCGGTCGCGGGCTACTCGCTGGGCGGCAACCTGGCCCTGAAGCTGGGGGGCGAACTGAGCGGCGCCGATCGCGATCGCGTCGTCGCCGTGGCCGCCGTGTCGCCCCCCATCGAGCTGGGCGCGTGCGTCGACGCCCTCGAGCGCCGCGAGAACGTCGCCTACCACTGGAACTTCGTGCGCGGACTGCGCGGCCGGATGCGGCGCAAGGCGCGGCTGTTTCCCGGAGCGTGGGACACGGCGCCGCTGGCGCGCATCCGCTCCGTGCGCGCGTTCGACGACGCCTACACCGCGCCGCACCACGGCTTCGCCGGGGCCGCCGACTACTACCATCGCGCCAGCGCGCGACGCGTGATCGAGCGCCTGGCCGTCCCGGCGCTGCTCATCACCGCGGAGGACGACCCGTTCGTGCCGCCCGATGCCGCACGGGATCCAGTGCTCGGCCAGGTGCCGGCCCTCACGCGAGTGATCACGCGCCACGGCGGCCACTGCGGCTTCGTCGGCCGGCCGGGCCCGGACGGGGACGACGGCTACTGGGCCGAACGTCAGGTCGTGGCGTTCCTCGTGGCCTGCGACCAGCGCTGAGCGGACGGCGCCGGCCGCGCCGCCGGTCCCTCAGCCAAGCAGCTCGAGCATCCGCTGGCCGAACGCCGCGCCCTTCCCGGCGTCCTCGTGCTTGAAGTAGACGAACACGTCGCGGCACGTCGCGGCCAGGTCGCGGGCCACGCCGGTCCAGCGGCGAATCGCCTCGTCGTCGTAGCCTTCGTCGCGCAGCCGCAGGTAGGCGTAGTCGGCCGTCGCCAGCACGGGGGTCGAGCGCACCTCGCTGTCGGCGATGCACAGCGCAAGGTTGCGCGCGCGCAGGCGGGCGTAGACCTCGTCGGAGAGCCAGGAGTCGTGACGGAACTCGAAGGCGGCGACCAGCCCCTCCGGCACGGTGGCGAGGAACGCGTCGAAGACGGCGAGGTCGCACTTCAGGTTGGGCGGGGTCTGGAACAGCACCGCGCCCAGCTGCGGCCCCAGTTCCCGCGCCGCCGCCACGAAGAACGCCACGCTGTCGCCGACGTCCTTCAGCCGGCGGTCGTGGGTGATGCGGCGGTTGGCTTTGAGGGTGAAGCGGAAGGCGGGCGGCACCTGGCCCGCCCAGCCGGCGACGACCTTGGCGGTCGGCATCCGGTAGAACGAGGCGTTGATCTCGACCGAGGGAAAGCGGTCGGCGTAGTAGGGCAGCATCTTCGCCGCCGGCAAATCCGACGGATAGAAGCTGCCCTTCCACTCCGGGTAGTTGTAGCCCGATGTGCCGACGAGGATCATCGCGGGTACGGGCGTGGGCGACCGGGGCCGCCGGACGGGCTCGAGCTTACCAGCGCGGCTCGCGCCGGCCGCCGCCGTCGTGGCCGCCGCCGCGGCCCATGCCGCCGCCCCCGCCGAAGCCGCCGCCGCTCGGCTTGGGCCGCGCTTCGTTGACGACCAGTGCCCGGCCGTCCATCTTGAACTCGTGGAGCTCGTCGATGGCCTTCTGCGCGCCCTCGTCCGTCGTCATCTCCACGAAGGCGAAGCCACGCGCCCGGCCCGTTGCCTGATCGCGCATCACGTGCACGTTGGCCACCGCTCCGGCGCGGCTGAAGAGTTCGTTCAGGTCTTCGTCGGTCGCGCTGTAAGGCAGGTTGCCCACGTAAAGTCTACGGCCCATCGGTCTCGCTCCATCCGCGCTGCGGTCGATCGGCCCGACGCGCGCGAACGCCGGGACTTCCCCGCGACCAGCTCACCAGCAGGACGGAGGAAACGACCGTTTCGCCGACCGGCACAAGCGGGCTACCCAGGGACATAAAGTGCGCGAAGTATAGCAGACCCGCCGTCAAGGGCCGGCCCCCCGCGGCCTCGTCCCGGACCACCGGCGGCGCCGTGGTACAGTCGGCGCGATGCGGTGGGCGGCGGCCGGACTCGTGGTGCTGACGGCCGGGTGCACCACCCCGGCGGCGCCCCCCACCCAGCGCTACCCGCTGACCGGGCAACTGCTCGGCGTCCAGCTCGACACCGGCCAGATCCTGGTCCGGCACGAGGCGGTCCCCGGCTACATGGACGCCATGACGATGCCGTTCACGGTCGCGGACCGGACCCTGATTCGCGACCGCCGGCCTGGCGACCTCATCACCGCCACGCTGGTGGTCGGCGCCGAGCAGAGCCGGCTCGAGGACCTTCAGCTCATCGGCCGGGCGCCGCTGGGAGACGCCGCCCCGGCCCCGCCGGTGGCCGAGGGCCTGCACATCCTCGCACCGGGCGACCCGGCGCCCGACACGCGGCTCACCACCCACCGCGGCGCCACGGTGGCGCTCCCGGACTGGCGCGGCGCGGCCGTCGCCGTCACCTTCATCTATACGCGGTGCCCGCTGCCCGACTTCTGCCCCCTCCTCGATCGGCGCTTTGCCGCCGTCCAGGCGGCCGCCGCCGGGGACCCGCTGCTGCGCGGCAAGGTGCGGCTGCTGTCGGTGTCGTTCGACCCCGACGCCGACACGCCCGCCGTGCTCACCGCCCATGCCGCGCGTCTCGACGCCGGCGCCGACTGGCACTTCGCCACGGCGCCGCGGGCCGACAGCGACCGGTTCGCCGCCCGGTTCGGCGTCAACGTGATCCGCGAGGCCGACGGCAGCATCACCCACAACCTGCGGACCGCCGTCGTGGCCCCTGATGGGCGCATCGCCGTGCTGCGATCGGGCAACGACTGGTCGGCGGAGGATCTGCTCGCCGATCTCCGCCAGGCCCTGACCGGCGCCGCCACCCGTTGATGCGCCCGCCGCTGCCCGAACGCCCGCAGCCGCTCCGGGCCGTGCTCGCCGCCTCGACGACGCCGCCGCCGCGCACGGCGTTCACGCCGCGCGAGCGCGCGCTGCTCGCCCGGCTGCGTACTCCCGCGGCCGTGCAGGCTTGGCTGAACGCCCTGCCCTACAACACGGAGGTCGGCGGCGAGACGCTGCGCACTTTCCGCGGGGTGGTCGCTCACGGGACGGCGCACTGCCTGGAAGCGGCGCTGTTCGCCGCCGTCACGCTCGAGCAACACGGCTATCCGCCGCTGCTCCTCAGCTTCGAGTCGATCGACCGGCTCGACCACGTGATCTTCGTCTACCGCGGCCCGCAGGGCTGGGGCTCGATCGCCCGATCGCGCGACCCCGGGCTGCACGGCCGCCGGCCCGTCTTCGCCACGCCGCGGGCGCTGGCACTCAGCTACGTCGATCCGTATGTGGACTACAGCGGGCGGGTGCGCGCCTACGGCGTCGTCCACCTGGCGATGATGGGCGGCTACGACTGGCGCCTGGCGACCGGCAACGTCTGGGCGGTCGAGCAGATGCTCATCGACTGGCCGCATCACCGCATCCGCACCTCGGATGCGCGTTACCGGCAGCTGAAGCGCCGCTACCGCGCCTACCGCCGGCGCCACGGCGTGAAGCCGCTGTACTACCGCGGCCGCGATCGCTGGATGCCGCTGCCCGCCGAGTTTCGCTAGTCGAGGTCGAAGTTGCGGAGCGGCTTGGTGACCGGCTCCTTCTTGGCCTGCTCCAGCGCTTCCTCGAAGCGGCGCGACAGGGCGTCGTCGCGGCCCTGCTCGTGCTGCATCGACTGCTCGAAGAGCGCGTCGCGGCGCCGCGCCTGCTCCTGCAGCACGCGCTGCGCGTTGTCGAGCGCCGCGCCGTGAGCGCTCGGCGCCTCCTTGTGCCCCACCACCCGGCCGAGGTTCAGGTCGACGACCAGCGTCGCCTTGCAGCAGGGGCAGGTCAGCTCGCGTTCGCTCTGCAGGGTGGCCATGGCGTCGTCTCCCGGGCGCGCCGCCGGCGGCGCCCGCCCCAAGAGTAGTAACGTGTGGCGTGATGGGGCAAGTCGAGCGGCGCAGCCGGACGGTGCGGGTGGCCACTTACAACGTCCACCGCTGCCGCGGCATGGACGCCCGGACCCTGCCGCAGCGCATCGCCTCGGTGCTGGCCACCCTCGACGCCGACGCCATCGCCCTGCAGGAAGTGCTCGGCGCCAGCCAGCGCCGGCCGGGGCAGGCCGCCGAACTGGGCGCGGCGCTGGGCATGGGCTGGGTGATGGCGCCGACCCGGCACCTGCGCGGCGCCCTCTACGGCAACGTCGTGCTGTCGCGGCTGCCCATCCGGCAGCACGACACCCACGACCTGTCGTGGAAGACCTGTGAGCCGCGCGGCGTGCAGCGCGTCGATCTCGCGCTCGACGACGACCACAGCCTGCATCTCTACAACGTCCACCTCGGCACGGCGCTGCTCGAACGCCGCTACCAGGCCGACCGCCTGGCCACCCTCATCCACGACCGCCGCACCCGCGGCCCGAAGGTGGTGCTCGGCGACTTCAACGAATGGGCGCGCGGCCTCGCCACCGACATCCTGTCGGCGCGGCTGCACAGCGTCGACCTCACCCGCTACCTCAAGCGGCCGCGGACGTATCCCGGCTTCTTCCCCCTCTTCCACCTCGACCACATCTATTACGAGGGCCGCGTCGAGGTGCGCCACGTCGAGCTGGTGCGCACGCGTCAGGCGCTGATGGCGTCCGACCACCTGCCGCTGGTCGCCGACCTCACCGTCTGGTACTGACGGTCATTCGTCGCGCCGGTCTTCGCCGACCCGGGCCAGCGTGAGGTGCAGCAGGCCGAGGTTGCGGGTGCGGAACGCCGCCTCGCAGCTGGCCAGGTAGTACTCCCACGTCCGCACGAAGCGGGCGTCGAAGCCGAGCGCGCGCACCTCGGGCTCCGCGGCGAGGAAGCGGCGGCGCCACGCCCGCAGCGTGCGGGCGTAGTCGAGCGGGCGATCCTCCACGCCGACCACGGCGAGCCGGGTGTGCGCGGCGGTCACGGCGCAGATCTCGCGCAGGCACGGCAGTAGCCCACCCGGGAAGATGTGCTTCTGGATCCAATCGGCGCGCCGCGCATAGGCGTCGAACCGCGCGTCGGGGATGGTGATGGCCTGGAGGCCCACGGTGCCGCCCGGCGCGAGCACGCGGTCGATGGCCCGGAAGAACGCCGGCCAGTACTCCTGCCCCACCGCCTCGATCATCTCGACCGACACGACGTGGGCGTAACGTCCCTCCACCTCGCGGTAGTCGCGGAACTGGATGTCGACGAGGTGCGACACGCCGGCGGCGGCGACGCGCGCGGTGGCCAGCGCCTGCTGCTCGGCCGAGACCGTGAGGCTGGTGACCCGGCAGCCGTAGGTGGCGGCGAGGTGGATGGCCAGCGCGCCCCAGCCCGACCCGATCTCCAGCACGTGGTCGCCGGCGCGCGGCCGCAGCCGCTCGCCCCAGCGGCGGATCTTGTCGCGCTGCGCCTGCTCGAGCGAGACGCCGGGCGTCTCGAACCAGGCGCTGGAGTAGGCCATCGTCGGGTCGAGGAAGCAGGCGAAGAAGTCGTTGCCGAGGTCGTAGTGGGCGTGGATGTTCCGGCGGCTGCCGGCGGCGGTGTTGCGGCGGCGGCGATGACGCCAGGTCTCGGCGAGGTTCAGCCACGAGGCCAGCGGCGAGTCGAGCGGCGCGTCGTGCTGATTGCGCAGCGCCAGCTCGACGACCAGCGCGAGGTCGTCGGCGTCCCAGTCGCCATCCACGTAGGCGTCGCCGGCCCCGAGGTCGCCGTGGCACAGGACGCGCCGGAAGAACCGGTCCCGGGCGATCGACACGGTGGCGTGCGGCGCGGCGTCGGGGCGGCCGAGCTGCGTCGTGCTGCCGTCGGGGAGGACCACGGTGAGGCGACCGTGCGGCCACGTCCGGAGGCCGGCGAGGAGGCGCCGCCTGGCCGCCGCCGCCAGATGGCGATCGAGCCAGGAAGACGGCGCCGCGACGGACGGCAGCGAGTTGTCGGCGCGGGCGCCGGGTGAAGCGAGCATGCAGAAGTCCTGGTCGCGGCTCACGGCCGCGTGTGCGTCGCCGCGCGCGGGTCGTACGGCGGCTTGGGGTGATACGTGAGGCCCTTGCGCCACAGCGCCAGCGCCTCCCAGTGGATGGCGCCGATGACACGCGCGGTCATCAGCGGCCAGCGCAGCAGCGCCGCGCCGAGCGTGCGGTCGTCGAGCGGCCGCGGCGTCAACGCCAGGTGCGAGACGAACGCCGGCCGGCCGTCGCGGTGCAGGTCGATGCGCACGTCCACGCCGCCGGCGGTGACGTCGACGGCGAAGTGATACGTGCCGTCGAGCGTGAAGAACGGCGAGACGTGGAAGACCTTCTTGGCGGTCCAGCGGCCGGGAGCCTGGCCCGTCGCGGCCGGCAGGACGTAGGCGTGTCGTTCCCCGAACGTGTTGTGCACGTCGGCGACGACCGCGACCGGCGTGGCGTCGCCGGCGGCGTAGGCCACCAGGAAGCTGACCGGGTTGAACACGTAGCCGAAGGTGCGGGCATGCGTGATGAGCGAGATCCGGTCGATCGGCGCGGTGACGCCGTGAGCCTCGAGCAGCGCGGTCGTCGCCGCCCGCAGCCGGCGCGCGGCGTCCTCACCGTCCACCGCCGGCTCGTCGAGGCCCAGATGGTCGCGGACGTCCAGACGCAGCGGCCGGCGACGACCGGTGCCGAGCAGCCACGACTCGCGCGCGATCGCCGGCAGCTCGTCGAGATCGAGGTCGAGGAGGAACAGACGGTAGGCGAACGCATGCGGCCGCGGCGCCAGGCGGCTGTGGGCAATCCGCCCGACGAGCAAACGCGAGCGCCGCGGCGGCCTCAAGCGACGGCCCCCAGACCGGCGACCACGGCGAGCGCCGACTGCACGCCGTCTTCGTGGAAGCCGTAGCGCAGATGCGCCCCGCAGAACCAGGTGCGCCGCCGGCCGTTCAGCGCCGCGATCGCCGGCTGGGCGTCGAGCGCCGCGCGGTCGAGAATCGGGTGCGTGTAGTCCATGCACGCCAGCGGCGGACGCCCGGGACGCGGGCCGTTGAGGGTGCACAGCAGCGGACCGGCGGCCGCGAGCCCCTGCAGGCGGGTGAGGTCGTAGGTCACCGCCACCGGGGCGGTCTCGTCGCGACAATCGTCGACGACGACGTTCCACGACGCCCGCGCTGCCGGCCGCGTCGACAGCTGCCCCGGGTCGTCGTGAAGGACGGCGCGATTAGCCGAATAACGAAAGGCGCCGAGCGCCGCGCGTTCGTCGTCGCTCGCGTCGGCCAGCAGCGCCAGGGCGTCGTCGGCGTGGGTCGCGATCACCACGGCGTCGGCGGTCACCGGCGGCAGGCCGTCGACGTCGAGGGTGACCGCCTGCGCCGACCGACGCACGGCGCGGACCTGGCGGCCGACCACGACCCGGTCGCCCAGCGCGGCCCGGATGCGGTCCACGTAGACGCGGCTGCCGCCGACGATGGTGCGCCAGACCGGCTGCCCGGTGGCGGCGAGGAGGCCGTGGTTGTCGAGAAAGCGCAGGTACGACGCGGCCGGGCACTCGCGCAGGTCGCCGCTCGAGGCCGACCAGATGGCGCCGCCCATCGGCAGCACGAAGTGCCGGCACAGCCCCTCGCCGAAGCGGTGCGCGTCGAGAAACCCGCCGAGCGTGAGCGGCTCGGCCGAACCGTCGGCCAGCGCCCGCCGCGCCGTGCGGAAGAAGCGGAGCACGTCGAGGAGCATCGCCAGATGCGGCGTGGTCAGCGCCCGGGCGGGATGCGCGAACAGCCCGCGCCAGCCGACGCTCGAATACTCCACGTCGCAGCGACGGCAGCGCACGCCGAACGACATGTCGCTCGGCCGGCTCTCGACGCCCAGGGCATCCAGCAGGGCGATGAACCCGGGATAGGTCCGGGCGTTGAACACCATGAACCCGGTGTCCACCGGCCACGACCGGCCCCGGCCGATCACGTCGTGGGTGTGCGCACGACCGCCGAGCCTGGCGTCGCGCTCGAACAGCCAAGTCTCGTGGCGGCCGGCCAGGTGATGGGCAGCGGTCAATCCGGAGACGCCGCCGCCGATGACGGCGATTTTCACGCGTTCATGGAAACCCCCCGACGCGCCGGCGAATTCCCGATGCCGGCGCCGGGTGAGACATCATGTCGAGCATGTCGTATCCGTTCGTGGATCAGGCGCTGGCCGTGCGGCTGGAGCGCGCCGAAGGCGCGGTCGGCTGCCGCTTCGTCGAGGCTCGTGCCGACCTGGATCCCGCGCGCGGCGCGTGCTGGCGCGACATCGACGGGGCGTGGGCGATCTTCGACGGCCCCGGCTCGCCGCTCACGCAGTCGTTCGGCCTCGGCATCGAGCGGCCGGTGGCGGCCGACACGCTGGCGGCGCTCGAGACGTTCTTCCAGGAGCGCGGCGCCGCCGCGGAGCACGAGGTGTCGCCGCTGGCCCAGGGCGACGCGCTGGCCGTGCTCTCCGCCGCCGGCTACGAGCCGTTCGAATTGACCAGCGTGCTGTTCCGCCCGGCGGCCGGGCCGATCGCCGGCGAGATCGGCGCCGGTCTGCGCGTGCGCACCATCCACGCCGCCGAAGCCGACGCCTGGGCCGAGGTGGCCGCCGACGGCTGGAGCGACACCCCCGAGGTGGTGCCGTTCGTGGGCGCGATCGGCGGCGTCTACGCGCGGACGCGCGCGGCGCGCTGCTACCTGGCGGAGCTCGACGGCCGTCCGGCGGCGGCGGGTGTCCTCGCCGTCCACGACGGCGTGGCGGTGCTGGCCGGCGCCAGCACGCGTCCGGGCGCGCGGCGGCGCGGCGCCCAGCTGGCCCTGCTGGCGGCGCGTCTCGACGACGCCCAGGCGCTCGGCTGCGATCTGGCGATGATGGCGGCGCGGCCGGGCAGCAACTCGCAGCGCAACGCCGAGCGCCACGGGTTTCGCATCGCCTACACGCGGATCAAGTGGCGGCGCCGCGCGTGACTCGTCCGGTGGCGGCCCGCGCCTCGTCGTAGATGCGCGGCGGCACCGGCTGCAGGTTCCAGGCCAGGCCCAGCCACGCCATCACGCGGATGACGTACCACGTCGGGTCGAACTCCCACCAGTAGAAGCCGTTCCGCGCCGCGCGTTGATAGCGGTGGTGGTTGTTGTGCCAGCCCTCGCCGGCGGCGAAGAACGCGGTGAGCGCGTTGTTGCGCGACTCGTCCGGCGTGGCGAACCGCCGCGACCCCCAGAGATGGTTCACCGTGTTGATGGCGAAGGTGGCGTGCGCGAGCGTCGTGGTGGCCAGACAGAAGCCGTAGACCAGCCACGGCCAGCCGCCGATCGCAGCCAGGCCGGCGGCCCAGAGCAGCGGCGGGACGGCGAACCAGCGGTCGAGCCAGGCGATCTCGGTCGCGCCACCGAAGTCGCGCACCACCGGGTTCGTCGCCGGGAGGTGATCGTGACGGGCGTCGTGGAGGAACCAGCCGATGTGCGCGTGGTAGAAGCCACGCACCGTCGGGCTGTGCGGGTCGCCGTCACGGTCGGCGTACTTGTGGTGGCTGATGTGATGGCCGGCCCACCACAACGGGCCCTTCTGCATCGCCGCCGTACCGAGAAACGCCCACACGAAGCGGACCGGCCGCGCCAGTTCGAAGGCGCGGTGCGCGAAGTAGCGATGGAACGCCAGCGTGAGGCCGATGGCGCGCAGGAAGTGCGAGACCGCCCACACCGCGGCCAGCGACCAGGTGAACGGGACGGTGACGACGAGGAGCGCGGAGGCCTGGACCGCCCAGAACACCCCGATCGCCGCGCGGCGCGCGGCTAGCTCTCTTCTTCGTAGCCCTCTTCCATCGGCAGCGGCCGCGTCGCCGGACGCAGCGCTTCCCGATGGTCGTAGATGGGCACGTCGCGGACGTGCAGCGGGTTCGGACACGCCGATGATTTCAGGTCGAGGACGACCGTGACAGGGCTGCCGCCGGTGCCTTCGCGAAACGCGAGACGGCACCCGCAGGCGAGCCGGGCGTGTGTGAATCCCTTCAGCATCGTGCTGGAGGAATCATACTACACGCGTTCAGAGCAATGCCTTAATCTCGCGCTCGAACTGCGCCTTCGGTGCAATCCCGAGATGCCGCTTGCACACCTTGCCGTCGCGGCTGATCAGGAACGACGCCGGAATGCCGTAGATCGGGCCGTAGGCGTCCTGGATGTCGTCGCGGCCGAGGCCGAGCACGATTGGGTAGTTGACCTTGTACTGCTCGACGAACGGCCGGGCCTTCTCGGCGGTGTCGTCCACCGACAACCCGATCACCACGAGATCGTTCTTGTACTGCTGCTGGAGTTCGACGAAGCCTGGGATCTCGGCCTTGCACGGTCCGCACCACGTCGCCCAGAAGTTCAGCAGCACCACCTTGCCCTTGTGGCTGGCCAGCGAGAGCTGCTTGCCGTCCAGCGTCGGCAGGGTGAAGTCCTTGGCCGGCTTGGCGTCGGGCAGGCACGCCGCGGCTTCGCCGGCCGGCGCCTGCTCCCGCTCGTGGGCGGCCACCGGCTCGACCAGCGGCGCGGTGATCGGATCGCTCTCGGGCTCGGCGTGGGAGACCCAGGTGAACGGGATGCTGATCCCCAGCAGCGCCACGACCGTGGCGACGATGGCGACCGTGCGCAGCGTGTGGCGGGAGGCGGCCGGCGAGTCGGGCTGGGACATACCGATCATTCTCCCTCAAGTCCGACAGCCGCCGCCACGCCCGCCAGCCCGTCCGGGGCGACGATGACGTAGGTGGTCTCGCCGCGCGTGAGCACCTCGGCATGGCGGCCGAACGCCGACCAGTCGGCGGCCGTCGCCTGCCGCGCCGGCATCACGAACAGCGACACCGCCTGGCCCTCGACGCGATACAGCACGTGCGCGACCATCCCCTCGCCGTAGAGGCACCGGCGCACCGCCACGAGATGCACGTCGGCGCGCGTCGTCGTCGGCACCGGGACCGACCAGCCGAACTGCGCCGCCATCGCCGCTTCGGCGGCGGGGGCGGTGTAGGGGTGATCGTGATCATCGCCGTCGATGATGAAGCACTTGATGTGATCGAGTGTGAGC
>CAYUAX010000114.1:267-15097 GCA_964442845.1 uncultured Bifidobacteriaceae bacterium | reverse complement strand
GCGGCGTCACCGCCATCGTCGGGCCCAACGGCTGCGGCAAGAGCAACGTCGCCGACGCGCTGACCTGGGTGCTCGGCGAGCAGAGCGCCAAGAGCTTGCGCGGCGACAAGATGGAAGACGTCATCTTCAGCGGCAGCGACGCCCGCAAGCCGACCGGCGCCGCCGAGGTGACGCTGCGGCTGAGCGGGGTGCCGCTGCCGCCCAGGACCGACGCCGCCGAGGCGGCACCCGCCGATCCGGCCGCCATCGCCGCCGCGGCGCTCGATCTCGACGCGGTGCAGGCCGTGCGCGACGTCGAAGTGACGCGTCGCCTCTACCGGTCGGGCGAGAGCGAGTACCTGATCGACGGCAGCCACTGCCGGCTGCGCGACGTCCACGACCTGCTGATGGACACCGGCCTGGGCGCCAAGGCCTATTCGATCATCGAGCAGGGCAAGATCGGCATGATCCTCAGCTCGCGGCCCACCGATCGCCGCCAGTTGATCGAGGAGGCGGCCGGGGTCACCAAGTACAAGGCCCGCCGCCGCGCCGCCGAACTCAAGCTCGATGCCGCGCAGCAGAACCTCACGCGCCTCGACGACATCGTCTTCGAGGTGGAGAAGCAGTGCGGCTCGTTGAAGCGTCAGTCGGGCAAGGCGCGGCGGTTCCAGCGCCTGCGCGACGAGATGCGGCGCTGGGAGAAGGTGCTGTTCGCGCGGCGCTACCGGCACCTGGCCGAGCACATCGAGTCGGCGCGGGCTCGCCTCGCCGACGCCCGCCAGGACGAGACGGCGTCCACCGCCCGCCTCGCCGAAGTCGAAACCGAGCTGGCCCGGGTGCGCATCGAGCTGGCGCAGGCCGAGCAGGACGCCGCCCGCGTGCGTGAAGACGCCCACGCCCACGAGCTCGACGTCAATCGCCGGCAGCAGCAGCTGGCCCTCGACGCCCAGCAGGCGGCGATGCTCGAGAGCCGTGTCGCCGAGCTGGACGCCGAGGTGCGCGCGCTCGACGACCGCCGCGAGCCGGATCGGCTCCGGCTCGAGGAGCGCCGCGCCGCGACCGAGGAGGCGACGCGGGCCCGCGACGCCGCGGCCGACGGCGTCCGCGCCGCCACCGAGGCGTATACCACGGCCCAACAGCGCATCGACGCCGCCGATCAGGCGGTCGAGCGCGCCCGCGGCGACGTCTACGCGGTGATCAACACGGTGACGGCCCTGACCACCGCCATCGAACACGCCGCCGCCGAGCGCGAGCGGACCGCGGCCCTGCTGGCGCGGCTGGACGTCGAGGCCGCCGACCTGCAGACCGAACTCGGCCGGGCCATGGAATCGCGCGACCGGGCCACTCGCGCGGTGCAGGAGGCGCAGGCGGCGCTGCACGCCACGCTGGCGTCGAAGGCGGCTCACGAGGCCGACCTGGCGCAGGCCCGCGAGACCCACCAGCGGCGCGAGCGCGCCGCCCGCGAGGCCGAGCACGATCTGGCCGGACAGACGGCCCGGCTGCGCTCGCTCGAGGAAATGGACGCCGCCCGCGCGGCATTCGGCGACGGTGCGCGGATGCTGCTGGCCAGCGCCGACGACGCCGTCGGCCAGCACGGCGCGCTCGCCGACTACCTCGACGTCGAATCGCGCTACGAGCGCGCCGTCGAGGCGGTGCTCGGCGACCTGCTGCAGCACGTCGTCGTCGATCACCAGGCCCAGGCGCATGCCGGCTTTGCGCTCGTCCGCGGTCAGGACGCCGGGCGGTGCGGGTTCATCGTCACCGGCGGATCCGCGCCACCTCCGACCGCCACAGCTGGAGCCCTGCCCGACGGCGCGGCGCGATTGAGCGACGTCGTCCGGGTGAACGGCCCGTTCGCCGACAGCCTGCGCCACGTGATTGGCGATGCCGTGATCGTCCGCACTCTCGACGAGGCGGCGGCCCTGGCGGCGACGACCGAGCTGCCGGTGGTGACCGCCGACGGCGACGTCTACCGCGGCGCCCACGTGGTGAGCGGCGGCAGCCGCACCGAGGCGCGCGGCATCCTCGCCACCAAGCGGGAGATCAAGGACCTGCGTGACGCGGTCGGCGCGGCCGGCGCCGCGCTGGCCACGCTGCGGCACGAGATCCTGGCCTTCGATACGGCCATCGCGGCGGCGACCGCCGCCGTCGCCGCCACGATCGCCGACGCCCATCGCCACGAGAAGGCGATCGTCGCCGCCGAAGCCGATCAGCACCGTGCCGCCGCCGACGAGGCGCGCGTGCGCCAGCGGGCCGAGCTGGTCGCCAGCGAGGCGCGCGGCGCCCGCGAGGCCATCGCCGCCCTCGACGGCCGGCAGGCCGAGGCCCAGGCGTCGATCGGCCGGCTGGCCGAAGAGCGCGCCACGCTCGACGCCGCGCTGGCCGAGGCGCAGCGCCGCCTGGCCGAGACCCGTGACGAGGCCCAGACCCTGAGCCAGCGCGCCGCCGAGGCCCGGGCCCAGCACGCCGGCCTCGCCGAGCGCGCCGTCGCCGCCGCCGCCGAAGTGGCGCGGCTCGAGGAGGCGGCCCAGGAGCTGTCGGCTCGGGCCGAGGCCGGCCGCCGCGACGTCGAGTTGATGCGCACCCAGCGCGCCCGCCTGCTGGAGGCGTCGGTCGAAGGGCAGCGCCTCATGGACGAGGGCGTCAAGGCGCTCGAGGCGCTGCGCGAGGAGGTGCTGCGCGCCGACGACGAGACGCTGGTGCTCAAGGCCGCGACCGAGCGGCAGGAACAGTCGATTCGCGACGCCCGCCGGGCGCTCGACGCGGTGCGTGCGCTGGCCGCCGAACTCGACGTCTCGCGGGCGACCGCCGAAGCCGACTTGAGCCACCTGGCGCAGCAGAGCCTCGACGCGGTCCAGGCCGATCTCGACGCCGTGGCCGCCGAAGTGGCCGAGATGGAGCGCCAGGGCATCCTGGCGCCCGACGCGCGGGCGATCCGTCGCGCCGTCGCCGAACCCGACGACGACGAGGGCGACACCGAGGCCGCCGTTCCCGAAGCGGACGCGGCGGTCGCCACGCCCGTCGAGGACGACGCCGTCGCCGGCCTGGCCGCCGCGGCGATGACCGCCGAGGAGGCCATCGCCGAGCTGCGCGCCCGCATCGACCGGCTCGGGCCGGTGAACATGATGGCCATCCAGCAGTTCGCCGAGATGGACGAGCGGCGCGGCTTCCTGACCACCCAGCGCCAGGACTTGATCGACTCGATCGCCCAGACCAACGAGGCGATCAAGCGCATCGACGAGACCACCCACAGCCGGTTCCGCGACGCCTTCACGGCCATCAACACCAACTTCCAGCAGACCTTCACGACGCTGTTCGGCGGCGGCCGTGCCGGCCTCACCCTGCTCGACGAGAACGACCCGCTCGAGAGCGGCATCGACATCGTCGCCTCGCCGCCCGGCAAGCGGCTGCAGAGCGTGATGCTGCTTTCGGGCGGCGAGAAAGCGCTGACGGCGATCGCGCTGATGTTCGCCATCTTCCGTTACAAGCCGAGCCCGTTCTGCCTGCTCGACGAGATCGACGCGCCGCTCGACGACGCCAACATCGGCCGCTTCGTCGAGATGCTGCGCGGCATGCTCGACCGCACCCAGTTCATCGTCATCACCCACAACCGCAAGACCATGGAGATCGCCAACCGGCTCTACGGCGTGACCATGGAGGAGCCGGGGGTGTCGAAGGTGATCTCGCTGCAGATGAACTGACCCGGCCGCGAACTCCGCGGCCCGGCCGGTCGTATCTCTTCCGCAGGGGGAGCCATGACCAAGGCGTCGCTGCGGGCTGGGGGATGGGCGGCCGGGGTGCTGGCGGCGGCGCTGGCCGGCGCCGGCTGCGAGGTGCGCGCCGGCGGGGACGGCGACTTCTCGCTCGGCATCTGGCAGGGCAGCGCCCAGGACACCTGGGAACGCAGCTATACGATCGCCCCCGGCGGCCACCTGGAAGTGATCAACGTCAACGGCGAGATCCGCGCCGAGGCGGCCACGGCCGGCCCGGTCCAGGTGATCGCCGAACGCCGTGTCACGGCCAGTTCCGACGACGCCGCGCGCGAGCAGCTCGCCCGCCTGGAGATCCGCGAAGAGGCCGGGCCGACCCGGGTCCGCATCGAGACGGTGGTGCCGCGTGGCCGCTGGGGCGGCCACAAGGTCACCTACACGGTGCGGGTCCCGGCCGGCGTCCACGTCGATCTGCGCACCGTCAACGGCGGCGTCCGCCTCGACAACGTCGGCGGCGAAGTGCGGGCCACCGCCACCAACGGCGGCGTCCACGGCCGCGTGACGGACGTCACCCTGCTCGACGCCCGCACCACCAACGGCGGCGTCGAACTCGAGGTCGGCGGTGCGCTGGCCGCCGATGGCCGGGTGTCGCTGGCCAGCGTCAACGGCGGCGTGCGGCTGGCGGTGCCCGACGGCACCCGCGCCGACGTCACCGCGCGCTGCACCAACGGGCGGGTCAGCGTCGAGGACTTCGCCCTCGACGTGGACGGGGAGCAGACCCGGCGCCGCGTCGCCGGCCGCCTGAACGGCGGCGGCGCCCGCATCGACCTGCAGACCACCAACGGCGGCGTGGCGCTGCGCCGCTCGTAGCCCGCGGGACCGCGTTGGCGGCAGCCCGGCGGTTGTCGTACCCTGGACGGCGCGTCCTGGTGGCGCCGCCGTGAACGAAGACAAGTCCACCCGCTACCACCGCCGCCGCCGTCGCGCCGATGCCGCGGGCACGGCCCTGGTCGGCGCCTTCCTGCTGGTGCTGGCGGCGACCGGCGCCTCCGGGCTGTTCCGCACGGCCGCCGAGTGGATCGCATCGTGGTTGCCGTGGCCGTTGGCGCCGTCGGCCGCGGTGGCGCTCTACGCCACCGGCCTGGCCGTCACCGTCCACCTCCTCGAACTGCCGTTCGCGTGGTACCAGGGCTTCTGGCTCGAGCGCCGCTACGGACTATCGACGCAGATCATGGCGCACTGGCTCGCCGATCACGTCAAGGCGGCGGTGGCCAGCGGCGGGGTGATGGTGGCCGGGCTGTCGACGGTCTACCTGTCGATGCGCTGGGCGCCCGAGCGCTGGTGGCTGGTGTCGGCGGCGCTGTTCGTCGTCGCCATGGTCGGCCTGGCGCGGCTGGCGCCGGTACTGCTGCTGCCGATCTTCTATAGGGTGCGGCCGCTCAGCCGCCCCGAGCTGTCGGCGCGGCTGCTGCAGCTGGCGGCCCGCGCCGGCGCGCCGGTGATCGGCGCCTACGAGTGGGCGCTCAGCTCGCACACGCGCAAGGCCAACGCGGCGCTGGCCGGCATCGGCCGGTCGCGCCGCATCCTCATCTCCGACACGATGCTCGACGGCTACTCCGAGGACGAGATCGAGGTGATTCTCGCCCACGAGCTGTCGCACCACGTGCACCACGACCTGTGGCGCAGCATGGCGGTGCAGGCGGCGACGATCGTCGCCGGCTTCTGGATCGCGCAGGCAGTGCTGGCCTGGACCGCGCCGTGGCTCGGCCTGGCCAGCGTCGCCGACGTCGCCGGCGCGCCGGTGCTGCTGCTGGTCGCCGGTGTCTTCTCCTTCGTGATGCTGCCGGTCGGCAACGCCCTGTCGCGCGCCCAGGAGCGCCGCGCCGATCGCTTCGCGCTGCGGCTCACCGGCAACCCGGCGGCGTTCGTCACGGCGATGCGGCGGCTGTCGCAGCAGAACCTCGCCGAGGAGCGGCCGTCGCGGCTGGCGCGCTGGCTGTTCTACTCGCACCCGCCGATGCCCGAGCGCATCGCCGCGGCGCAGGCGTGGCGCGGCGTCGCCGCGCCGTTACAGCCGCATGGGATTCTGCCGGCCAAGGAGTGAGTGCCCACCCATGCGCACCCTCGTCACGATCGCGCTGCTCGGACTGGCCATGGTGACGGCCGGGCCGGCGGCCCAGGGACCCCGGAAGCTGAACGTCGCCCATCGCGGCGCTTCGGCCTACGCCCCCGAACACACGCTGGCTGCGTATCGCTTGGCACTCGCCCAGGGGGCCGACTTCGTCGAGCAGGACCTGGCGGTGACCCGGGACGGCGTGCTCATCTGCCTGCACGACCCCTCGCTCGAGCGCACCACCGACGTCGAGACGCGCTTCCCCGATCGCGCCACCGAGATCACCTACGAGGGCAAGCCGCGGCGGGTGTGGCTGGCCAACGACTTCACGCTGGCCGAGATCAAGACCCTCGACGCCGGCTCGTGGTTCGACGCCAAGTTCGCCGGGGAACGGGTGCCGACGTTCGATGAGGCGGTGGCGCTCATCAAGGGCAAGGCGGGCCTCTATCCCGAACTGAAGACGCCGGAGATCTACGCCGGCCGCGATGTGGACTTTCCGGCGCTGGTCGAAGCCGCGCTCGATCGGCTGAAGCTGCGGGGGCCGTCGGCCGATCCGAAGACGCCGATCATCCTGCAGACGTTCGGCGAGAGCACGGCGCGCGCGCTGTCGGCGCGGAAGATCGGCGTGCCGGTGGTGCTGCTGCTCGGCCGCGCCCCCGTCGACGTGCCGGCCTTCGTCGCTGCATGGAAGGGCGTCGTGACCGGCTTCGGCCCGGCCAAGGAGATCCTGACGGCAAAGCCAGACCTGGTGAAGGAGGCGCACGCCGCTGGCCTGACCGTGACGCCGTACACGTTCCGATCCGCGGCGACGCCCGGCTACGCATCGGTCGAGGCCGAGATGGCCCACTACCTCTACACGCTCGGCGTGGATGCGCTGTTCACCGACAACCCCGACAAGTTCCCGCGACGGTAGGCACGCAGTCTCCGGTTAGTCCGTCGCAGACGACGGCGAAGGGCCGACTCGACTCCCGCGTCCGTGCCCTCCGGAAAGCCCCAAGTAGGGCAGAGCTTCAGCTCTGCCGAACAACCAGTCGGCGTCATCACCGCCCGCGAATCCCGGTTCCGGGGCCGGTCAACGCTGCGCTCGCCGCGATGTGACCGCTGGACGGCAGGTCCGTGACACTGCCTGATCCCCCCAGCGTGCTCGCGTTGTCGCAACTCCCAGCGGCCCCTCCACAGGGCTTCGCGAACGGCGACGACGCCGACTGGCGCTCAGGCCGGGCAGCGGGCAGCGTACGAAGGGCCTCAGCGCTCGGTGACGACCAGCGTGCCCTTCATGTCGGCGCACTGCGCATCCGCCGACAGGCTGCAGTAGTAGACGAAGCGGCCGACCTGGTCGGCGCGGAACTGGAACGTCACCGTCTCGCCGGCGCCGGCCCGCTTCATCAGCCGGTAGGCGTCGATGGCGAAGCTGTGCGGGGCGCCTTCGCTGCGCAGGTGGATGGTGACCAGGTCGTCCTTCACCGCGTCGATGCGATCCGGCGCGAAGCGGCCGTCGCGGGCCACGATGGTGAAGGCGCGGCGGTTGGGCGCGGTGTCCTGGGCGGTCGGCGCGGCCAGTGCTGCCAGGCACAGGCCGACGACGGCGAGTGGACGGGCGGCGAACGGCATAGCTCGATTGTAGCGCCGCCCGTACGCACGAAGGGCGGGCCCGGCGGCCCGCCCTCGTGGACGTCTCGAACGGTGGTCGTGGTCAGTCGCGGCGCGGGCCGCGGTCGCCGCGATCGCGACGCGGACCGCGCGGCCGATCGCCGCCGCGGTCGCCGCCGTCCCCGCCCGATGGCTCGCTGCCCGGCTCGGCCGGCGGCGGACCGCCTTCCGAGGGCAGCAGCGCCTTGCGGCTCAGGCGGATCTTGCCGGTCGGGTCGATGTTGATGACCTTGACCAGGATCTGCTGGCCTTCCTTCAGCTCGTCGCGCACGTCCTTCACGCGATGGTTGGCGATCTCCGAGACGTGCAGCAGGCCGTCGGTGCCGGCCATGATCTCGACGAACGCGCCGAAGTCGGTGATGCGCTGCACCTTGCCGAGGTAGGTCTTGTTCAGCTCGGGCGTCGCCGTCAGCTCCTGGATCATGCCGATCGCCTTGGCGGCGGCGGCCTCGTCGGCGCTGGCGACGTTGACCCGGCCGTCGTCCTCGACGTCGATCTTCACGCCGGTCTTCTCGATGATGCTGCGGATCATCTTGCCGCCCGGCCCGATGACGTCGCGGATCTTGTCGACCGGGATCTTGATGCTGACGATGCGCGGCGCGTAAGCCGACATGTTCGTCCGCGACGCCGGCAGCGCCTGCTGCATCAGGCCGAGGATGTGCAGACGGCCGGCCTTGGCCTGGTTGAGGGCGGCGCGCATCACGTCCGAGGAGATGCCGGTCACCTTGATGTCCATCTGCAGCGCGGTGATGCCGGCGGCGGTGCCTGCCACCTTGAAGTCCATGTCGCCGTAGTGGTCCTCGGCGCCGGCGATGTCGCTCAGCACCGCGTACTTGCCGGTGGCCTCGTCCATGATGAGGCCCATGGCCACGCCGGCCACCGGCGCCTTGATCGGCACGCCGGCGTCCATCATCGCCAGCGAGCCGCCGCACACCGACGCCATCGACGAGCTGCCGTTCGACTCGAGGATGTCCGAGACGATGCGCACCGTGTAGGCGAAGTCGGCTTCGGCCGGCATCATCGGCGCCAGCGCCCGCTCGGCCAGCGCGCCGTGGCCGATCTCGCGGCGGCCCGGGCCGCGCATCGGCTTCACCTCGCCGACCGAGAACGGCGGGAAGTTGTAGTGGAGCATGAAGCGCTTCCACATCTCGCCGTCGACCATCTCGATCTTCTGCTGGTCGTCGGCGGTGCCGAGCGTGACGGTGACCAGCGCCTGGGTCTCGCCGCGGGTGAACACCGACGAGCCGTGCACGCGCGGCAGCACGGTGTTTTCGATGGTGATCGGGCGGATCTCGTCGAACTTGCGGCCGTCGAGGCGGACGCCGCGGACCAGGATCTCGTCGCGCAGCACCTTCTCCTGCAGCTCGTGCAGGATGCCCTTGGCCTCGCCCTTGCGGCTCGCCTGGTCCTCGGGCAGCCCGGCGATGATCTCCTTCTCGACCTTGGCGACGGTGGCGTAGTTCTCGAGCTTGCCCTTGATGCGCATCGCGTCGGTCAGCGGCGCCAGGGCCTTGCTCTCGATCGCCTGCCGGAACGCCGCGTCGACCTTCACCTCGGGCTTGGGCAGCTTCTTGCGCCCGGCCACGGCGGCCAGGGCGTCGATCATCCCGCAGATGTCCTTGATCGCCGCGTGGGCGACCTCCAGGGCGGTGATGGCTTCCTCCTCCGACACCTCCTGGGCGCCGGCCTCCACCATCACGATGCCGTCCTTGCTGCCCGCGACCACCAGGTCGAGGCGGCTCTGCTTGCGCTGCGGGAACGTCGGGTTGACGACGTACTGGCCGTCCACCAGGCCGACGCGGACGCCGGCGATGGTCTTCTCGAACGGCATCTCCGACAGCGCCAGCGCCGCCGACGCGCCGGTGATGGCGAGCACGTCGGAGTCGTGGTCCTTGTCGGCCGACAACACGAAGGCGATCACCTGGGTCTCGTAAGCCCAGCCGGCGGGGAAGAGCGGCCGGATCGGCCGGTCGATCACCCGGCTGGTCAGCGTCTCCTTCTCGGTGGCCTTGCCCTCGCGCTTGAAGAAGCCGCCGGGAATGCGCCCCGACGCGTACGTGTACTCACGGTAGTCGACCGTCAGCGGCAGGAAGTCGATGCCCTCGCGCGGGCTCGACGCATGACAGGCCGTCACCAGCACCATCGTGTCGCCCATGCGCACGACGACGCCGCCATCGGACTGCTTGGCCAGACGCCCGGTCTCGATCGAGAGGGTGTGCTGGCCGACTTGGATCTCACGCTTGACCATTGGAAACCTCGAATGCCGGGGTCACGTTCCCCGGACTTGCTGGCCCGCCGCGCCTGGTGCGCGGCCGTGCCCGCGCCGCTCGCCGGCGCTGGACGTCGCCCGTTGCCCGCCCGGCCGCAGGGCGGCCGACGACGGCAGCAGGCCTACTTGCGGATACCGAGGCGCTTGATGAGCTCCGCGTAGCGGTCGGTGTCCTTGCTCTTGAGATAGTCGAGCAGCCGCCGGCGCTGGCCGACGAGCTTCAGGAGGCCGCGCCGCGAGTGGTGGTCCTTCGCGTGGCTCTTGAAATGCTCGGTGAGGTAGGTGATGCGTTCGCTGAGGATGGCGACCTGAACCTCCGGCGACCCGGTGTCGGTGCCATGCGTGCGGTACGAGCCGATGAGCTCGGTCTTCTTGTCCTTCGTCAGTGCCACGATGCCTCCACGCACGGCCCAGAGTGCGGCCTGCCGCCGCTCCACGCCGCCGTATGTCTGCGGTTTTGCCCGCAGGATGACCTTCAATCGTAGCCCAGAACCACCGCGGGCTGCAAAACCACGGCCGGGGCCGCCCCGGCGCCGACCTCGACGGCCGTGCCGATGCCGAGCAGGCGGCCGGCCCGGTCGAGCAGCCGCACCGGCCCGCCCGGGCCGGGAATCGGCGCCGACAGCGCGGCGGTGACCCGGCGGCCGTGCCGCACCCACTCCGCCCCCTGGGCGTCCAATCGGGCGGCCGGCAGTTCGGGAAGCAGGGCGTCCAGCGGGACGACAGTCGCCGCCATCGTCGCCGCCCCCGTCGCCAGGTCCACCCACGGCACGGCGTCGGCGAGGTTGAAGGGGCCGGCGGCGGTGCGGCGCAGCGCCGCCAGATGGGCCCCGACGCCGAGCTGTCGGCCCAGGTCGTGCGCCAGCGAGCGGACATAGAACCCGGCCGAGACCCGCAGCCGCAGGCGAGCCTCGAACTCCGTCACGTCGAGCAGCGCCGCGTCGTGGATCTCGACATCCGCCGGCGGTGGGACCACGGCCTGGTCGCGTCGGGCCAGGCGATGCGCCGCCTCGCCGCCGATCTTCTTGGCGGAGTAGACGGGTGGCTTTTTCCTGTGCCGCCGGCGCACCGCAGCCACCGCGGCGGCGAGGTCCGCCGCGTCGGGTGTCCGGACGATCCACGCCGTGATGCGGCCGGCGGCGTCGTGGGTGTCGGTCTCGCGGCCGAACGCGATGGTCGCGTCGTAGCTCTTAGCGGCGCCGGTGAGGAACTGCGCCAGCCGCGTCGCCCGGCCGACCACCAGCGGCAGCACGCCGCTGGCCAGCGGGTCGAGGGTGCCGGTGTGGCCGACGCGCGGACCGAAGGTGCGGCGCGCGACCTGCACCACGTCGTGCGAGGTCGGGCCCGAGGGTTTGTCGACGACCAGGACGCCGTCAGCGGCGAGGCGAGGCACGGCGGTCAGGATGCCGCGGCCGCGACCGCCGCCTCGAGCGCGGCCAGGAACTCTCGGCGCACCTCGTCGAGCGGTCCGCGCGCGCTGCAGCCGGCGGCGTTGCGATGCCCGCCGCCCCCACGCGCCTTGGCGATGGCGCCGACGTCGGTGGCGCCCTTCGAGCGCAGGCTGACGCGCCACTCGCCGGGCGTCGTCGTTTCCTTGAAGAACGCCACGGCCTGCACGTCCTGCACCGAGAGCGGGAAGTTGATGAGGCCCTCGGTGTCGTCGTAGGTCCCGCCGGCGGCCGCGGCCATCGCCGGTGTCAGCGCCAGCAGCGCGATGCGGCCGCTCGGGTCGACGACCATCGCCGACAGCACCGCGCCGAACAGCCGGACGCGGCCCAGGCTGCTGCTGTCGTAATGGGTACGGGCGATCCACTGCGGGTCGGCGCCGGCCTCGACGCAGCGCGCCGCGATCTCGTAGGTGCGCGGCGTCAGGTGCGAGAAGTGGAACGACCCGGTGTCGGTGAGGATCGCCAGGTAGACGTGGGTGGCGACTTCGGCGGTGAACGGCGCATCGAGGGCACGGACGAGCGCGTAGACCTGCTCGCCGCAGGCCGCCGCCGACTCGTCGATCCAGCGCTCGACGCCGTAGCCGGTGTTGCCGGGGTGGTGGTCGATGTTGACCACCGGCGAGCGGTCGAGGCCGGCGACGCCGGTGCGCTCGAGGCTGCTGCACTCCATGATCACCGCGGCGTCGAACGTCTCGGTCACCTCGCGGGTGATCCACAGCGTGTCGACGCCCGGGAACGGCTGCAAATAGGGCGGCGGCACGTCGCACATCGCCATCCGCGCCTCGACGCCCTGGGCGCGCAGCGCCAGCACGAGCGCCATGCCCGAGCCGATGGCGTCGCCGTCGGGCCGTTCGTGCGACGACACGACGACGCGGCGGGCGGCGCGCAGCGCGGCGACGATCGCCGCCAGCGCCGGCGGATCAGGAGCGCCGGGGCGGGTCATCGGACGGCGCGGCCGGCGGCGCGTCGGGTGCCGCCGGTGCGGCCTCGGCGCGGGCTGCCTCTTCTTCGTGGAGCTCGTGCAGGATCTCCTCGACGCGGGCGTGCGCGGCCAGCCCCTCGTCGAACAGGAACTGCACCTCGGGCACGCGGCGCAGCGACAGCCGGCCGGCCAGCACGTGGCGCACGAAGGGCGCGGCGCGCTGCAGCGCCTTGGTCGTCTTCTTCCGTTCGGCGGCGTCGCCGAGGATGGTCCAGTAGACGCGCGCCAGCGACAGGTCGGGCGTGACCTTGACGCGGCTCACCGTAACGAGGCCGACGCCCGGATCCGAGACCTCGGTGGCCAGGATCTGGCTGATCTCCTCGCGCAGCTGCTCGGCGACGCGCTCGGTGCGGTGGCTCAGCGGCATAGGGATCATTATCTAGCGGCTAGCGGCTAGGGGCTAGCGGCTAGTAAGTCACGCTGTGACGATGCCAACGACTGGGCGTCAGTTGTCTAGCCGCTAGCCGCCAGCCGCTACGCCCGGAGATCGAACGCTCGCTACGCCAGATGTTCGATGTCCGTCCGAGAAATCAGGCCCGGCTCGTGGCGTTCGAGCTCGTTGACGACGGCCTGCAGCTCCCGTTCGGCGTGGGCGCCGTCGGTGGCGACGGCGACGACGGCGAGCGTGGCGCGCTGCCACAGGTCGTGATGGTCGACCTCGGCGACGCTGACGTTGAACTTCTTCGCGCGGTCCTTGACGCCGCGCAGAATCATCCGCTTGTCCTTCAGCGACTGCGCGAAGGGCAGGTGGAGGTCGATGGTCAGGAGCACGACGGCCACGGCGCGCTCCTGCCCGGGCTAGGCCGACGCGGCGACGCGCTCCATCTGGAACACCTCGATCACGTCGCCGACCTTGACGTCGTTGTAGTTCTGCAGGCCGATGCCGCATTCCATGCCGGCCTTGACCTCGCTGACGTCGTCTTTGAAGCGGCGCAGCGAGGCCAGCTTGCCCTCCCACACCACCACGTTGTCGCGCAGCAGCCGCACCTGGGCGTCGCCCTGGCGCGTGATGCGGCCGTCCTTGACCATGCAGCCGGCGATGGTGCCGGCCTTCGGCACCTTGAAGGTGTCGCGCACTTCGGCCGAGCCGAGCCGCACTTCCTTGAAGGTCGGCTCGAGCATGCCGGCCATCGCCTTCTGGATTTCCTCGGTGACCGTGTAGATCACCGTGTGGTGGCGGATGTCCACCTTCTCGCGTTCGGCGACGTCGGCGGCGTTGCGATCCGGCCGCACGTTGAAGCCGATGATGATGGCGTTGCTGGCGGTGGCCAGCAGTACGTCCGACTCGTTGATGGCGCCGACCGCCGAGTGGATGACCTTGACCTTGACCTTGTCGTCCGACAGCTTGGCGAGCGAGCTGGCCAGCACCTCGGCCGAGCCCTGCACGTCGGCCTTGACGATGATCGGCAGGTCCTTGATGCCGCCTTCGGCCATCTGCTGCTGCAGCGTCTCCAGCGTGAGCCGGCTGCCCTTGGCGACCAGCGCCTTCTCCTTGGCCCGGGCCTGGCGGAACATGGCGATCTGCCGCGCCTTGGCTGGGTCGGCCACCGCCTGGAACGAGTCGCCGGGGGAGGGCAGCGTTTCGAGCCCCAGCACTTCGACCGGCGTCGAGGGCCCGGCCGCCTTGGCCGGCCGGCCGCGGTCGTCGATCAGCGCGCGGACGCGGCCGACGACCGGCCCGGCGATGATGTCGTCGCCGACGTTGAGCGTGCCGTCCTGCACCAGCACCGTGGCCACCGGGCCGCGGCCGCGATCGAGCTTCGTCTCGAGCACGGTGCCGACCGCCGAGCGCTTCGGGTTGGCCTTGAGTTCGCCGATCTCGGTGACGAGCAGGATCATCTCGAGCAGCAGCTCGAGGTTGGTCTTCTGCTTCGCCGACACTTCGACGAACACGGTGGTGCCGCCCCACGCTTCGGGCATCAGGCCGAGGTCGGACAGCTGGCGCTTGACCACTTCGGGATTGGCGCCCGGCTTGTCGATCTTGTTGACGGCGACGATGATCGGCACGCCGGCCGCCTTGGCGTGGTCGATCGCCTCGCGGGTCTGCGGCATCACGCCGTCGTCCGCCGCGACCACCAGGATGACCACGTCGGTCACCTTGGCGCCGCGGGCGCGCATCAGGGTGAACGCCTCGTGGCCGGGCGTGTCGAGGAAGACGATGCTCTTGTCCTTCTGCTCGCCGACGCCGCCGACCAGGTAGGCCCCGATGTGCTGGGTGATGCCGCCGGCCTCGCGCTCGGCGACCCGCGTGGTGCGGATCGAGTCGAGCAGCGTGGTCTTGCCGTGGTCGACGTGGCCCATCACGGTGACCACCGGAGCGCGGACGATCTGGTCCTTGGCGTCGACGCCCTCCGACGCTTCCTCGAGCAGCTCCTCTTCGAAGCTGCGGGTTTCGACCTCGGCGCCGAACGTGCGGGCGACGTCCCGGGCGGTGTCCATGTCCACGGCGGAATTGATGTTCATCATCATCCGCCGGTCGAGCAGCACCTTCAGGACGTCCTTGACGCGCACTTCGAGCTTGTCCGAAAGGTCCTTGACGGTCATGCCCTCGGCCAGCGTGATCGTGCGGCTGATCGGCGGCAGGGCGACCGGCGGCGGCGCCGGCATCTGCCGCGAGCCGCCGTCACGGCGCGGACCGCTCGTGGGACGGCCGCCCATCGGGCGGAACGGCATACCCGG
>CAYUAX010000114.1:0-257 GCA_964442845.1 uncultured Bifidobacteriaceae bacterium | reverse complement strand
CTGTCACGCCGCGACCCGCCCGACGGCCGGCCAGCCGGCCGGAAGCCGCCGCCCGGGCGGGTGCCCATCGGCGGACGTCCAGGCGGCATGCCCGGACGCTGCGGATACTGACCGGGACGCGGCGGGAAGCCGGGCTGGCCCGGGCGCACCGGCTGCGAGGGCAGCGGGCGCGGGCCGCCGAGGGCCGAGGGCGTCGTGCCGGCCGGCCGCGGCCCGCCCGGATACGGCGGCCGCGCGCCGGGCACGGGGGGGCGACC
>CAYUAX010000113.1:0-15136 GCA_964442845.1 uncultured Bifidobacteriaceae bacterium | reverse complement strand
GGACTGGCTCACGGGGCCAACTCCACCAGCCGCGTCCCCGGCCGCACGATCTCGCCGACGCGGCAATGGACGGCGCTCACCTGACCGGCACGCGGAGCGCGCACCACCAGCTCCATCTTCATGGCCTCGAGCACGATCAGCGGATCGCCGGTGGCCACCTGCGTGCCAGGCGGCGCCGCGATGGTCACCACGGTGGCCGGCATCGGCGCGGTCATGTCGGCGTCGGCCCCCGACGCGCGGGTCGGGCGGCTGCCCTCGGGCGCGACGTCCACGCGCCACGCCTGGCCCGCGGCGAACAGCCACGGCGCCTGCGCGGACCCGGCCGCGGCCACCAGGGTGCGGCGACCATCGGCGTCCACCACCAGGCAGCGGCCGTCGCCGGCGTCCTCGACGCGCAGCGCCGTGCCGTCCACGCGCACCTCGCCGCCGCCGAGCAGCTCCACGGCGTGGGCGGTGCCAGCGTGCGTCACGGTGTAGCGGCGGCTCATCCGCGCCACCCGCGAATCGTGTCGAACGGATCGAACTGCGCCGCCTGTCCGGATCCGCCGGCGGGCACGGCGACGGCGGTGGCGGCGCGCCACGCGGCGGCGGCCAACACCTCGGGCGGCAGCGGCGCGGGCGTGGTCAGGCGGTGCAGTTCGCGATCGAGGAACCCGGTGTCCAGGTCGCCGCGGGTGAACGCCGCGTCGGCGACCAGCGCCTGCAGGAACTCCAGGTTCGTGGTCAGACCGAGGATCTCGAAGCGGGCCAGGGCCTCGCGCGTGCGGGCCATCGCCTCGTCGCGCGTGGCGCCCCAGACGATGAGCTTGGCCAGCAGCGGGTCGTAGTACACCGACACCTCGCCGCCTTCGACCACGCCGGCGTCGACGCGGACTCCGGGGCCGGCCGGCTCGCGATAGCGGAGCAGCGGTCCGGCCTGCGGCAGGAACCCACGCGACGGATCCTCGGCGTAGACCCGGCACTCGATGGCGTGGCCGCGCTGCTGCAGGTCGTCCTGGCGCCAGGGCAGCGGCTGCCCGGCGGCGACAGCCAGCTGCGCCTGCACGAGATCGACGCCGACGACGCACTCCGTGATCGGATGCTCCACCTGCAGGCGGGTGTTGATCTCCAGGAAGTAGAAGCGGGCGTCGTCGCCGGAGCCCTCGAGGAGGAACTCGACCGTGCCGGCGTTCTGGTAGCCGACGGCGGCCGCGGCGGTGACCGCCGCCGCGCCCATGCGGGCGCGCAGCGCCGGCGTGAGCACCGGGCACGGCGTCTCTTCCACCACCTTCTGATGGCGGCGCTGGGCGGAGCACTCACGCTCGAAGAGATGCACGATCGCGCCGTGCCGATCGCCGAATACCTGCACCTCGACGTGGCGCGGCCGCTCGACGAGCCGTTCGAGATACAGGTGGCCGTTGCCGAAAGCGGCGGTCGCCTCGCGCCGCGCCTGGGCCAGCGCCGTCGGCAGGTCGGTGAGGTCGCGTACCGCCTTCATGCCGATGCCGCCGCCGCCCGCGGCCGGCTTGACCAGCAGCGGCACGCCGATACGCGTGGCCGCGGCGGTGAGCGCCGCGTCGCTCTGGTCGGCGGACGTCTCGCCCGGCACCACCGGGACCCCGGCGGCCTCCATGAGGCGGCGGGCGCCGGTCTTCGACCCCAGCCGCTCGATGGCGTCGGCCGGCGGGCCGATGAAGACGAGGCCGGCGTCCTCGACCGCCCGGGCGAAGTGGGCCCGCTCCGACAAGAAGCCGTAGCCGGGATGCACGGCATCGGCGCCGTGGGCGCGCGCCGCGTCGAGCAGGGCGGCGACGTTCAGATAGCTCTCGGCCGCCGGCGGCGGTCCGATGCGGGCGGCGCGATCGGCGGCGAGCACGTGCGGCGCTGCGGCGTCGGCATCCGAGTAGACGGCCACCGATTCGAGGCCGGCGACGCGACAGGCACGAATCACCCGGAGCGCGATCTCCCCCCGATTGGCCACCAGCACCCGACGAATCATCGCGGCAGCCAGCCCGCCGGGCGCTTGTCGAGAAACGCCCGCAAGCCATCCTGGCCTTCGGCCGAGGCGCGTTGCGCGGCGATGGTGGCGGCGGTCAGCTCGGCCACTTCGTCCGGCGACCGGCCCGCCACCTGCGGGATGAGGCGTTTGGCCACGGCCACCGCGGTCGGCGCCGCCGACAAGAACTCGCGGACGTAGTCCTGCACCGCCGCGTCGAGGGCGTCGGCGGGCACCACCGCGTGGACCAGCCCGATGGCGTGGGCCCGGGCGGCGTCGAAGCGGCGGCCGGTGAGGAACAGCTCGCGGGCGGCCGACACGCCGATCTTCGGCAGCACGAACGGCGAGATCATGGCCGGCACGATGCCGAGCTTGCTCTCGGTGAAGCCGAACACGGCGCCCGTCTCGGCGACGACCACGTCGCAGACGGCGGCCAGCCCGGCGCCGCCGCCCAGGGCCGCGCCCTGGATGCGGCCGATCACGCCGACCGGCAGCGAGTTCAGCGCGCGCAGCATCGCCGTCGTGCGCCGCGCGTCGGCCTCGTTCTCCTCACGTGAGTAGCCGGCCATGCGCGCCATCCAGGCGGCGTCGGCCCCGGCGCTGAACACCGTGCCGGCGCCGCCGAGCACGACGACGCGCAGCGCCGGATCGGAGGCGGCGGCCTCGGCCCATCGCTGCAACTCGGCGATGACGGCGTCGTTGAACGCGTTGCGGACGTCGGGGCGGTTGAGCGTAAGGTACTCGACGGGACCGTCGCGGCGGACGGCGAGGAATTCGTACATCGCGGCCTACATGCGGAACACGCCGTACTTCGGCGGCGGAATCGGCGCGTTGGCGGCGGCCGACAGGCCGAGCGCGAGCGCCGTGCGGGTGTCGGCCGGGTCGAGGATGCCGTCGTCCCACAGCCGCGCGGTCGAGTAGTAGGGCGACCCTTCGGCGTCGTACTTCGCCAGGATCGGATCGCGGATCGCCGCCTCGTCGGCGGCGGGGAAGGGCTGGCCGGCGCGGGCCAGCTGATCGCGCTTCACCGTGGTGAGGACGCCGGCGGCCTGCTCCCCGCCCATTACCGAGATGCGCGCGTTGGGCCACATCCACAGGAAGCGCGGCTCGTAGGCGCGTCCGCACATGCCGTAGTTGCCGGCGCCGAACGACCCGCCGATGAGCACCGTGAACTTGGGCACCACCGAGTTGGCGACGGCGTGCACCATCTTGGCGCCGTCCTTGGCGATGCCGCCGCGTTCATAGGCCCGCCCGACCATGAACCCGGTGATGTTCTGCAGGAACACCAGCGGCACGCCGCGCAGGTTGCAGAGCTCGATGAAGTGGGTGGCCTTGAGCGCCGACTCCGAGAACAGCACGCCGTTGTTGGCAATCAGGCCGATGAGCCGGCCGTGCAGCCGGGCGAAGCCGCAGACCAGCGTCGTGGCGTAGCGGGCCTTGAACTCGTCGAAGCGCGACCCGTCGACGACGCGGGCAATCACTTCGCGGACGTCGTACGGCGTGCGCACCTCGGCGGGAATGACGCCGTAAAGTTCCTGCGGGTCGTAGGCCGGCTCCTCGGGGGCGGTGAGGTCGGCGACCGCCGGCTTCACGCGGTTGAGCGAGGCGACGAGGGTGCGGGCCAGGTGCAGCGCGTGGCGGTCGTCCTCGGCGAAGTAGTCCGCGACGCCCGACTCGCGCGTGTGGACGTCGGCGCCGCCGAGCTCCTCGGCGGTGACGTCCTCGCCGGTGGCGGCCTTCACCAGCGGCGGACCGCCGAGGAAGATCGTGCCGTTGCCCTTGACGATGATCGTCTGATCGGACATCGCCGGCACGTAGGCGCCGCCGGCCGTGCACGACCCCATCACGACGGCGATCTGCGCCAGCCCCGCCGCGGACATCCGCGCCTGGTTGAAGAAGATGCGGCCGAAGTGGTCGCGGTCGGGGAACACCTCGGCCTGCAGCGGCAGGAAGGCGCCGCCCGAGTCCACGAGGTAGACGCACGGCAGGTGGTTCTGCAGCGCCACCTCCTGCGCCCGCACGTGCTTCTTCACCGTGAGCGGGTAATAGGTGCCGCCCTTCACCGTGGCGTCGTTGGCGACGATCAGCACCTCGCGGCCCGAAACGCGGCCGATGCCGGTGACGATGCCGGCGGCCGGGGCGTCGCCGTCGTAGAGATCCCAGGCGGCCAGCGGCGACAGCTCGAGGAACGGCGAGCCGGGGTCGAGCAGCAGGTCGAGGCGTTCGCGGACCGGCAGCTTGCCCTGGGCGCGGTGGCGCTCGATGTACTTCGCGCCGCCGCCCTCGCGGACGCCGGCCAGCCGCTCGCGGTACTCGGCGACCAGTGCCGCCATCCGGTCGCGGTTGCGGACGAAGGCCTCGCTGCCGGTGCGGATCTGCGACTCGAGGACGTCCATCGCGGCCAGCGGCGGTCGACTACCAGCCGCAGCAGTCGGTCTTGAACCGGCACGCCGGGCAGCGCCAGACGGCGTGCATCCGGTACATGTCCGCGCCGCAGCGCTCGCAGACGGTGCGCTCGTCGTCAGCGGCCTTGGGCGGCGTGCGCAGGGCCGACAGCACCGGCGTGATCGGCGGCAGCGGCGGCAGGTCGGCCATGCCGGGATTATATCGGATGAAATCCGCCCTTCCGGGCCGCGCCGGGCCGTGGTGGGCGGCACCGCAGCGTGGGGTCATAATGGGATCGGACCGATGCCGCGCACGCCCCTCCGCCGCCGCCGCGTGCTGGTCGTCGACGACGACCCGGTCACGGTGGACTGGCTCCGCATGGTCGTGGAGCAGGCCGCCGTGGACCCGCCGTTCGAGGTGCGTACGGCCGGGCTTGGCAAGACCGGCGAGGCGATCTTCGAGGACTGGCGTCCTGAGATCGTCCTGCTCGACCTGCTGCTGCCCGACGCCGACGGCCTGGCGGTGCTGCGGCGAATGAAGGAGAAGGCCCCCGGCACCGAGGTGATCGTCATCAGCGGCCAGGGCACGATCGCCCGCGCGCTGGACGCCGGTCAGGCCGGTGCCTTCTTCTTCGTCGAGAAGTCGCAGCTCGACCCTGACGGCCTGATCAGCATCCTCGAGCGCGCCGGCCGTCAGGTGGACGAGCGCATCACGCACGAAGAGCTGCGCGCCAAGCTGCGCGACCCCGACGGCATGGGCGCGGTGATCGGCCAGAGCCAGGTGATGCGCGACCTGTTCGACCTGGTGGACGCGGTGGCGCCGAGCAACGCCAACGTGCTCATCCAGGGCGAGAACGGCACCGGCAAGGAGCTGATCGCCAACGCCCTGCACCAGCGCAGTCCGCGCGCCAAGGGCCCGTTCATCAAGATCAACTGCGCGGCCATTCCCAAGGACCTGATCGAGTCGGAGCTGTTCGGGTACAAGAAGGGCGCCTTCACCGGCGCGACCGGCGACAAGGTCGGCCTGTTCGAGCTGGCCGAGGGCGGCGCGCTGATGCTCGACGAGATCGGCGAGATGCCGGCCTACCTGCAGACCAAGCTGCTGCGGGTGCTGCAGGAGCGCGAGTACCGGCCCATCGGCGGCGACCGCTTCGTCAAAGTGGACTTCCGGCTGATCTGCGCCACCAACGTCGACCTCGACGCCGCGCTGCGCGACGGCCGGCTGCGCGAGGACCTGTATTTCCGCATCAATACCATCGTGCTGCGCGTGCCGCCGCTGCGCGAGCGGCCCGAGGACATCCCGCTGCTCTCCGACTGGTTCGTCGAGAAGTTCGCCCGCCGCCACCAGAAGGCGGTGCGCGGCGTCAGTGCCGCCGCCTATCACCTGCTGATCCGCAGCCGCTGGCCGGGCAATGTCCGCGAACTCGAGAACGCCATGGAGCGGGCGGTGCTGGTGACCCGCTCGGCCGAGGTCCAGCCGGGCGACTTGCCCGAGTCGCTGCGCGCCGCGCCCGCCGACGACGACTTCACGATCCCGCCGCATCGCACGCTGGCCGAGATCGAGCGCATGGCGATCATCCAGACGCTCGAGCGCACCAACTGGAACAAGCAGGAGGCGGCGCAGATCCTCGGGCTCTACCGGCCGACCCTTTACAACAAGATGCGCCGCCATGGCATCGTCCTGCGCGACCGCAAGGGGCGCAACGTGGCGGCGATGGGCGAGGCGTAGTGCGGCTGGTGCTGCTGGCCGCGTGGCGCGGCGTCGGCGAATTCTTCCGCAGCGAGGGCCTGACCCACGCCGCCTCGATCTCCTACTACGCGCTGCTGTCGCTGTTCCCGTTCCTGCTGCTGTTGTTCTCGGTGATCGGCAGCCTCACCGCCGACCCGCAGGCCCGCGATCAGGTCATCACCTTCGTCTTCCAGTACTTTCCGCAGCAGTTCGAGTTCGTCACCCGCCAGGTGGACAGCTTCCGCACCGAGCGCGTCGGCATCGGCATCGGCGGCGGCTTGGCGCTGGCCTACGCGTCGCTCGGCGTCTTCAGCGCGCTCAGTTCCGCCGTCAATCACGCCTGGGGGGTCGAACGCCATCGTGGCTTCTGGCGGCACCGGGCGTTCTCGTTCGTGATGCTGCTGGCGGCGGGGGCGATGTTTCTCGCGGCGATCGTCCTGGTCAGCGCCGTGCGGGTGGCGGACGCGCGCTGGTTCGGCGCGCTGGGCTACCGCCCGGCCTGGATCGAGACGCTGACCGGCGTCGGCTCGCAGTACCTGGGCACCGTGCTGCTGATTCTCTGCGTCGGCCTCGTGTTCCGCTTCGTGCCGCATACGCGCATTCGCTTCCGCGACGTCTGGCCCGGCGCGGTGCTCACCGGGCTGCTGTGGCGGCTGGCGTTCTCGCTGTTCTCGGCCTATGCCGCCAACCCGGCGCGCTGGAGCATCCACGGCTCGGTGGCCGCGGTGGTGGTGTTCCTGCTGTGGATCTACGTGTCGGCGGTGCTGTTGCTGTACGGCGTGGAGATGACGGCGGCCTACGTGCGGTTGCGCCACGCCGCCGAGAGGCACCCGGCGCTGGCCGGGATCACGCCCGGCGCGCCGTCAACTGCCGGATGAGCGCCTCGGTCAGGAACGGCAGGTCGTCCGACTTGCGCGACGTGATGACGTTGCCGTCCTCGACCACCGGCCGATCGACGTAGCGGGCCCCGGCGTTCTTGGCGTCCACGGCGATCGACGGCCAGCAGGTGAGCTGGCGGCCGCCGAGCACCCGGGCGTTGATGAACACCGAGGGGCCGTGGTCGATCGCCGCCACCGGCTTGCCGGCTTCGACCGCGTCACGCACGAGATCGACCATGGCGTGGCGCAGCCGGATGCGGTCGGGGGCGTAGCCGCCCGGAATCATCACCGCGTCGACGTCGGCGGCGCGGACGGCGCTGGCGGCGTGGTCGGCCACCACCGACTGGCCGTCGCGGCTGCGGTAGGTGTGGCCCTGGATCGGCCCGACGACGTGCACCGCGGCGCCGGCATCGCCCAGGGCCCGACGCACCGCCTCCAGATCGACGTGGTCGTAGTCGTGCTCCACCAGAATCACCACGCGCTGTCCCCGGAGCGGGGCCGTCTCTGCCACTGTGTCGTCGCCCTCCTCGCCGAGTGTAGTCCAGCGGCTGGAGTTCTATGATCGCGGGATGAATCACCTCGCGGGCGAAGCCAGCCCGTATCTCGCCCAGCACGCCGACAACCCGGTGGACTGGTACCCGTGGGGCGAGGCGGCGTTCGCCGCCGCGCGCACCCGCGGCGTGCCGATCTTTCTGTCGGTCGGCTACTCGACCTGCCACTGGTGCCACGTGATGGCCCACGAGTCGTTCGCCGACGCGGCGACGGCCGCGGTGCTGAACCGCGACTTCGTGTGCGTGAAGGTCGACCGCGAGGAGCGGCCCGACGTCGATCGCGTCTACATGGCGTTCGTGCAGGCGACGACCGGCAGCGGCGGCTGGCCGATGAGCGTGTGGCTGACGCCGGCGCTCGAGCCGTTCTACGGCGGCACCTACTTTCCACCGGTGTCGGCGTGGGGCCGGCCGTCGTTCCTCGAGGTCTGCCGGGAGATCGCGCGAGCCTGGCGCGAGGACCGGGCCGGCATCGCGGCGTCGGCGTCCCAGGTGATCGCCCGGTTGCGCGGCGGCGGCGGCGCGCCGCGCCCCGGCGTCGCCCCCGATGCGGCGGTGCTGTCCGCGGCGGCGGAGCAGTGGGCGCGGACCTTCGACGAGCAGCGCGGCGGCTTCGGCGACGGCGCGAAGTTCCCGCGGCCGACGGAGCTGTGGTTCCTGCTGCGCGAGTACGCCCGCACCGGCGCCGAGCGGCCGCGGACGATGGCGCTGGGCACGCTGCGGGCGATGGCCATGGGCGGCATGCGCGACCACGTCGGCGGCGGCTTCCATCGCTACGCGGTGGACGGCGCGTGGCGGGTGCCGCACTTCGAGAAGATGCTCTACGACCAGGCGCAGATCGTGCTCGCCCTGCTCGAGGCTGCCCAGGTGAGCGGCGACGCCTTCTTCGCCCAGGTGGCCGAGGACACGCTGCGCTACGTCGAACGCGATCTGTCGGCGCCGGACGGCGGGTTCTACTCGGCCGAGGACGCCGATTCGCTGCCGGCGGGCCGGGCCGGCGAGCCCGACGTCCATCCCACCGAGGGTGCCTTCTACATCTGGTCGCGTGACGAGATCGTCCAGGCGCTGGGGCCGGATGCGCCGGCGTGGGAGCGGCGCTTCGGCGTGCAGCCCGGCGGCAACGCGCCGTTCGACCCGCAGGGCGAGTTCGCCGGACGGAACCTCTTCTACACGGCCCGCACCGTGGCCGACGTGGCGACGGACACCGGCCTCACGCCGGCCCAGGTCGGCGCGGCACTGGCCCGCGGGCGGCAGCGGCTGTTCGAGGCGCGCGAACGACGGCCGCGCCCGGCGCGCGACGAGAAGGTGCTCACCGCGTGGAACGGGCTGATGCTGGCCGCCTGCGCACGCGCGGCGCGAGTGCTGGGCGTGCCCGGCGCACTGGGGGAGGGATTGGCCCCTACGGGGGCGCGTCATCTGGCGCGGGCCCGCCGGTGTGCGACGTTCATCCGGACGCGCCTGTGGGACGAGGCGAGCGGCCGGCTGCGGCGTCGCTTTGGCGCCGGTGCGGCCGGCATCGACGCCTTCGCCGAGGACTACGCCTGCCTGGCCTTTGGCCTGATCGAGTTGTTCCAGGCCGACGGCGACCCGGCGTGGCTGGCGTGGGCGCGGCGGCTGCACGACACGCTCGACCAGCGGTTCGCCGCCCCTGACGACGCCGGCTGGTTCGCCACCACGGGTGACGACCCGAGTGTGCTGGTGCGCCAGCTCGAGGAGTACGACGGCGCCGAACCCGCGGCGAGCTCCCTCGCGGTGCTCAACCTGCTGGCGCTGGCTCGGCTGACCGGCGACGCCACGTATCAGGCGCGCGCCGAGGCCGTGCTCGCCAGCTGGGGCGACCGGTTGCGGCGCCAGCCTCGGGTCGCACCCGGCATGCTCGCGGCGCTGGCGACGTCGATGCTGCCGGCCGCCGAAATCGCGATCGCCAGCGGCGCGGAGCCCGCGGCGGCGCGGGCGCTGCATCACGCGGTCGATCGCCACTTCCTCCCGGCTGCGGTGGTCATCCCGATCGCCCCCGCGGCCGTGCCGGCACTTCGCGCTGTGGCGCCGTGGACGGCGGCGATGGCCGAGGGCGCGCGTCCCCCGGCGGCGTTCCTGTGCCGCGACTTCGTGTGCGAGGTGCCGACCGGCGATCCCGCCGCCCTGGCGGCGAGCCTGGAGGCGCTGGCCCGGCCCGGGGCGGTCGTGGCGGAGACCGTGGAATGACACCGCCGCTGGTGCGCGTGATCGAGGAGGCCGGCGGAAGCTGGCAGCGGGTGCGGCTCGAGGCCCCGCCCGGGCATCTCCTGTCGCTGGCGATGGTGGAGGCGCTGCATACCGCGATCGCCACCGCGGGCGGCCGCGCCGGCGTGAAGTGGCTGACCATCGAGGGGAGCCGCGGCCAGTTCTCCTACGGCGCCAGCATCCCCGAGCACCTGCCGGCGGTGATGCCCACGGTGCTGCCGGCGATGCACGCGCTGATGCGGGGCGTGCTCGACACGCCGGTGCCGACCGCCGCATTGGTCGATGGCCGGTGCCTGGGCGGCGGGTTCGAGCTGGCGCTGTGCTGCGACGCGGTGTTCGCGACCGTCGACGCCACGCTCGGCGTGCCCGAGATCAAGCTGGCGGCGTTGCCGCCGGTGGCGGCGGCGCTGCTGCCGATCCGTGTCGGCGCCAGCCGGGCGGCGCGGGCCGTGCTGGCCGGCGACGCGTTGTCGGCGCACTACTGGCATCACGCCGGCCTGGTGTCCCTCGTGCCGGACGGATCGACGCTGCACGAGGCGGCGTTCACCTGGTTCGCCCGCTACCTGGCGCCCCGCTCGGCGATGGCGCTGGCGCACACCGCGCGCGCCGCGCGGGCGGTGTGGCGTCCCGAGGTCGATCGGGCCATCGCTGACAACGAACGACGCTATCTGGACCTGCTCGCGCATCCCGACGCCGAGGAGGGGATCCGCGCCTGGATGGAGCAGCGGCCGCCGCGCTGGCGGCCATAGCCGCGCACGTGTTCGGCGCCAAGTCGATATACTGCCGGCCGATCGCCGGGGGTTCCCGGACTCTGGAGAGGTGACAGATGGCGGCTCGTGACACACGAGGGTGGGTCGGGATCGCGATCGTGGTGCTGCTGGCGTCCGCCCAGGCGCAGGTGGCGCCCGGCGTCGGCCTCGCGGTGCCGCCGCTGGGGGCCGGCCCCTGGGAGTTCGTGACCGCGGAGCAGCAGCAGCGGATCCGCGTCAGCGTGGTCGCGCGCGGGCTGTCGCATCCCTGGGCCCTGGCGTTCATGCCCGACGGCGCGATGCTGGTCACCGAGCGGCCCGGACGGCTGCGCGTGATTCGCGACGGCCGCCTCGATCCGACCCCCATCGCCGGGCTGCCGCCGGCCCGGATCGAGGGCAACGGCGGCCTCATGGACGTGGCGCTCCATCCGCGCTTCGCCGAGAACCGCCTCGTCTACCTCACCTACACGAAGCCGGTGGAGAACGGCCGCGGCACGCCGGCGCTGGCCCGCGGACGGCTCGACGGCATGACGCTGACCGAGGTGCGGGATCTGGTCGTGCCCGACGCGCACGAGGGCAACTCGGGCCTCGGCGCGCGTCTCGTGTTCGGGCGTGACGGCCTGGTCTATCTGGCCACCGGCGGCAACATCCCCAAGGTGTCGCAGGACCCAGCGAGCCTGCGCGGCAAGATCCTGCGGCTGCGTGACGACGGCTCGGTGCCCGACGACAATCCGTTCGTCGGCCGTCCCGGCTATCGGCCCGAGATCTTCAGCCTCGGCCATCGCAACACGCTGGCGATGATCGTCCACCCGACGACCGGCGAGGTGTGGAACAGCGAGAACGGCCCCAACGGCGGCGACGAGATCAACGTCATCATGCGCGGCCGCAACTACGGCTGGCCCGTGGTCAGCTTCGGCCGCGAGTATCCCGGGCCGCGGGTCTCCGAGCATCCCACCCGCGAGGGCATGGAGTCGCCGCTGGTGTCCTGGATCCCCTCGATCGCCGCGTCAGGCATGGCGGTCTACACCGGCGACCGGTTCCCGCACTGGCGCGGCAACGTCTTCGTCGGCGCCATGCGTGTCGGCGAGATTCCTGGCACCGGGCACCTGCAGCGCATCGTGTTCAACGCGCAGATGGAAGAGATTCGCCGCGAGCTGCTGCTCACCGAGTTCCGGCTGCGCATTCGCGAGGTGCGCCAGGGCCCCGACGGCCTGCTCTACCTGCTGACCGACGAGGACGACGGTGCGCTGCTGCGCATCGAGCCCGTGCCCTGAGCGCGGAGCGGCACCTCGCAAACGCTGGCCCCGCACCGCCGGTCGCGGGTATCGTGAGGGAACGCGCCGGGGTGGCGAAACTGGCAGACGCACGGGACTTAAAATCCCGGGTCGCGCAAGCGGCGTGTGGGTTCGACCCCCACCCCCGGCATCGCCGATGAGCGATGCGTGGCGAGTGCCGCTCGCGACGCATACGTACCCCCGCCGCATGCCATCACCTGGCGCGGACCGATGACATAAGATGGCCTCGGCCATCGGGTCCGGCCGATGCGGGCCCCGGCTCCCCTGGAGGCAGACGATGCGGTGGGAAGATCAGCGGCGCAGCAGCAACGTCGAAGACCGTCGCGGCATGCGCGTGCCGGGCGGCGCCGCCGGCGGCGGCATCGGCACCATCGTCATCGTGCTGCTGATCTCGTGGATCACCGGCGTCAACCCGCTCACGCTGTTCCAGCTCGCCGGCGGCCTCGGCGGCGGCGGTTCGGCGCCGGTGCAGGAAGGCCCGACGGGAGCGCCGGCCAACGATCCGCAGGCCGAGTTCGCGGCGGTGGTGCTCGCCGACACCGAGGACACCTGGGGCCGGGTCTTCCAGCAGGCCGGCGAGCGCTATCAGCCGCCGACGCTGGTGCTCTTCAACGACGCGGTCCAGTCGGCGTGCGGCACCAACTCGGCGGCCGTCGGGCCGTTCTATTGCCCGGCCGACCAGAAGCTCTACATCGACCTCGGCTTTTTTCGCGAACTCGACCAGAAGTTCGGGGCGCCGGGCGACTTCGCCCAGGCCTACGTGATCGCCCATGAGGTGGGCCACCACCTGCAGACGCTGCTCGGCGTCTCCGAGAAGGTGATGCAGATGCGCCAGCGGGTGAGTGAGGCCGACGGCAACCGCCTGTCGGTGATGCAGGAGCTGCAGGCGGATTGCTTTGCCGGCGTGTGGGGGCACCACGCCAACCGCAAGAGCCTGCTCGACAGCGGCGATGTCGAGGAAGGCATGCGCGCCGCGGCCGCCATCGGCGACGACACACTGCAGCGGCGTTCGCAAGGCCGCGTGTCGCCGGAGTCGTGGACCCACGGCTCATCAGAGCAGCGGGTGGAGTGGCTGCGCCGCGGCCTGTCGCAAGGCACGATTGACGCCTGCGACACGTTCGGCCAGGGGTCGCGCTAGAGACACCGGCAGCTCTGAAGAGCTGCCCTACGACTGCCCGTCACCAGATCTTGACGCGCTGGTCGGGCGGCAGGAAGAGCTTGTCGCCGGCCTTGACGTCGAAGGCCGAGTAGAACGCCTCGACGTTGGGCAGCGGCCGCGTCGCCCGCAGCTGGTCGGGCGCATGCGGATCCGAGAGCACCTGCTGGCGCAGGAAGTCGTCGCGGGTCTTGGCGCGCCACGCCTGGGCCCAGCCGGCGAAGAAGCGCTGCTCGCCGGTGAGGCCGTCCATCACCGGCGCCGCCTTGCCGCCGAGCGACTTCTGGTAGGCGCGGTGGGCGATCACCAGGCCGGTGAGATCGCCGATGTTCTCGCCCAGCGTCAGCTCGCCGTTCACCTTCAGCCCGGGCAACACCTCGACGGCGGAGTACTGCGCCACCAGGCCCTTGGCGCGGCGCATGAACTCCTCGCCGTCTTTCGCCGTCCACCAGTCGCGCAGCACGCCCTTGGCGTCGAAGCGGCGGCCCTGATCGTCGAAGCCGTGGCCCATCTCGTGGCCGATCACGCCGCCGATCGCGCCGTAGTTCATGGCGTCGTCGGCGGTCATGTCGAAGAACGGCGGCTGCAGGATCGCGGCGGGGAAGACGATCTCGTTGCGCACCGGGTGGTAATAGGCGTTGACCGTCTGCGGGTTCATCTCCCATTCCTCGGGGTCGATGGGCTGGCCGACCTTCGCCAGGTCCACGAGGGAGTCGAACTCCAGCGCGCGCATCATGTTGCCCACCAGGTCGTCGCGCCTGATGTCCACCTTGGAGAAGTCGCGCCACTTCGACGGGTAGCCGATCTTCGGGCGGAAGGCCGCCAGCTTGGCATGCGCTTCCTTCTTCGTCTCGGGCCCCATCCACTCCAGGCCGTCGATGCCCTCCTTGAAGGCGGCGCGCAGGTTCTCGATCAGCGTGTCCATGCGGGCCTTGGCCGCCGGCGTGAAGTGCTTGTCGACGTAGGCCTTGCCGAGCAATTCGCCGACGGTCTGATCGAGGTTGTTGAGGGCGCGCTTCCAGCGCGGCTGCAGCTCGGCCACCCCCTGCAGCGTGCGACTGCGGAAGTCGAATCGGGCGTTGACCAGGGCGGCGTGCAGGTAGGGCGCGAAGCGATCGACGAGGTGGAACGTGAGATAGGGCTTCCACTGGTCGACCGGCATGGCCGCCACCATCGCCGCCAGGGCTTTCACGAAGCTGGGTTGGGCGACGACGACGGAAGGCGCGGCGCTGATGCCCAGCTCGCCGGTCCACGCCGGCCACTCGAGGCCCGGGAACTGCGTGCCGAGGTCGGCGACAGCCACCTTGTTGTAGGTCTTCACCGCGTCGCGGCTCTCGACGTTGGTCCAGTGCGCGCGGGCGATGCGGGTCTCGAGCGCCAGGACGTCGGCGGCGGCCTTCTCGGGCGCAGCGACCTGGGCCGCCGTGAGCACCGTCGTGATGTAGGCGACGTACTTGGTGCGATACTCCCGCAGCGTCGCGTCGTTCTTCAGGTAGTAGTCGCGGTCGGGCAGGCCGAGACCGCCCTGGCCGATGTACAGCGTGTTGCGGGTCGGATCCTTGGCGTCGCCGTCCACCCCGGGCCCCAGCGGGGCGCCGCCGATGCTCAGCTTGGCCTGGCGGGCGAAGTAGCGGGCGAGGTCGGCTTTGGTCGAGAGCGCCTGGATCGCCTTCAGCTCGCCGGCGAGCGGCGTCAGGCCGAGCTGCTCGGCGCGCGCCTCGTCCATGAACGCGGTGTAGAAGTCGCCGATCTTCTGGTTGTCCGACCCGGCCGGGTGATGGCCGGCGGCGGCCGCCTCGACCAGCACCTTGAGCTGTTCCTGGGAGCGATCGAACGCCTCGTAGAACCCGCCGTACGCCGGCTTGTCGGCGGGGATCTCGGTCCTGGCCAGCCAGCCGCCGTTGACGAAGCGGAACAGGTCGTCCTGCGGACGCACCGATTGGTCGAACGTCGCGGCATCGAGGCCGGAGACGAGCGGCGGCGGAGGCGGTGCCGCGGGGGCGGCCGGGGTCGAGGGCGACGAGCAGGCGGCGGCGACGGCGAGCACGGGCACGAGCGCGGCGTGGCGAAGCATCGTGGACTCCTGGGGGGCATCATACCGGCCCGACTCGGCGCGGCAGCCAGGCACCGGTGGGCGCCGTGCAAACCCTGAGACGAGCGCCGGGGTGAACGACGTTCCGGAGCGGTAAGCTACGGAGA
>CAYUAX010000112.1:0-15210 GCA_964442845.1 uncultured Bifidobacteriaceae bacterium | reverse complement strand
TGAGCCCGGTGATCATCTTGTCCTTGCGGGCGTGCACGGCCGGCATGTCGATGCCGACGGCGCCGCCGTCCACGCCGGTGAGGCCCCATTCCTTCGCCGACTGCGCCACCTTGAGGGCGTGGGCGTGTTCGAGCAGCGCCTTGGTCGGGATGCAGCCCCAGATGAGGCAGGTGCCGCCGAGCGCCTTCTGCCGCTCGACCACGGCCACTTTCAACCCGAGCTGCGCGGCGCGAATCGCCGCCACGTAGCCGCCGGTCCCCGCTCCCACCACTACGACGTCGTATTCGCTCGCCACGCCCGACCCCTCCCGCCTGCTGCTCTCGCAGGGCAGCTCTATATCGCTGCCTTCGGACCGCTCTCGTAGGGCAGCTCTTTAGAGCTGCCTTCCGGGCAGAGCTGAAGCTCTGCCCTACACCACGCCGACGCACGTCACGCTGTAGCAGCCCAGGCCGCGCAGACGCACAGCCTCCCACTGTCGCCCGGAACCCGGCACCCCGTCAACCGCGCGGCATCGATCACATCGACGCGATGCGGCGCGGACATCCGGACCGTCACGGCCCGGCTCGTCACCGCTTGACGTCGCTCAAGGCGACGAACTGCGTGCCCGGCGCGGTGCGCGGCGGCGCGTCGGGTCGCGGCGCCAGGGCGTCGACGCGGGCCTTCAGCTCGCCGTGCTCGTAGCGCAGCTGCCAGTACATGTCGTGGAGCTGCGCGGCGCGGCGCGCGGCCCGGCGCGCCACCACCCAGGCGGCGGCAGCCAGCGCCAGCGCGACGATCGTCACCGCCCACAGCCATCCCATGCGGATCCCCCGCCCAGTATGCGCCGAACCGCGGCGCATATACTGCTGAGCGATGCCGCCCCCTCGCAAGACGCTGCTCGTGGTCGACGCCGACGAGGCGAGCCGCGAACGGCTGGCGCTGGTGCTCAAGCGCGACGCGCGCGTGCTGCGGGCGGGTTCGGCCGAGGCGGCGCTGGGCATGCTCGGCCGCGACGGCGTCGACCTGGTGCTGGCCGAGCGGAGCTTGCCCGGCATCGACGGCTTCGACTTCCTGCGCATCGTCCGCGAGAACTACCCGCTGGCCGAGTTCGTGATGCTCGCCGACGCGCCCGACGTCGATCTGGCCGTACAGGCGGTGAAGCTCGGCGCCTACCACGTGCTGGTGAAGGACGCCGCGCCCGAGACAGTGTTGTCGATCGTCGCGCACGCCTCGGAGCGCCAGGATCTGAATCGGCAGGTGCTGGCGCTCTCGGAGCAGGTGCGCGACCAGAGCGCCGACCGCGAGTTCGTGTCGGGGCCGAGTCCGGCGACGCGCGAGGTGCTCGAACGCGTCCACAAGGTGGCCGGGCTGCCGACCACCGTGCTCGTCACCGGCGAGAGCGGCACCGGCAAGGAGCTGGTGGCGCGGATGATCCATCGCCACAGCGAGACACCCGACGGCCCGTTCATCGCCGTCAACGTCGCCGCCATCCCGCGCGAGCTGGTCGAGAGCACGCTGTTCGGCCACGAGAAGGGCGCCTTCACCGGCGCGCTGCGCCAGCAGATCGGCAAGTTCGAGCTGGCCCACGGCGGCACGCTGTTCCTCGACGAGATCGGCGAGTTGAAGTTCGACCTGCAGGCCAAGCTGCTGCGCGCGATCCAGGAGGGCGAGATCGAGCGGGTGGGCGGCACCAAGCCGATCAAGGTGCAGTTCCGGCTGATCGCCGCCACCAATGTCGACCTCGAGCGGGCGGTGCGCGAAGGCTCGTTCCGCGGCGACCTCTACTACCGCATCAACGTCGTCCCGATCCGCATCCCGCCGCTGCGCGAGCGCATCGAAGACCTGCCCGAGCTGGTGCAGTTCTTCCTGGCCCGTTACAACACGCGGTTCCGCAAGAACATCCAGGGCTTCGCCACCACCACGCTGCAGATGCTGCAGAACTACTGGTGGCCGGGCAACATCCGCGAGCTGGAGAACCTGGTGGAGCGGCTGGTGGCGATCTGCAGCCACGACTGGATCACCGACGGCGATCTGCCGTTCGAACTGCAGGTGGCCGACCTCGACCGCGGCGGCGACGACCCCGCCCATCTGCTCGACCGGGCGTTGTCGACCTTCGAGCGCAACTTCATCATCCGCGCGCTCGAGCGCAGCAAATGGAACGTGACGCAGACCGCCCGCTACCTGGGCATTCCGCTCAGCACGCTGAAGTTCAAGCTGGACAAGCTGGAGATCAAGGACATCGCGCGGAAGATTCGCGGCAGCGCCTAGCGCGTCGCGCGATGGTCGGGGCGGGACCGGTGTGCGAAACGACGGGGACGGAGTCCCCGCCGTCGCGACACCCGGGGGAGTGCGGGCGAACTACTTGCGCGGAAGGACGGCGTCCTTCAGCTGCTTCACGATGCGGGCCTTGACGACGGTCTTGGCCGGGATCTTGATCGGCTCGCCGGTGGCCGGGTTGCGGCCCATGCGCGCCTTGCGCTTCTGCACCACCAGCTTGACCATGCCGGGGATGACGAACTCACCCGAGCGCTTCAGTTCCTTCTCGCCCAGCGCGGTGATCTCGTCGAAGAGCTCGCGCACCTGCGTGCGCTTCAGCTCGAACCGTTCGGCGAAGTGGGAAAAGAGCTCCGACTTGCCCATCCTGCGCGCGTCTGCCATCGTGGTTCCCCCTGGTTGCTCTCCGCGCGGCTCGTCGATCGCTCGGTCCACGTTCCGCGCGCGGATGCGGATGACCGGAAAATCGCCAGAAAATCGGACCTGATGCTAGCGCGCGCGGTGGGGCGTGTCAACGAGCCGGGCGGCGCCGCGCGCTGCCCGGATGCTACCATTTCGCCATGGCGAACGGCCCCGCGCTGGAGACGTTTCCGAACCCGCGGCCCGAGCGCGCGTACGAGATCGCGATCACCTGTCCCGAGTTCACGTCGATGTGCCCGAAGACGGGACTGCCCGACTTCGGGACGATCCGCATCCGCTACGTCCCGGGCGACACCTGCATCGAGTTGAAGTCGCTGAAGTACTACCTGCTCGGCTTCCGCAACCAGGGCTTGTTCTACGAGGCGGCGACCAACCGCATCCTCGACGACCTGGTGGCGGCGTGCCGGCCGCGGCGGATGACGGTGGTCGGCGACTTCACCGCGCGCGGCGGCATCACCACGGCGGTCACCGCCGAGTACGCGGCGACGTAGGACGCGTCAGGCCGCCGGCACGGCCCGCGAGACGATGGCGCGGGCGAACGTGTCGAGCTCGGCGCGCAGCGCGCCGGGCCGCAGGCTCGACAGCGGCACGCCGGCGTTGAGCGCCGAGGCGACGGTGCGATAGTCGCTGGTGAAGCGGTGGTCGATGTGCCGGCCGAGCGCTTCCTCGATCTCGCGCAGCGGCACCACCTCCACCTCCGACGTGCGGTTCAGCACGTAGCGCACGCGGTCTTCGGGCACGCCGGCAAGTCGCACCAGGTCGCGCAGCCGTTGCAGGTTGCGCAGACACGGCACGTCGGGATTGGCCACCAGGTGCACCTCGTCCGAGACGTGCAGCGCCGCCGCCGAACACGGGCTCAGCGTGCTGCCGGCGTCGACCACGACGTAGTCGTAGATGCGCTTCAGCGTCTCGATCGCCAGCTCGACGTCGGGCGCGTCGGTGGGGCCGGGGCGGCCGTAGTCGGGCGCGCCGGGCAGCACGTCGAGGCCGCAGTCGTGCGTGGCCAGCATGCCGGGCAGGGCGCGCGCGTCGATCCAGTCGAGCTGGTCGAGCAGGTCGAGGAGCGTGAACTTCGATCGCACGCCGAGGAAGAGCCCGACGTCCCCCGTCCCTGGCTTGAGATCCACGACCACGGTGGGCAGGCCGGTGACGCGACGCAGCTCGGCGGCGCAGTTGACCGCCAGCGTCGTCGTGCCGGTTCCGCCCTTCGTGCCCAGGAACGACACCACCATGGCAAGGGTCGAGGCAATGCATATGCCACGAGCCCTCGCGCCCGGATCGACCTGCGGGGTCGGGAGTTTGCGCAGCGATGCAACCGCCGGCCGATGGCACGGCCTCGCACGCCGTTTCCGATCTGTAATGGATGCGACCATTTCGGTCCGTCGCACGTGACGGGCCGCGGCGGCCCGCGCCGATCCCCCGCGGCGTGATTGGCGGGAATGCATCGATTCCGGCGCTATGACGCAGGGCACGAACCTTGCTCCGCGCGGTGCGGAGTACTGCGCCCATGGCCAAGAAGCCGCGTCCCCTGGCACCACCGCCCTCGCCCACCGACGAGTGGGGCATCTACGATCCGTCGAAGGCGGGCATGGAGGCGTTGTACTCGCGGCTCGGCCGCCCGGTGCCGCGCGGCGGTGCTGGCGCCGATGACGCCGACGAGCGGCGGCGCCGCAAGCGTGTCTTCCGCGCCAGCCGGCCGGCGGAAGGGGTCGGCATGGCCCTGCGCGAAGCGCGGCGCAGGGCCGAGGAGATGAGCGAGTCGCAGCGCGCGCCGTTCGTGCCGGCCGCGGCGCCGCCCGCGATCCCGGCTCCGCCCCCGCCCGAACCGGAACTCCCAATGGCCGTGGCCGCCGTGCCGGTGAAACCAGCGCGGGCCAAGGCCGCGAAGCCCGGCCGGCGGAAGGCCGCGGCGGTTCCCGAGGTCGACGCCGCGAGCGCCGTGGTCGAAGTGCCGCCGCCCGCGGCGGTGGCTGCGCCCGCGCCCGCGGCACCCGAGTTGCCGGCGGCGAAGCGCGGCGGGCGCAAGGCGGCGCGCCCGAAGGCGGCCGCCAAAGCCGCGACGCCGGTCGCGATGCCCACACCGGCCGCACCGGCGGTGCCGCCACCGTCGCCCCGACGGCCGCGCGGGCCGGTCCCGCTCGCGGCGTGGGCGCACGCGGTGTCCGACACCGAGCGCCCCGAGCCGAAGCGCCACGAGAGCAAGGGCCTGTGGCGCGGCATCTTCCGCATTCCGAGCGAGGTGGCGTTGGTGGAGTACGGCCGCGGCTGCCGCATCCACCGGCTCGTCATCGAGGGCGGCGCGGACCAGGTGGCGGATCCGTTCTAACGGCTAGCGGCTAGCGGCTAGCGGCTAGCGGCTAAGCCTGCCGCCCAGGGTTTGAGGGCGGCGTACAACGTCGAGAGAATCGGCACGGGCACGCCGTGCGCCGCGGCGCGACGCACCGCCGCGCCTTGCAGCGCTTCCACTTCGATCCGTTTGCCCTGCTGCAGGTCGATGAGCAGCGACGAGCGCGTGGTCGGCGGGATGCCGTCCATGTAGTACTCGAGGGTCTGGAAGCGGTCGGGTGAGATGCTCACGCCTTCGGCGGCGGCGATGGCCGCCACCTCGCGGGCCGCGGCGTAGAACAGATCGCGGACGTGCGGCTCGCGCCACAGCGGGCCGATCGGCAGGCGCGCGGCGCCGGTGAAGCCCGAGAACGGCGCCAGGTAGATGAACTTGTCCCAGATCGGCACGCGCGCATCCGGCACCGCGGTGACCTGGATGTCGGCCGGCGCCATCACGTCGGCGATGGCCCGCACGCGCGGCGTCACGGCGCGACCGTCGCCGAAGGCCTCGCCGAAGATGATCGAGCGGTGCACGCCGGTCTGGACGATGCGCCCGGGCGCTTCGACGGCGGTGGCCAGATAGGTGGTGCCGCCGAGCACGCGCGCGGCGCCGACCCGGTCGGCCAGCTGGCGGGTGCTGTCGATGCCGTTCTGCAGCGTGAGCACGGCGGTGTCGCGTCCGAGCAGCGGCTCGAGCTGCGGAATCGCGGTGTCGTTGTCGTAGGCCTTGACCGCGAAGATCACCAGGTCCACGGCGCCGACGGCGGCCGGGTCGGACTCGGCCCGGCAGCGGGCCGTGAAGTCGCCGAGCGCGGGGCTGATCACCTGCAGCCCGTGGGTTCGGATGGCGTCGAGGTGGGCGCCGCGGGCGACGACGACCACGTCTTGGCCGGCGTGGGCCAGGCGGGCACCGAAATACCCGCCCACCGCCCCGGCCCCTACAATCGCGATACGCATGTCCCGAGGGGTTTACCACGACCGGCGTCCCGGCGCGGAACCATGGCCGCCGCGGCGCCGTCTACTCTTCCGCCACCCGCCTGCCGGTTCGCGAGGAGTGCCCGTGCGTCTCTGGTCTCTCTCCCTCCTCGTCGCGGCTGCCGTCCTCGCCGCGACCACGCCGTCGGTCGATGCTCAAGCCCTCGCCGCCCGCGACACCGACCTCGACCGCTTCATGGCCGCCGTGGTCGCCCGCCGCGACGACAACTGGAAGAAGCTGCAGCAGTACATCCTCGACGAGCGGGAACGCGTCCAGGTCGTCGGCCCCGGCGGCGTCCGGCTCTACGGCATGGTCCACGACTACCGCTGGTTCGTGAAGGACGGCTACTTCATCCGCAGTCCGCTGGTGGCCAACGGCGTGACCATCGGCGACGACGAGCGGCGGCGGCGTGAGGCCGAGTGGCTGCGGCGCGAGCAGCGGCGCGAGAAACGGCGGGTCGAGCGCGAGCGCAAGGAGGCCGAGGCGGCCGGCACGCCAGCGCCCGACCCGGCGCCAACGCCCGAAGGCTTCGGCGACGTGCTGCGCCAGCAGTCGGAGCCCAGCTTCGTGCGCGCCGCCTACTTCCTGCGCTTCAAGTTCGAGGCGGGCCGCTACGCGCTCGTGGGCAAGGAGACCATCAACGGCCGCGAGGCGTTGCGCGTCGAGTACTACCCCGCCCGGCTCTTCGATGACGAGGGCGACAAGACCCGGCCGGAACGCCGGGCGGAGCAGGCCCGCCGCCGCGGCCGCGACGGCGGCGACGAGGACGAACGCATCGAGCAGCAGATGAACAAGGTGTCGCTCGTCACCCTGTGGGTCCTGCGCGAGGAGCGGCAGATCGTCCGCTACGTGTTCGACAACGTCGACTTCGGGTTCCTGCCGGGCCGCAGCGTGGCGCGGGTGGACGACCTCACGGCGGCGATGACCATGACCGAGGCCTTTCCGGGCATCTGGCTGCCGCAGCGCATCGAGGCGCAGATGGCCATGGCGTTCGCGCCCGGCCGGGTCGAGGCCCGCTACGACATCACCTACGCCGACTACAAGGAAGCCGGCGTGACGGTGCGCGTGCGATGACCCCGGCCGCGCTGATCCTCGCCGCGCTGGCGATGCTCACGCCGCTCGACGCCGCCGCAGCCCAGACCGCCGCGCCGATCGTCGAGATTCGGGTCCACGGCAACCACTCCACGCCCGACGCCGAGGTGATCGCCGCCAGCGGCCTGGCTGTCGGCCAGCCATCGGACGACGCGCAGCTGGCCGGGGCGGCCGAGCGTCTGCGCGCGAGCGGGCGGTTCCGCTCGGCGGAGGTGCATCGCCGGCTCCGCTCGATTGACGCCCCCGACGACGTGCTGGTCGTCATCATGATCGAGGAGCTGCCCGGCGCCAGTCCCGATCTGCCCACGCCGGGCTGGCTCCGCCGCACCGCCTCCGGGTTGATGTGGCTGCCGGTGCTGTCCTACACCGAGGGCTACGGCACCACCTTCGGCCTGCGCGTCGCTGCCGTCGATCTGCTGGGGCCGCAGTCGAAGCTGTCGGTGCCGTTGACCTGGGGCGGCGAACGCCGCGCCGGGCTGGTGGCCGAGCGCACCTTCGAGCGCGGTCCGTTCTCGCGCCTGCTCGCCGGCGCCAGCATCCGCCAGACGGAGCATCCCGCGTTCGACCTCGACGAGCGGCGCGTCGGCGGCGAGCTGCGCGCCGAGCGGGTCGTCACGTCGTGGCTGCGGGCGGGCGCCACCGGCAAGCTCGACGAGGTGCGCTTCGACGGCGCCACGTCGCGCGTCTCGGTCGTCGGCGGCGATCTGACCGTGGACACCCGCCTCGACCCGTCGTTCCCGCGCAATGCCGTGTGGGTCAGCGCCGGACTCGAGCGCGTCGGCGTCGCTGGCACGGCGAGACGTCGCCATCGCCTCGACGCCAACGGCGCCGTGGGCCTGTTCCGCGGCTCGTCGCTCGGCGTGCGGCTGTTCCAGGTGTCGAGCGACGGCCCCCTGCCGCGGTTCGAGCAGGCGTGGATCGGCGGCGCCAACTGGACCCGCGGCTACGCCGCCGGCCATCGCGTGGACGACAACGCCGCCGGCGGCACGGCGTGGTGGGCGCTGCCGCTCGGCTCGCCGATGAACGTCGCCCGCACCGGCCTGCGCGTCTTCGTGGACTGGGGCGCGGTCTACGCGGCCGGGACGTCGTGGCAGGACGCGTCGTTCGACCGCGGCGTCGGCGCTGGCTGGTTCGCCAGCGCGACCGCGTTCACGTTCAGCCTCGACGTCGCGCGCGGCAAGAACGACACGCGCGTGCACGTGCGGGCGGGCACCAGATTCTAATGCCCGCACAGCGGCTAGGGGCTAGCGGCTAGGAAGACACGCGGTCGAGCCGCCAACCGATCGACATGGGGCAGGGGCGACTCTCGAGACGTGCCAGCGGGACATCGTGTGAGCCTAGCCGCGAGCCGCTAGCCGCTAGCCGCTAGCACGTGTTTCCGAAGGGCCCCGGCCAAGCCCGCCTCGTCATTCGAGGGGGCGATCGGGAGCCCGAGCTCCAGCAGCTCAGGCTCCGCGTTCCCCATCACCACGCCGGTGCCGGCCCACTGCAACATGTCCACGTCGTTGTGGTTGTCGCCGATGGCGAAGACCTCGTCGCGGGCGATGCCGAGGTGCGCGGCGACGGCGGCCAGGGTGTGGCCCTTGGTGGCGCCGGCGGCGTTCACGTCCACCAGCGAGAAGTCGCGGCTGGGGTAATGGGTGGCCGACACCGACAACGCCGACATGTCGGGCAGGGCTGTGAGATCGCCGTGGAGGCGTCGCATCGCTTCGGTCGGGCCGTTGAACGCCACCTGCACCGGCTCGGCGCCGGCCATCGCCGCCTCGAGGTCGTCCACCTGCGAGACGTGCTCGCGCACCTTCGCGTAGTAGCCGCTGCGGTTCGGGTGATCCCACGACAGCCGGTCGAACAGGGTCTGCCCGGCGTCGAGGCGATCGAACTGCACCGTCGTGGCGTCGCGCCAGGCCCGGGTGTGGGCGAGGACGCGCGCGGCGAGCGCCTCGTCGATGGTCCGGCGCACCAAGGTGTCGCCGCCGCGCACGCGCGCCACCGCGCCGTTGTAGACGACGAGGATCAGCGGGTCGGGCAGCGCCGCCACCGCCGGCAGCACGAAGGGCTGGCTGCGGCCGGTGACGACGGCCAGATGGATGCCGCGCGCCGCCGCCTCGTGCAGCGCTTCGAGATTGGCCGCCGGGATGCGCCCGCGCTGATCGAGCAGCGTGCCGTCGACGTCGAGGGCGACGAGACGGATCACCCGATCCGCTTCAGGAAGGCGTCGTAGGCGTCGGGGTTCTGCGCCTGCCAGTGGGCGGCGAAGTCGAGGCCGAGCCGCTCGAGGTGGCCCAGGTAGAGCGGGTCCTTGTAGGCGTCGCGGATGCCCGGCAGCACCGGCTTCAGCCGCTCGAAGACGACCAGCAGCTCGCGGCCGCTCTGGAAGAACAGCTCCTTGTTGAGGACGCCCGAGACGACGAACGACGCCACCATGTCCCAGTAGGAGACGACCATGCGGAACGAGGCGTTCTCGGTGCTGCCGCCGGGGATCAGCGTGGCCAGTTCTTCCCACTTCTTCGGCTTGAAGTTGGCCGAGTACCACTGTCGGGCTTCGCGCATCCGCTCGTCGCGGCGCATCTCGTAGAGGCGCAGAATCAGGGCGGCGTCGTCGTAGGTCGGTCGGGAAATCATCGCGTGCGGGCCTCGGGGCCAGGAAAACCGGCTGCACTACAATAGTCGAGATATGAACCCGTGGGACCAGTACACAGGGGCCAACGCGGGCTACGTGCTCGAGCTGTTCGAACGCTTCCAGCGGGACCCCGCTTCGGTCGACGACGCGACGCGTGCCGCCTTCCGCGACTGGACCCCGCCGCAGGACGCGGCGGCCGCCGCGCCGGCCGCCACCGGCACCGCCGACGTCTCGGCCGCCTTGGCGGCGGTGGCGCTGGCCGAGTCGATTCGCCGCTACGGCCACCTGGCCGCGCGCCTCGATCCGATCGGCTTCAACGCCCCGATCGGCGATCCGTCGCTCAATCTGCAGTCGCACGGCCTGACCGCCGAGGTGCTGCGCCGGCTGCCGGCGGCGATCGTCGGCGGGCCGGTGGTGCAGGGGGCCGCCAACGCCTACGAGGCGATCGAGCGGCTGCGCGCCATCTACTGCGCCACCACCGGCTACGACATCGCGCAGGTGTTCGTGCCCGACGAGCGTGTCTGGCTGCGTGAGTCGGTGGAGGCACGCCGGTTCCGGCCGCCGGTCGATCCGATCGACGGGCGCGAGCTGCTCGATCGCCTGACGCAGGTCGAGGTCTTCGAGCGCTTCCTGCACCGCACCTTCCCGGGCAAGACCCGCTTCTCGATCGAGGGTCTCGACCTGATGGTGCCGATCCTCGACGAGATCATCGCCGACGCCGCCGCGTCGGGCGTCAAGCACGTGCTCATCGCCATGGCCCACCGCGGCCGGCTGAACGTGCTGGCGCACGTGATGCAGAAGCCGTACGCGCAGATCCTGGCCGAGTTCAAGGATCCGCTGTTCGCCAAGAGCGGCCGCATCGAACTGGGCTGGATGGGCGACGTGAAGTACCACGCCGGTGCCCGCATCGAACGCGCCGACGTGCCGTCGTCGCTGGTGATCTCGATGCCGCCCAACCCGAGCCACCTCGAGGCGGTGGACCCGCTGATGGTCGGCATGGCCCGCGCCTCGGCCACCTCTACCGACGCGCCGGGCGCGCCGCGCCTGCGCACCGGCGAGGTGCTCGGCATCCTCATCCACGGCGATGCCGCGTTCCCGGGCCAGGGCATCGTCGCCGAGACGCTCAACCTGTCGCGGCTCACCGGCTGGGACGTCGGCGGCACGATCCACATCATCGCCAACAACCAGCTCGGCTTCACCGCCGATCCGGACGAGTCGTTCTCGACCAGCTACGCCAGCGGCCTGGCGCGCGGCTTCAAGGTGCCGATCGTGCACGTCAACGCCGACGACGCCGAGGCGTGCATCGAGGCGGCGCGGCTGGCCTGGGCCTACCGGCATCGCTTCAAGCTGGATTTCCTGATCGACCTCGTCGGCTATCGCCGCTACGGCCACAACGAGGGCGACGAGCCGGCGTTCACGCAGCCGCAGCTCTACCAGCAGGTGGCGCAGCACCCGACGGTGCGCCAGCAGTACGCCGCCACGCTGGTCGCCGCCGGCCAGGTCGCCGCCGACGTGCCGGATCAGCTCGTGGCCGCCCACGCCGGCGTGCTGGAGCAGACCTACGCGTCGCTCAAGCCCGAGCAGGACTACGTGCCCGACGTGCCGGTGGTGCCGCCGAGCGGCGCCGCCGCCAAGGTGCGCACCGCCGTGCCGCTCGACCGGCTCACTGCGCTCAACACGGCGCTGGCGGCGCTGCCGGCCGGGTTCACGGTGCACAAGAAGCTCGAGCGCGGCCGCGAACGCCGCGGCACGATGCTGGCCGCGCCCGACGAGCGCACGGTGGATTGGTCGGCGGCCGAGGAACTGGCGCTGGCGTCGATCCTCGCCGACGGCGTGCCGGTCCGGTTCACGGGCGAGGACGTCGAGCGCGGCACCTTCAGCCATCGCCACGCCGTGCTCCACGACGCCGTCACCGGGGCCAAACATTCGCCCCTGCAGGCGCTGCCGCAGGCCACGGCGGCCTTCGAGATCCACAACAGCGCGCTGTCGGAGCTGGCCGTGCTCGGCTTCGAACTGGGCTACAACCTGCAGGCGCCGAAGCGCCTGGTGCTGTGGGAGGCGCAGTACGGCGACTTCATCAACGGCGCCCAGACCATCCTCGACGAGTACCTGCTGTCGGGCCGCGCCAAGTGGGGCATGACGCCGTCGCTGGTGCTGCTGCTGCCGCACGGCTACGAGGGCCAGGGGCCGGATCATTCGAGTGCCCGCCTCGAGCGCTTCCTGCAGCTGGCCGCTGACCTCAACGTGCGCATCGTCAACTGCACGACGGCGGCGCAGTACTTCCACGTGCTGCGGCGCCAGGCGCTGCTGCTCGACACCGATCCGCTGCCGCTGGTCATGCTCACGCCGAAGAGCCTGCTGCGGCACCCGATGGTGGCCTCGGCGCCGCGCGACCTGGCCGAAGGCAAGTTCCTGCGCGTCATCGACGACGAGGCCACGGCGAAGAGCCCGGCCAAGGTGAAGCGCGTGGTGCTGTGCAGCGGCAAGGTCTACGTCGACCTGGCCGGCAGCGAGCAGCGCCAGGCCGCGCCGCACGTCGCGCTGGTCCGCCTCGAGCAGATCTACCCCTTCCCCGCCGACCTGCTGCGCACGACGCTCGATCGCTACACCAAGCTGCGCGAGGTGGTGTGGGTGCAGGAAGAGCCCGAGAACATGGGCGCGTGGGAGTTCGTGCGGCCGCTGCTGGAACAGCTCATCGACGGCCGCTGGCCGCTGCGCTACGTCGGCCGCGTCCGCAACTCGAGCCCGTCGGAGGGCTCGGCGGCCTGGCACCAGGTGAACCAGCGGCTGGTGGTGGCGCAGGCCTTCGAGGAAGGCGCCGACGCGAAGGTGCTGGACCGCGTGGTGGCGAAGCAGGTCTAGCCAGCTGCGCGAGTCGCGATCCGTCAAAGCGCTCGAAAGTCCGGGTAACTGCCAGGGTTCGATAGCCCAGGAGGACGCTGCGTGAAAGCATCGCCATCGGCTCTGACGATAGCTGCGATCGCGGCGGTGCTTGCGGTGGCTGTGACTCTTCGCCTCCCGGGACTGACGTTCGGCCTACCTGAGTATCCCCATGTCGACGAGCGCACGCTTGTACGAATGGTTGTCGATCTCGCGAGCGAACTGAACCCTCACAACTTCGCATGGCCAGCCACGCTTCAGGTTGCGGTGACCCTGCTGGGGTTCTTGCTCTACGTGTCCCTCGGCTGGGTTGCCGGATGGTATGATTCCGTCGCTTCGATGCGGGCTGCAGCGTGGGACGGCACCCTGCTTGTCGTCGCCAGGTCGGTGGTCCTCGGTTTCAGTCTAGTCACGCTGTTGGCGCTTTATTACCTATTGAGCAGAAGGTCGAAGGCGCTGGGGCTGATGGGAATCAGCCTGCTTGCCGTGCTCCCTCTGCACATCCGGAACTCCACTTACGCGTTGCCAGATGTGCCGGCCACGTGTCTGATGGTGTTGGCTCTGGCCCTCGCTATGGCGGCGGTGGAGCGCCCGACTCGATCATTGTTCGTTGCCGCTGGCGCAGCTGCCGGACTCGCCTGCGCTACGAAGTACTACGCGGTCGCGAGCGTCGCTGCCGTGCTGACGTCGGCGGCATGTCTGCAAGCACCGTGGCAATTACGTTTACGCATGCTCCTCGCGGGCCTTGCGAGTTCATTAGCGGCGTTCACCATTATCTGCCCTTATTACATTGTTGATCTCAGTGGCTTTCTATCCTCGCTCAGCGCGGAGGCAAGGCACCAAGCAGCAGGCCACATCGGTTACGAGCCATCCGGTAATCCGCTGACTTGGTATTTGCTCGAAGTCCTCAAGCCAGCCGCTACTGGTCCAGTACTGGTCGCTGCCGCAGTTGGGGCGATTTTCGCCGTCGGCCAAAGGGATCGCTGGACATGGCCGCTATTGGCTACTTTTGTTGCGTACTCAACGCTGGCGACATTCAGCAATGTGAGCTTCGATCGGTATGCGATACCGGCGCTGCCCCTGCTCTCGGCTATGGCCGCCTATGGGATAAGCCAGGTAAGCCGCTTCACACCAGCACGAACGGCCGCTTGGGGTGGCGCGGCAACTCTGGCGCTCTTTGCCGTAGCCATGAGTGTCCCGGTCGCCCGAGCCACAGAAGTCTTCGACGGTTTGATGAACGAGGACGCCCGTATCCGGGCTGCGGCGTGGATTCGGCGTGAAGTTCCAGCGGGCGCGACTTGGCTTACTACTCCGTACGGGCCTTCAATCGAGGGGGCGGTGACATTCGCGGCAAGGTCCAAGGTACCCGACGAGACGTTGTTGAGCGCCTTGAACGGAGAGTTCGACTGGGTGGCGATAGATTCACTGACAACCGGTCGATTGACAGAGCCGTCGGCACGTCAGAACCATCCGGACGTTGTTGCGAGCCAGGAGAGCGTGATCTCCGCCGTCCTCAGCCGGGGAGTCGAGGTTGCGACGTTCATCGGACAGGACGTCGGCCAAAGCCCGACGATCCGAATCTACCGTGTTCGCTAAAGGGAGCACGAGCAAGTGCTCAAGAGGGACCGAGTCGTGACCAATATCGTCGTACCTGAGCTCGGTGAATCCGTAGTCGAAGCGCGCGTGGCGCGCTGGCTCAAGAACGAGGGCGACCAGGTGTCGGCCGGCGAGGCGCTGGTCGAACTCGAGACCGAGAAGATCGACCTCGAGGTGAGCGCCGATCGCGCCGGCGTGCTGACCAGCATCAAGCACCAGGCCGGGGCCGACGTGAAGGTCGGCGAGGTGCTGGCCCTGCTGGATGCGTCGAAGGCCGCGGCAGCCGCGGCGCCCGCGGCCGCGCCGGCGGCGGCCCCTGCCCCGGCGTCGGCACCGGCCGTCAAGTCGACGCCCACGGCGCGCAACGTCGCCCGCGAGCACGACGTCAAGCTCGAAGCGGTGCCGGCTGCCGGTCCGCGCGTCACCAAGCAGGACGTGCGCGAGTTCGTCGCCGGCGCCGCGCCGGCGGCTCCGGCCGCGGCGGCGAAGCCCGCGCCGGCTCCCCCCCCGGCCCCGCGGCCGGTGATGGCCCGCGCACCCGGCGAACGCGTCGAAGAGCGCGTCCGCATGACCAAGCGGCGCGCCACGATCGCCCGCCGCCTGGTCGAGGCGCAGCGCACCGCGGCCATGCTCACGACCTTCAACGAGGTCGACATGAGCGCGGTGATGGCCTTGCGCGAGCGGCGCAAGGAGGCGTTCCAGAAGGCCCACGGCGTCGGCCTCGGCATCGCCACGTTCTTCGTCAAGGCGGCGGTCGGCGCGCTCAAGGCCTTCCCCGAGCTGAACGCCGAGATCCAGGGCGAGGAGATCGTCTACAAGCGCTACATCGACATCGGCGTGGCGGTGGGCGCCGAGGGCGGCCTGGTGGTGCCGGTGCTGCGCGATGCCGACGCGTTGAGCTTCGCCGACGTCGAACGCGGCATCCGCGATTTCGCCACCCGCGCCGGCAACGGCACGCTGACCCTCGAGGATCTGAAGGGCGGCACCTTCACCATCACCAACGGCGGCGTCTTCGGCTCGATGATGAGCACGCCGATCCTCAACCCGC
>CAYUAX010000111.1:0-15355 GCA_964442845.1 uncultured Bifidobacteriaceae bacterium | reverse complement strand
CGGGCGCGGCGGATGGTGGAGCGCCGCTACGACTGGGCGACGATGCTGAAGACGTTCGCCGATCTCTACCGCGGCTGACGCGTCAGGCGGCGGTTCCGCGGGCTGTCGGCGACGTGGCCGTCGCCCGCCATGCTCGGCCCGTCCAGGGACGTTCGGCGCGCGGGCCAGCCACCGGCAGGGTCGGGCTCAACCCACGCTGCAGATACCGGATCAGCTCTGGCATCGACAACACGGGCGCCAGGTGCCCGCCCTGCAGCACACTGCAGCCGACGGCGGTCAACCGCTCGGCGGTCGCCTCGTCGTCGACGCCGTCGGCGACGACCTGCAGGCCGAGCGGGCGGCTCAGCGCCACCACAGCAGCCACCAGCGCCATCGCGCCGCCCCAGTGATCGACGTCCGCCACCACCGACCGGGCGAGGCGCACCGTGCGAAACGGCGCCGCGGTGACGGTCGCCAGCGAGGCGCAGCCGCTGCCGAACTCGGCAATGCCGATCGCGACGCCCAGTGTCGCCAGGTCCTGGAGCGAGGCGGCGACGTCGCGCCCCAGCGGCGCCGAGGTCCCCTCCCCCACTTCGAGCCTGAGCGCGGTCATCGGCAACTCGCAGCGCTGCAGTTCGCGCCGCACCTCCGTGACCAGGGCCCGATTGCCGATCTGGCGCGCGGTCAGACGCAGCGCGACCGGCACGCACACGCCGGCGGCATGAAGACGCGCGGCACCGGCGCACGCCGCGGCAACCATCCAGCGCGCCAGCGGCGCGCTCAGGGACCCCTGGTCGGCCACGACGAGCACGTCGGCGGCGGTCATGGTGCCCAGGCCGGGCCGCGGCCAGGCCACCTGGGCCTCGACCGCCGAAACACGGCGACGAGCCACGTCCCATTCCGGCTGATAGGTCAGTTGGAGGGCACCGCGCTCGAGGGCGTCCTGCAGGGACGTCTCGAGGGCGAGACGGGCACGCGCGTCCTCGTGCATGCGCGGCGAGAAGTAGCGGAAGGCGTTCTTGCCGTCGCGCTTGGCGGCGTACATCGCCGCGTCGGCAGCCGCCAGCAGCGCCTCGGCGGTGTCGGCATCGCCCGGGCCCAGGGCGATGCCGATGCTGGCGCTCACCGTGAGGGACTCCTGGCCCACCAGCACCGGCGCGGTCACGACCGCCAGCAGCTTCCGGGCGAGCGTCGAGATGCGCTGGGCGTCGTCCACTCGCTCGGCGACAACCACGAACTCATCGCCGCCCAGGCGGGCCACGGTGTCGGTGTCGCGCAGCCGCGAGCGCAGGCGGGCGGCGATCTCGCGCAGCACGGCATCGCCGGCGGCATGGCCGCGCCCGTCGTTGACCGCCTTGAAGCCGTCGAGATCGAGGAACAACACCGCCGCCGCGCCGCCCTCGCGGCGGGCCACGGCCAGCGCGTGATCGAGCCGCGTCGCCAGGCCCTGGCGGTTCGGCAGTCCGGTCAGCGCGTCGATCTCGTGCACGCCAGCGGAGGTGCAACGGCGGTGCCGGGTGGCCGGTGCGTCAGCGCGTGCAACGCTGTGGCAAATCGGCAGGCGGACGCGGGTCCGCTGTCGGACGGCCGACCGGGTGTCTCTCGGCCGACGGCGGCGGCGCGGCGTGCCGTGGGCGGCGCGGCGCCGGCTACCGGCGCGTCGCCGATCCGCGGGCCGCCACCTGGGCGACCACTCGCGCCGACGGCGCGTCGTCGTGGCGGCGCGGCGGCCGGGCATGGGCACGTCCACAACCGGCGCACGTGACCGCGGCCGCCTGCATCACCAGCAGCGTGCGCGGGCCCATCGCAATCGGCCGGGCCGCGAGCGGCGCCCGGAACCCGTGCAGGTCGAGCCGCTCCTCCCACCACGTCTCGCGGCGCTCCCCGTCCACCGCGCGCCTGGCGCGCAGCGCCTGTCCCGACACCTCCAGGACGACGGTGTCGCGTGTCACGCGGGCGATCTCGCCGAGCGCCACGTCGAGGTCGTCCAGTTCGAGATGGTCGAGCCACCCGGCGCTGATCACGACCGTAGAGAAGACGTGATCGGCGAACGGCAGTGCCCACGGCGTGCCGATCGAATAGCGCTGCCGGTCGGCGTTGGCGAGCCGCCACGCGGCGTCGGTGCCCCAGGCGCGGAAGCCCGACTCGGCCAGGGCGTCCACCAGGCGGCCGTCGCCCGCTCCGGCATGCAGGACGCTGCCGCCGACCGGCGTGGAGCGGCGCACGGCGTCGAGCGCGTCGTCGACGACGCCGCTGTCGCCCGACGTCGTCGAAGCCGGCGCCAACCCGGGCACCAGGGAGACGAACGTGTCGATCGGCAGCAGGTATTCGCACGCGGTGCCGAGGGCGACGAACCACTCAGCCGCCGCACACGCCGCATCGATCCGCTCGGTGAGTGACCGCTCCGCGTCGGCCGCCGCGGCTGGATAGGCGTCGAATCGGCCATGGCCGTCCAGGTACGGCAGCTCGTTGCTGTCGAGGCGGACGAATGGCACGCCTGCCGCCATCGCCAGGCATGTGGCCTGGTGGCTGCCGGTGACCACCGCGGCGGCAGCGCGCAGGTCGGCCACGGCATGCCGCCAGTCCAGCGCGCGGGCTCGATCGGCGGCGGCGTAATCGTGGACGAGTCCCGGCCAGGCCTCCCCGAGGGCGCGGACGTCGGCGCGGGCGGCGGTCACGGGGTCGAGGTCGAGCAGCACGACGTGGCGCCGCAGGTCGCGGACCGCGGTATCGAGGAACTCGGCGGCGAAGATCGCGTCCGGCACCTGGCGGTGCCCGATGCCGTGAGCCCGCAGGAGGTTGGCCGTGGCCGCGTCAGGGGTGGTGCAGTCGCTGAGCGCCGCCAGCACGGTCCGGCCGTCGTCCGCCGGCAGCCGGTCGAGCGTCAGATCGACGAGGAAGGTCGGCAGCCCGGCGCGCTGCGCGGCGGCGAGCACCGCCAGCAGATGCCGCCCCCGCCCGCCGCACAACGTGCGGCCGGCGTAGACGACCACGGCGTCCACGTCGGCGAACACGCGACGCAGATCGGCCAGCGCCGGCGCCGTCGTGACGCGCCCCGAGGCCTCGACGCCCAGCGCCTGCCAGTCGCCGCGATAGCTGGCGTGGCGCACCACCGCACCGCGGCGGCGCAGCAGCCGGCGCAGCGCCTGGGACACGGCCAGGCTGGCGACATCGGCGCGGTCGCCGGGATCGTTGAAGAGCGCGACGGCCAGAGTGGCGCCGGTGGGGACGGCGCGCGGTGCGGGCCGGCGATCCGCCGGTGCGAGCGGAAGAGGGAGCAGACGGGCGGTCATAGGGCCCGCCACAGCAACCGACGTGCCGCGCCGTGAACCCACGGATTCCGGGCAATTTCCCGCGCCGCGGCCCCCGGAGCGCCAGGGTTCCGGCGCCGGCCTGCGCAGGCGTCGGAATCCCGACAGGGCCGGCTCTACGCGAGCCTGGCGTATTCCCGCATGTAGCCGCTCACCATCCGGTCCACCGTGAACTCCGACTGGTAGAGCACCCGGGCCCGCTGACACACCGACCGCACGGCGTGGGGGGCCGCCCGCCGCGCAGTGGCCAACGCCTCGGCCAGCGCCTTGGGGTCGGCCGGGTCGAACAGCCAGCCGGTCTGGCCCTCGTCCACGAACTCGGTCAGCTCCGGTACGCGGCTGGCCACCACCGGTACTTGATCGCAGAACGCTTCGAGCACCGCCAGCGGCTGCTCGCCGTCGCCCGAGGGCAGCACCAGGAAATCGGCGTCGTGGAGATACTGACGGACCGGCCGCGCCGTGCCGGCGACCAGCACGCGGACCCCGTCGAGCAGATCGAGCCCCTTCGGCTCCGCCGGCGCGCCAAACCAGACGCACAGCAGCTTCAGCGCCGGATCGATATGCGGCAGGGCCTGCAGCAGCAGGCGCTCGTCATGCGTCGACCCCGGTGCGCTCACGTAGCACAGCACCGCGCCGCCCGCCGCCCGCCAATCGCGCATGTCGCCCTCGAGCGCGTCACCCGGGGCCGTCGGCGGCTCCATCCGCACGCCGTACGGCACCACCGCCAGCTGGCGGCGCACCACGCCGTGCGACGCGAAGTGATCGGCCACCGACCACGTCGGCACCACGGCGCGATCGACCAGGTTCATCACCTCGAGGTCGTAGCTGCGCGGCGCCGCGTGGGCGCGCCCGACGCGCCATTCGTGCGTCGTCTGCAGGATCGGCACACGCGACGTCACCTTGCGGCTGGCCGCGATCGCGATCACGCTCGGCACGGTGCCGTGGGTGTGCAGTACGTCGAACGCCGCGGCCGTGCCCAGGTGATCGTGGATGAACTGCACGACGTCGGCGTTCGGCCCGGTCTGGCGCGCCGCCAGCGAGTCCACCAGGTGCACGTCTACGCCGCCGAGCGCGAGCCGCGCCAGCAGTTCCGGGACATTGGCGCCGCTCGCGGCCGGTGTGCTCGACGTCACGATGGTCACGGCATGGCCGATGCGGCGCTGGCCGAGCGCCAGTTCGGTCAGCGCCAGCCCGGCGCCGCCCTGCACGAACGATGTGAGATGGAGTATCCGCACGGCGACGCTCCGCGGCTGCTAGGCTGACTGGACCAGGGGCAGACGCCGCACCGGGCCGCTCTGCCGGGTGGCGGCGGCGCCGGCCTCGGCGCTCGGTTCGTATCCCGGCACGGCGGCGACGAGCAGGTCGAGCACGAGCCGCGCATCGCCGTCCTCCACCGCCGGCCGCAGCCGCTCGACGACGCGCCGCACGACGCCGAGATCGGCGGCGCGCTGGCGGGCCACCCACACCCGACGATGCGACGTGGCGGTCAGTCGCAGGCCCTGGGCGGTGAGTTCCTCGCGCAGCTTCTCGCCGGCCCGCAGGCCGATCACCTCCACCGGCACCGGCGGATAGCCGGCGCGCGCCTCGAGGGCGAGCATCCGCGCCGCGATCTCGCCGATGGCCACCGGCGCGCCCATGTCGAGCCAGTAGATCTCCGGCCGCCGGGCGAGCACGTCGGCCTTCATCACGAGTGACACGGCCTCGCCCGCGGTCATGAAGTAGCGGGTGGCCTGGGGATCGGTGATCGGCAGCGGCCGCCCCTGGCGGATGCAATCACGCAGGATGGTCAACAGGCTGCCGCTGCTGCCGAGCACGTTGCCGAACCGCACGACGATCGGCCGGAAGCGATCGGCGGCGGCGGCCAGCGCGACCAGCTCGGCCAAGCGCTTCGTCGCGCCCATCACCGAGCGCGGCGACGCGGCCTTGTCCGACGAGACGAGCACCAGGCGAGCGTTGGCGGCCCGCGACGCCTTGGCGACGTGCGCCGTGCCGAGGACGTTGACGGCCACGGCGGCGCAGACGTCGCGCTCGAGCATGGCGACGTGCTTGTAGGCGGCGGCGTGGAACACCACGTCGGGGGCGGCCGTGCGCCAGACACGCTGGACCAGACCGGAGCGCGTGATGTCGGCGAGCTGGAGGTCCACGGACACGCTGGGCGCGGCATCACCGAGCGTCCGGCCGATCTCGAACAGGTGGTGTTCCGAGTGATCGACCAACGTGAGCTGCGCCGGCCGGCACGCCGCCACCTCCCGGGCCAGCGCCGAGCCCACCGACCCGCCCGCCCCGGTGATGAGCACGCGGCGGTCGCGGAAAGCCCGCCGATCGGCGGCGCGCAGCACCTGGCGCACCGGCCGGCCGAGCAGCGTCTGCAGCTCCGCGACGGTGAAGGGCGCGCTCATCGCGTCGGCTCCGCCGCCGGCTCTTCGGCGGTCTCGGTGGCCAGGTTGAGAATCACGATGTCGACGCGACGGTTGCGCAGCCGGCCGGCGGGCGTGTCGTTCCCGGCCCGCGGCCGATGTTCGCCGTAGCCGGCCGCCGAGAGACGTGCCGGCGCGATGCCCGACTCGCGCACGAACAGCGCCACCACCTCCGTGGCCCGCGCGGTGGACAGCTCCCAGTTCGAGGCGAAGCGGGCGGTGCGGATCGGGGCGTCGTCGGTGTGGCCCTCGACGCGGATGCCGTTGGGCAGATCGGCGACGGCGCCGGCGATCCGCCGCAACGTCTCGCGCGCGGCCGCGGTGACCGCCGCCTGCCCCGCGGCGAACGCGGCGCCTTCCGGCACCTCCACGACCAGCCCGCGCCGATCGTCGACCAGCTGGAGCCGGCCGGCCGCCAGGTCGTCATGAAGCGCGGCGGCGAGCTGGGCGCGGAGCGCCTGCAGAGGATCGGGAGCGGCCACCACCGGCGATGGCGCCGCAACCGGCGCCGGCGCGGCCGCGACCGCCGGAGCCGGCGGCGCTTCGGCCTTCGTCGCGCTCACCAGCGACGAGGCGTACAGCGTCGTGAAGAACGCGCACAGCAGGGTCATGAAGTCCGCGTACGACACCAGCCAGCGGTCACGGGAGACGGACGGGCGCTGCAGCATCAGTGCTTCACCACGGACGTCGCGGTCGGTCCGGTCACCGCCGGATGCCACGCCGACAACAGGCTGCGCAGGTGCCCGTCGACCAGGCGGGGATGCAGCCCCTGCTGGATGGCCACCGCGCCCTCGATTACCAGGTCGCGGCTGATGGCCGCCGTCCGGCCCTGCCCGCGCAGCCGGGTCGCCAGCGGCAGGAACACGAGGTTGGCCGAGCCCACCCCGTAGATCGTCGCGACGAACGCCACGGCGATCGCCGGCCCCACGTCGGCCGGGGCCGCCAGATGCTCCATCGCCTGCATCAGGCCCAGCACCGCGCCGAGGATGCCCAGCGTCGGCGCGTAGCCGGCCGCCGCTTCGAGGACACTCGCGCACTCGGCGTCGGCCTCCTCGCGGGCCTGGCTGAACGCCTTGAGCGTGTGCCGGACGTCGGCCGGCGAGGCGCCGTCCACCACCAGCGCCAGGGCCCGGCTCAGGAACGGGTCGCCGGTCACGTCCACGTCGGGCTCGAGCGACAGCGCGCCGCGCGTCCGGGCGCGTGTGGCGTACTCGCCCAGACGGGTCAGCAGCGCCTCCTCGCTCTCCGGCGGCGCGCCGAATGCGCGGCGCAGCGCGCGCCAGGTGCGGCCGATCAGGGCCGGCGGGAAGCTGAACGCGACCGCTGCGAACGTACCGCCGAAGACCACGAGCGCGGCCGACGGCTGCAGCAGCAGCGCCAGCCGGCCGCCTTCGAGCAGCTGCGCGGCCACGACCAGGCCGACCATCAGCGGCAGGCTGAGCAGGAACAAGGCTCCGCGGGTGCGTCTGGCAGTGCGGCTCATCGCGCATCGACTCCGATCTGTGCGGCCGTCGCCCGGGCGTGCAGCCGGTCGGCGGCGAGGATGAACTGCTCGAGCGGCGCCGGTTCCGCCGGTGGCCCGAGTTCGGCGTAGAGTCGGCGCATCGCCGTCAGGTCGTCGGCGGTGTCGACGGTGAAGCGCAGCTCGGGCCGGCGCAGCGTCAGCGGGGCCAGCAGGTCGAGTGCACGGGCCCGGCTGTCGCGGCGGATGTAGGGCGTGACGTGCTCGCGGTCGTAGGCCGCGGTGGCGAGGCCGGCGGCGCGCACGACCGCGGCGGCGGACACCGCTTCGACGGTGGCGCCCAACGGCAGCCCGCGATCGACGACGTAGTCGGCGCCCGAGCGCCGCAACATGTCGAGCGTGCGACGGGGCGCCTCGAGATCCACGGCCGGGTTGTCGGCGGTGGCGCGCACCACGGCGGTCAGGCCGAGCGCCGAGACCGCGACCGCGTAGCGCGCCAGCACGTCGTCGGCCGGACCGCGCAGCACCTCGACGCCGAGCTGCTTCGCTTCGTCACACAGCAGGTCGTCGGCCGGCAGCGTCGTGGTCGCGAGCACCACCGGCAGGCCGGAGTGCGCGCGCAGCCGCTCGACCGCGCGGGCCACCAGCGAGCGCCCGCCGATCGATGCCAGCGATTTGCCGGGCAGGCGCGTCGAGCCCATCCGGGCCTGCAGCACGATCGCCGCGCCGCCGCTCATGCCACCTCCTCGGCCGCGGCCGGCGTGTAGCTGGCCAGCCCGATGCGCGCACCCTCGACGAAGATCGACGCCTCGTAGCTCGACATCCACACGTCGTCCCGGAAGCGGCCAATCGCCGGCGGCACCCGCCGGCCGGCCGCCAGATCGACCAGCATCCGCGGCATGTCGGCACCGGCCTGGATGGTGAGCGGGATGCCGCCCGAGAAACGCGGGTTGATCTCGAACACCACCGGGCGGCCATCCACCAGCCGGCACTGGATGTTCACCGCGCCGGCGAACTGCAGCACCTCGGCGCACTCCTGCGCCACGCGAATCAGCGCCGGGTCGTTCACGGTGCGGCCGCGGTCGGTCACCCCGGCGCGGATCACCTCGCGGCGCCGCGGCACGATGCTGAGCGGCAGGCCGGCGAAGTCGCACAGCATGTCGATGGTGAACTCCGGACCGTCGAGGAAGGTCTGCACGACGGGATCGGCGACGTAGTCGCTGAAGAAGTCGAGCTCGCGCGGTGAGCGCACGGCGAACGCCCCGACACTGCCCCGCCCGCGCCGCGGCTTGATGAAAAGGGGGAACGCCAGCCCGGCCGGCAGTTCGGCCGGCAGCCACGACGGCGCCGCCGCGATGCCGCGATCGAGCAGATAGCGGCAGGTGGCGTACTTGTCCTCGCACAGCGCCGAGGTCGGCGCCGGCGACACCGCGACGCGGATGCCCAGGGATTCGAAGCGATCGGCGGCGCGGCCGAACAGCACCAGCTCGTCGTCGATGGTCGGCACCACCAGCGACACCCGCTCGCCTTCGGCGATGGCCAGGATCGTGTCGATGTAGCCGGGGTCGGTCGCCAGCGGCACGTGGAAGGCGCGGTTGGCGGCATGCACCGCCGGCGACAGCGGGTTCACGTCGGTGACCACGACGTTGCCGCCGCGATGCTGGGCGACGGCGCGCTGGAAGGCGCGGACGAGCGGCACCCGGCGGGAGCCGGCGGTGACGAGGACGTTAAGCGACATGTTCGGTGCCGGTGGCGTGAGGAACGTCTGCCGGCAGGAACGGCGCGCCGGCGGCGACCGACCGCGTCAGCCGCACGCCGATCAGCTCACGTTGGCGTTCGGCGCCGAGTCCGGTGGCCGGACGGAGGGCGACGACGTCCTCGGCGGCGACGACCTGGCCCGCCGCGAGCGGACGGCGCGCGTAGAGCCCGCGCCGGCTGGGTTCGAGATTGGCGCGCTCCGCCGGCAGGCAGACGACGCCGCCGGTGCCCAGCGCCGCCGCGGCCCGGGCCGCGGCGCGGACGGCGGCCGCCAGCTCGCCCGGCGTACTCGACACGTCGGCGTCGACAGCGTCGTCGTCGGCGCTCAGGATCAGATGACGTTCGTAGATCGACGCGCCCATCGCCACCGCGAGCGGCACGGCGAAGGCGTCACTGCCGTGGTCCGACAGACCGACGAGCGCCTGGCAGGCCATGCCGAGCGTGGCGATGGCCCGCAGGTTCTCGCTGCCGGCCGGCACCGGGTAGGCGGACACGCAGTGCAGCAGCGCGACCGCTGGCGCGCCGCCGCGACGGGCCCAGATGAGCGCGCGCTGCGCCTCGGCGAGCGTGGCCATGCCGGTGGAAAGGACGACCGGCTTGCGCGTCGCCGCGGCGGCGCGAATGAGCCCCGCCCACGTCAGATCGCCGCTGGCGATCTTGTAGCCGTCGATGCCGACACGCTCCAGCATGGGCACGGCGGCTTCGGACAGCGGCGTCGCCAGCACGGCCAGCCCGTGCCGGCGCGCCCGCGCCACGATCGCCACGTGAGCCGCCTCGTCGAGTTCGAAGCGGCGGAAGAAGTCCACCATCGACGCCGCCTGGACGTGCGCAGGTGCCGGCGCGCCGGGGGCGACCAGCGCCGCCGCGTCGAGCGTCTGCAGCTTGATCGCCGAGGCGCCGGCGGTGGCCGCCGCGTCCACCAGCGCCAGCGCGCGCTCGACCGAGCCGCCGTGGTTGAGGCCCAGCTCGGCGATGACGAAGAGCGGGTGGTCGGGACCGGCGAGGTGCCGGCCGAACCGCATTTCCTGCAGGTCAGGCAGCATAGGGACTCCATCGCGACGGCAGCAGTCGGCGGGCCGCCGCCGGGACGTCGTCGAGGGCGTGCACGGTGATGTCGGCGTCGGGGCCGCCGGCGCCGCGCAGCCGCGGCGGCGCGATCCAGATCGTCTTCATGCCGACGGCGGCGGCGCCGGCGATGTCGGCGCGCAGGTCGTCGCCGACGAACACCGTCTGCGCCGGAGCGACGTCGAGCCGTGCGCAGGCGTCGAGGAAGGGCGCCGGGTCCGGTTTGCCGGGCTGGCCGTCGGCCGTCGCGTAGACGACGCAATCGACGTGTGCCGCCAGACCGAGCGCGGCCACCTTGCGCGCCTGGATCTCAGCCACGCCGTTGGTGACGACGCCGAGACGCCAGGCGGCGCGCAGATGGGCGAGCACCGCCCGAGCCGCCGCGCTGAGCCGCAACCGCGGCACGTGGGCGCGCACGACGGCGATCAGTGCCGGCAGCGTGTCGGCCGGCAGGCCAAACGCCTCCTGCAGTGCCTGCAACTCGCGGCCGGAAGCCTCGCGGCGAGCCCGCGCGAGCACGCGCAGCGCGTCTCCGTACGACATGTCGTACGCCGACGCCACGTGCACGGCGACGGCGCGCAGGCCGCTGGCGACGAAGTGCCGCCGCGGGTGCAGCGTGTCGTCGAGGTCGAAGAGCACGGCGCGTGGCTCAGGCCGCATCGGCGAGCCTCCGTACGGCGGCGGCCACACGCGCGGCGCCCCGACCGTCGACCAGCGCCCGGCCGCGACGGCGCAGGGCGCCACGCCGTCGGCCGTCGTCGAGCAACCGCAAGGTGGCCGCGGCGATGCGGCGGGCGTCGGCCGCGGATCGAAGCGAGCCCGCGGCGACGACGGCGCCGGCCCGGGCCAAAGCGGCGATCGTCGGCGCCTGCGCCGGGACCACCGCGGCCGCCACGGCTGGCACGCCGAGCGCGCAGACCTCGTAGGCCGTGACCCCACCGGCGACGACAGCGACCGCCGCGATCGCGAGTTCCCCGGCCAGGCCGTCAGGCGCCGACACGAAGCGCCCGGCCGGCAGCGGCCGGCGCGGAGCGGTGAAGCCGGCGGCGACGCGAATGTCCAGATCGGGACGGGCCGCGGCGAGGTGGCGCACGAGCGGCACGATGCCCTTCCGGGCCTGCCGTCCGCCGCCGAGCGCGACCAGCACGCGGGGGCCGCCGGCGATCGCGCGGCGTCGGCGCCGCGCCATCGCCACAGCGGGATCGAGCACCGCGAAGCGCGGACCCCGCAGGCGGACACGGGTGCCGCACGCTGCCGTCCGCCCGGCGCTGCCATCGATGGACAAGTGGGCGGCGACCGGCGCCAGGCCGCGGTCGTGGACCGAGGCCACCGCGATGCCGAGCCGACGCGCGGTCCGCACCCAGCGCGCCGCCGCGGCCGACGACGGGTCGTCCACCACCAGCACCGATGGCCGGTGCACGCGCAGGGCGCGCAGACCGTGCGGCAGCACCACCCACCCGAGGGCGCTCGCCCGCCGGCGCGTCGACGCGCCGCCGCGGATCGACACCCGCGGCGCCAGGCCCAGCGCCCGCGCCAGCGAACGGCAGCGGACCAGGTGGCCGAAGCCGAGCCGCGGCCCGGCGGCGACGCGGAAGACGACGGTCATCCCGGGAGTAATCGGCATCACCGCGCCCTTCCCAGAATGGCGCGGCGGATGGCCTGCGCCACCGCCTCGGCGTGGGCCTCGTCCATGCCGGCGTGCAGCGGCAGCGACAGCACGGCGTCGGACACGCGCTCGGCCACCGGAAACATGCCGCGGCGCAGGCCGTACTGCTGTTGGTAGTACGGCTGCAGGTGCAGGGCGCGGAAATGCACGCTGGTGGCGATCCCCTGCGCGGCGAGGTGCGCGGCCAGCGCGTCACGCGTCCAGCCCGACGCCTCCTCGATCAGGATGGTGTAGAGATGCCGGGCATGGACGTCGCCGGGAGCGACCGGCGCCGGCAGGGTGATCGGCAGGTCGCTCAGCAGCGCGTCGTAGGCCCGCCATACCGCCGCGCGGCGCGCCAGCCGGGCATCGAGGCCGGCCAGCTGGTGCAGGCCGATCGCCGCCTGCAGGTCCATCATGTTGTACTTGTAGCCGGGCAGCAGCACGTCGTAGTGCGCGGTGGCCTGCGGGCCGTAGCGGGCCCAGCCGTCCTTGCTGATGCCGTGCAGCGACGCGGTGCGCATGAATCCGGCCCACGCATCCGACGCGGTGGTGATCATGCCGCCCTCGCCCGTCGTCAGGTTCTTGGTCGCGTAGAAGCTGAAGCAGCTGATGTCGGCAGCGGCACCCACCTTGGCGCCGGCGCTCACCGCCTCGACGGCGTGCGCGGCGTCGTCGACCACCGCCAGGCCATGGCGCGCCGCCACGGCGCGGAACCCGGCCAGGTCGGCGGCTCGACCGGCGTAGTGCACCGGCAGCAGCACGCGCGTGTACGGCGTGACCACGGCGGCGACGCTCTCCGGCGTCACGTTCCACGTGTGCGGATCGATGTCGGCGAAGCGCGGCGTCGCGCCGGTGTGCACGACGACGTTGGCGGTCGCGCAGAACGTCATCGGACTGGTGATCACCTCGTCGCCGAGGCCGATCTCGAGGGCCAGCAGCGCCAGGTGCAGCGCCGCCGTGCACGAGTTGACGGCGATCGCGTGGCGGGCCCCGACGTAGTCGGCGAACGCCGCTTCGAAGCGGCGGACGCGCGGACCGGTCGAGAGCCACCCCGAGTGGAGCGTGGCGACGACCTCGTCGATCTCGTCCTGGCCGAGACAGGGCGGCGCGAAGCCGGGCACGGGCGCCGACGAGACGGCCATCAGTGCCGCGCCTCCGCGCCGAAGGGTGCCGGGCGGCGGTGCTGCTCGGCGCGGGCGCGGGTCCCGGCGAGGAGCGCGCCGCTGAGGTGCACCCGGGTCCGGGCGCCTTCGATGCCGCTCACGTCGAGCACCGGCGCCTGCCAGGCCAGCGCCACCGGCGGCCACGGCCGGTCGCCGTCGCCGTCGATCACCACCTCGCCGACGACGGCGCCGTCGAGTTCGAAGACCTGCACGCGGCGGTTGCCGTAGTCGGCCACCGCCACCCACACGGCGTCGGCGGAGTCGGCCGGCAGGTGCTCGCCGGCGAATTGCGGCTGCACGAACGCGACGTCGAGCGGCGTGTCGAGGCGGCCCGGGCCGCGGCCGTGCCCGCCGAACGCGCGCACGGTCTCGCCCGATTCATCGGTGACGACCACGTGGTGCGTGGAGGGATCGCAGCGATACCAGAGACGGCGGCCGGTGGACGCGAAGAGGATCGCGGCGCAGCCGGGAGACGGGTGCGTGCAGAGAACGCTCATGCCGCCTCCTCGATGGCCCCGAGCACGGTGCGCCACTCGAGCACGGCGCCGGCCAGCGGGCCCTCGAGCGTGTCGGCAAGTCCGCCCCAGTCCGACGCGCCGTGCCGCTCGATGAGGGCAGCCAGGGCCGATTCGATACCGCGGCAGTGCAGCGCCACGGCGTCGTCGGCCGGGGCCTCGGGACGCGCGGCGCGCGCCGCGCCTGCCGCGGCGTTGGTCAGGGCGATCAGCGACTGGATGGCGCCGACCAGCGCCACGAGCTGCTGAGGGGCATCGGCGGCGCCGTCCCGGACGGCGCGCGCCGTGGCGCGGGCGCCCTCGGCCAGCGCCGGCAGGCTCTCCTCCGCGGCGCGGACCGCCTCGTGCACCAGGCGGCCGGCCTCCACCGCCTCGATGTCGATCCGTGCCACGGGCGCCAGTTCGCGGCCGCCGAGCGCCGGGGCACGAAATGACGGTTCGTCGACACCGTCGAATCGCACCGCCGTCACCACCCGGCGTTCCAGGCCCAGGGCGCGGTCTAGCTGTGCCAGCAGTTCTCCCCACGTTTCCGGCCGGAAATCCACGGCCAGCGGGGCGTCGTTCACCAGGCATTCGGTCATCGGTGGTCCTTCCGGCCCTCCCAGGAGCCGAAAGCGTGCCAGCCGGACCGGGATTCAAGAACCGGAGGGGGTGCCCGATTACCTCCTCGGAGTCGCGGGGGGTGACCCCCTCCCGCGCTCGGGGCCGGCAGGGACGCCGGTCATCGCTTCAAGGAGGAGAGTTCGAATGGCTTCGTTTTCAGTCGTCAGCAACGTCTCGGCCCAGAACGCCCAGGCCAACCTCAACATCACCAACCTCGGCCTGCAGAAGGCGCTCACCCGGGTGTCGAGCGGCCTGCGCATCAACATGGCCGGCGACGACGCCGCCGGTCTCGCCGTGGCCAACGCCTACCGTTCACAGCAGGCCGTCCTGAACCAGGGCGTCCGCAACGCCAACGACGGCCTGTCCACGCTGCAGATCAAGAACGGCGCGCTCGACAACATCTCCAACCTGCTCGACCGCATGGCGTCGCTGGCCACCCAGTCGGCGTCGGCCGGCTTCACCGGCAGCCGAACGACGCTCGACGCCGAATACCAGGCGATCCTTTCGGAAATCAGCCGCGAAGTGAGCGTCGCCGGCCTCGGTTCCGCGCAGGGCTTCTCGGTGTTCGTGAGCAATGACGGCGCCAACGACACCGTGGGCGGCACGATCGGCGCGGCCGACACGACCACGCTGACCGTCGCCGGCACCAGCATCACCTCCGCGGCCAACGCCTCGACGGCACTGACCGCCATCACCACCGCCGTGGGCGCGGTCGGTTCGGCGGTGGGCACCATCGGTTCGCTGCAGAACCGCCTGCAGTACGCCATCAACCTGGCGCAGTACCAGATCGTCAACACCAAGGCCGCCGAGAGCCGCATCCGCGACGCGAACATGGCCGAGGAGTCGACCAACCTGACGCGCTACAACATCCTGACGCAGAGCGGCCTGGCCGCCCTGGCCCAGGCCAACCAGCAGGGCTCGGCCGTCCTCGGCCTGCTCCGCTAAACCCACGCTCGGGTCGGCGCGGCGGGGGCATCCCGCCGCGCCGGCGCCGCGCCGGCGCCCCCACCCGCCTGCGCGTGCTTGCACTTGGCAGCGGTTTCGCAGCACTGACGGGGGCCGGGCTTCGACCAGCCGGCGAAAGGAGCACTCGTGGGTTCCCCGATCACATTGAGCGGGTTCAACAGCATCGACTTCTCGCTGATCCTGAACAGCATCATGACGCAGGAGAGCCAGCCGCTCACTGCGTTGCAAACCCGCCAGACGGCGCTCCAGGCGCGCGCCACCAGCTTCGACCAGCTCACCTCCCGCGTCACCGCCTTGCGCCAGGCGGCGGCCAAGCTGACCGGCGAGTCGTTCGCCGGCTTCGCCGCCACGTCCAACGACCCGGAGAGCGTGTCGGTCTCGGCGGGGGCCAGCGCCCAGGCCGGCCGCTACGACGTCGTCGTGACCGCCACGGCCCGCGCCCAGGTCACCGCCTCCGCCACCACCGCC
>CAYUAX010000110.1:0-15433 GCA_964442845.1 uncultured Bifidobacteriaceae bacterium | reverse complement strand
TGCTGTCACCCATGTGCTGGCGTCAGGTGTTACCTATGTCCTGACGTCCTACACTTTAGAGCTGCCTCTCGGCAGAGCTGAAGCTCTGCCCTACGCCGATCTACTTCGATCTCTTCTGCGCCTCTTCGATCATCCGATCGATGTTCGGCGTCGCCGGATCCAGCGAGCGGGCCGTGCGCCAGCTGGCCAACGCGTCGGCGAAACGCCCCGCCCGCGCCGCCAGCAGGCCGCGGATCACGTGCGGCCGGGCGTAACGCGGGTCCACGGCCAGCGCGGTGCGCACGGCGGCCTCGGCGCCCTCGGCGTCGCCGCGTTCGGCCAGCAGCCACGCCAGCGTGGCCTGCTGTGTGGCCGACTCGGGGAACCCGCGGAGGCTGTCGGCCAGGTCGGCCTGGGCGCGCGCCAGCGCCTCGCCGGCGCGGCCCGGCGCGGTGGTCACGTCGAGCGCCAGCAGCGCCTCGGCGGCGCGGGCGCGCACGACGCGCGCGTCGTCCACCGTGCGGGCCATCAGCACCGCCAGCACGCGCTCGTCGCGCAGTCCCAGGGCCGCCAATGCACGGACCGTGGCCGCCCGCACCATCGGTTCGGGATCGGACGCCGCGCCGAACAGCGTGCCGAGCACGCCGGCATCGAGCGTTCCGCGCGGCCCCGCCCCGGCGGCGGCCGTCCCTCCCTGGGCGGTCGAGGTCTGCGTGGCCGATGGACCGCCGTCGAAGACGCGGGTGCCGGCGAGCGCGCCGATGTATTCGACCGCGCTGGCGCGCAGCACGGCGCCCTGCGTGCGATCGACGGCGATCCGGGCCAGGTCCGGCAGCGTCGCCGCGTCGCCGGCGCCGGCCTGGTACATCGTCGTCGCCAGGCGCGTGCTCTTGCTGCGGCGCTCGCCGTCGCCCCACCACGCGTCCATCTGGCGCGCCGCCCATTCGGGGGTCTTGTCGTCGTGGCAGGTGGTGCAGGCGTTGGGCACGCCGTAGGCCGCGGTGGTCTCCGGGACCGGCGGCTGGAAGGTGTGATCGCGGCGGCGCATCAGCAGGCGCCAGTTGACGTCGCTCATGTGGCAGCCGACGCAGCGGCTGCCGGCGGAGTCGGCCGGATGGAACGAGTGGGCGCTGAGCTGCGCGTCGGTCCAGGGGATGCGGCTGTCCGGCCCGTCGGCCGGACGGCTCGAGATGCGCGCCCGCGTCCCCGGCGCCAGCGGGGTGGCGCCGGCCACCGGCTCCGCGGGTGGCGACTGGTGGCACTGCGTGCACAGCCGGTCGCCCTCGCGCTTGTCGTGCACGTTCACTTTCAGCGAGAAGTCGTTGCCCGAGCCGTGCGCCACGTGGCAGCTCGTGCAGGTGACCGCGCCGGCCTTGAAGCAGCCCGACAGCGTGAGCGCCTGCGGGCGGTTGAACCGGTTGGGCCGGCCGTCGGGCCAGAACTCCCCTTGCGCGTCGAACTCGGGCAGCGGCTCGCTGACCAGGAACGGCAAGGCGTGATCCTCGTAGCGGTCGCCGGCGGCGAAGGTGGTGAACAGGTTGCGCTTGTTGCCGTGGCAGTAGGCGCAGCTGTCGAAGGTGCGCCGCGGGTCGGCCGAGCGCGGCGAAAAGATCTTCAGCGTGGCCGAGAGCTGGCGGTTCGACGCGCGTGAGCTGTAGCGCGGCATCGACGACGGATCGGCGGCCCAGGCGTCGGTGAGCGCGATGTGATCGCGGCCCGGGCCGTGGCACGCCTCGCAGCCGATGCCCAGCTCGGTCCAGTGGGTGCGATAGGCGCGCGTCTCGGCGGCGAAGCCGCGGTCGAGGTTGGTGGCGTGGCAGTTGAAGCAGTTGACGTTCCAGATCTGCTTCATGTCGTGGGCGCCGTCGGGAATCGGCGTGGTCTCTTTCCAGTCGAGCCAGCGCCCGCTCTCGACGTGCCAGAAGATCGGCAGCACGTACATCCGCCCGTCGGGCAGCGTGGAGAGGTAGCCCTGGAAGCGCTTGGCGCCCAGCGTGTAGTCCACGCGGTAGGTCTCGGCCGGCCGGTCGCCGGCGCGGATCGTCACCTGGGGCACGCCGTCCTGCCGCGAGAAGGCGTAGCGGCGGCCGTGCGCGCTGAGTGTGGCACCGGCGGAAAAATCGCCGAGGATCGTGGCCTCGGCGACCGGCCGGGTCATCTGCACGTGCAGCGACGCTTTCCACTTGGCGTAGGCGTCCTGGTGGCAGCGTTCGCAGGCAGCCGAGCCGACGTAGCCGGCGGCATCGGCGGGCGGCGGGGGCGCGGCGGTGGCGGCGCGGCCGACCTGAGGGACGGCCTGCGGTTCGCGACTGGCCGTCACGAACGTGGTGGCGGCGAGCAGGGCCGCGGCGACGGTCAGCAGCAGGCTGCCGGAGCGCATGCAGGAATTCTAGGCCGACACTCCACGCCGGGCGAGCAGGTCGCTGTACAGGGCTTCGATGTCGGCCACCAGACGATCCGCCGAGTAGGTGGCGACGACGCGAGCTCGGCCGTGGCGGCCCATGGCTGCTGCCCGGTCGGGGTCGCCGAGCAGGGTGAGGACGTGGCGGGCCACGGCCTCGTCGTCGTCCATCGCGGCCAGCAGGCCGCTGGTGCCGTCAGCCACCACATCGGCCACGCCGCCCACCGCCGTGGACACCACGGGCACGCCGGCGGCCATCGCCTCGATGAGCGCCACCGGCGAGCCTTCGTTGCGCGAGGTGAGCACGACGACGTCGAGATCGGCGTAGAGGCGATCCAGGTCGGCGCGCCAGCCGAGGAAGTACGTGACCGCGCGCAGGCCCAGGGCGTCCACCTGCTGCTCGAGCGCCTGGCGCCGCTCGCCGTCACCAATGACGAGGAAGCGCGCCGCCGGCCGCGCGGCGTGGATGCGGGCCGCGGCGGCCAGGAACACCTCGTGCGCCTTGATCGGCACCAGCCGGGCGACGATGCCGACGAGCGGCGCATCGCCCAGGCCCAGCTCGGCGCGCAGCTCGCCGCGACGCCGCTCGGCCTGCACCAGCGGCGCCAGGTCGAACCCGAGCGGCACGGTCGTGTACTGGTCGGCCCGCCCGACGCCCAACGCGATCAGCTCGTCGCGCACGCGGTCGGTGACCGTGAGCAGCCGATGGGTGCGCCGCGCCAGCCCGCGTTCGATCGTGCGGTACACCGCGGTCTTGGCCGGTGAGAAGTAGCCGCGCAGCACGTGGCCATGGAACGTGTGCACGATCACCGGCACGCCGGTGAGAATTGCCGCCAGCCGGCCCACGGCGCCGGCCTTGGCGGTATGTGTGTGAACGACATGGGGGCGCACGCGCCGGATCACCGCCATCAACCTGCGCAGGGTCCTGACATCGCGCAGCGGCCGGATCTCGCGGCCCAGGTCCGGGATCACGTCCACCTCGGCCTGGCGGCCGTGCAGCGCCAGATAGTTGCCTTCGGACGCGTCCTCGGTGCCGGTCACGAGAGTCGTCGTGAAGCGGGCCGGGTCGAGCCGCTGGGCGAGCAGCGTGGCGTGGATGGCTGGGCCGCCGATGTTCAGGCGCGCGATGACGCGCACCACACGGATGGGCCCCGTGGACGCCACGGCCGCGGTCACGGCCGCGGCGGCGCCGCCGGGTCGGCCTTGTAGCCCAGGCCGCACCAGAACGGCGCGTGGTCGTTGAACGAGATGCGCTCCAGCCCGCAGCGCGTCATCATCGCGCGGATCTCGGCCTGGGTGAATCGCTGTTCCAGCCGCGTGCCGAACTTGTCGAGCGCGTCGTTGCGCATCACGTAGAAGCTGCGGTCGCGGTAATAGGCCAGCGGAAACGTCTCCACCGACACGCCGAGCCGCTCGAGTAGCCGTGCCGTCCGGGCAAGTGGCCAGTAAATGACGGCCGCGGCGATGTCGCAGACGAGGAAGCGCAGCGCCCGCGGCATGCGACAGATGGCCAGGCGCAGCAGGTCGGACGCCTGCCACAGCCAGCCGTACCATGCCGGTTTGTTGTCGAACCGGTAATAGAGGTAAACGAGAAACGGCGCACCCAGCTTGAGGGCACCGACGCACGAGCGCAGACCGTCTTCGGGATCGGGGGTGTGGTGCAGCACGCCGAGGCTGTAGCCGAAGTCCATCGAGCCGGGCAGGAACGGCAGCGCCGAGACCGAGGCGTGATGGAAGCGGCAGTTGGCCGCGCCCAGTTGCCGTCGGGCGACGTCGAGGGCGGCGGGGCTGGCGTCCACGCAGTGCAGCGTCCCGACGCGCGGCGCCACCACGGCGGCCCAGCGGCCCGACCCGCAGCCGGCGTCGAAGCCGATGGCCCCCTCGGGCAGGGCACTCCACGGGAACTGGGCGAAGTACTGCGCGAAGATGCCGCTGCGTTCGGCGGCGGTCAGGGTGGTGTTGTCGAACCGCGACCACTCCTCGCCGAAGCCGTCGACGGTGGCGCGATCTTCGTTGATCATGGAACGCGAATCGGCGCGCGGGGCGCGGGCGCCAGGGACGGCGTCGCTGGCGAGTGTACTCCATTGGCCGCGCCGCCGGTCGGCCTGGTGAGGCCCGGTACAATGGCCGCGCGCGCCGTGGGTTCGCCGTGGCTCGCGCCATCACGATGTCGCTCCCAACCCACCCGGCGCAGCCATCGCCGGCCCGTCGTTCAGTGGCCGCTAGCGCGCTCCTCAACCTGATTGGCCTGCTGGCGCCAGCGGCAACCGCCATCCTGGCGATTCCCGCCGTCTATGCCCGCCTGGGTACCGAACGGCTCGCGGTGCTGAGCCTGGCGTGGATCTCGGTTGGCGCGTTCACGCTCCTCGACTTCGGTCTGGGCCGAGCCTTGACGCATGAGGTGGCGACCCGGCTGAGCACCGGCGCTGGCGGCATCAGGACCGTGGTCACGGCGTCTCTGGCTGTCCTCGCGGCCATCGGCGTCGTGCTCGGCGCGGCCATCGCCGCCGCCGCGCCGTGGATCGCCGAGTGGTTCGACGTGCCGGGTCCGCTGCTGGGCGAGTTCGTCGCTGCCATCCGCTGGGTCGGTGTGGCGGTGCCCTTCCTGACCGTCGCTTCGGGCGCCCGTGGGGTGCTGGAGGCGTTCGGACGGTTCGACCTCGCCAACTTCGTGCGCGTGCCGCTCGGGGTCTTCACTTACGTGGCGCCATGGCTGGCGTCGCTGCTCACGCCGTCGGTGGCGGTGGCCACGGCGGCGCTCGTCGCGGTGCGCGCCGTGGCCGGCGTCGCGTGGACGGCGCTCTGCCTGCCCTTGCTCGGCCGTGCCCCCACGGGGCTGAGGTGGGCGGACGCCGCGCGCGTCGCCACGTCCGGAGGCTGGATGACCCTGGCCAACCTGGCTGGCGCGGTGCTCGCCTACGTGGACCGCCTGATCGTCGGCGCGCAGGTGCCGATTTCGGCGCTGGCCTTCTACAACACGCCGCAGGAAATCGTCGGCCGACTGACGGTGATGCCAGTGGCGCTGAACGGCGCGCTCTTCCCGGCGCTGAGTGCTGCCGGCGCCCGCGGTTCGACCGACCTTTCGCGGCTGTTCGCGGCCGGGCTGGGTTACACGTTCGCGTTGGTGTTCCCGCTCGCGCTGGTGCTCGCCGCGGCCGCCCCTGAGTGGCTCGCGCTCTGGCTCGGCGCAGACTTCGCTGCCCGAGCGACGCTGGTCTCCATCTGGCTGTGCGCCGCCGTGCTCCTGCAGTGCCTCGGGATCACCGCCATCAATCTGCTCCAGGCCACCGGCCATTCGGCGCTGACCGCCAACCTGCAGGTGCTGCAGGTGCCGATCTTCATCGCCGCGTTGTGGTGGGCGACGGCGCGGTGGGGCATCGACGGCGCGGCCGCGGTCTGGGCCGGACGAATGCTCCTCGATCTGGTGATGCTGCTGATCGCGATCGCCCGGCGCGTGCCGGGCGCCGCCGAAACCGTGCGCCGATTCTGGGTCACGTTGGCCTGGGCGCTCACGGCGCTGCTGCTGCTCGTCCCCTCGACCGGGCCGCGGTGGCGGTTTGGGGTGGCGGTCGGAGGCCTCGCGCTCCTCGGCTGGCAACTGCCACGCCTGGTGGGCACGGGACACGACGCGCCGTGGCGGCGACTGACGGCCGCGGCCACCGGCCAGCGACGGGGCGAATGACGCCGATGGCATCGCTCGACGTCGTCATCGTCAACTGGAACACCGGCGATGCCCTGGCCGCGTGCGTCGTCTCGGTCGTCGCCGCGGCGCGTCACCTGCCGGCCACGCGCATCGTGGTCGTGGACAACGGATCCGCGGACGGCTCGCTCGAGGCCGCCGAACGCGCGGTGCCGGGGATCGTCGCGGTCCGCAACCCGGCGAACGCGGGCTTCGCCGCCGCCTGCAACCAGGGCGCGCACGGCAGCGCCGCCGATTACCTCCTGTTCCTGAACCCCGACACGGTGCTCGGCGCCGACACCCTCGATCGGGTGCTGGCATTCATGGCCGGGCCGGCGCAAGAGGACGTCGGCATCTGCGGCATCCGCCTCGTGGACGACGCGGGGCGGTTCACGACCGCAGCCGCGCGGTTCCCGAGCCTGGCGGTGCTGCTGGGGGAAATCACCGGGCTGTCGCGCCTCGGCGTGCTGCCACGCCACCTGCTGACCGCCGACGAATGCCGCACCACGCGCGACGTCGACCAGGTGATCGGCGCGTTCTTCCTGATCCGCCGGCCGCTCTTCGAGACACTCGGTGGGTTCGACGAGCGCTTCTTCGTCTATTTCGAGGAAGTGGACCTTTCGCGCCGGGCCCGATCGGCGGGCTGGCGCTCGGTGTACTACGCCGAGGCCGAGGCGATGCACCACGGCGGGCTGTCGAGCGATCAAGTCAAGGCGGCACGGCTGTTCTACTCCCTGCGCGGCCGCCTGCTCTACACCGACAAGCACTTCGCGCCGGCGGCCGCGGCGGTGGTCCGCGGGCTCACCTTCGCGCTCGAACAGCCGGTGCGATTGCTGCGCGCGGCGCTCGCCGGCGGCACGGCCCTGGACGAAACGCGATCGGCGTTTCGTCGTCTCAAGGCCTTCGTCGCCACCGACTGGCGGCACGCCCGCGACGAGCAGCGACGACCCTGACAGGGCGGTATACTCGCTCGATTGTCACCGCCGATCCCTGAGTCGCAATCGGGCGACGCCGCCGCGGCGGTGTCGGATCCGCGCGGACGCCTCGCCGCGGTCGCCGCCGCACGCGCCGGCGTGATCGAACTCGGCTGCGGGCCGGCGCCGCGGCATCCCGGCGCGGTGACCATCGACGCACTGCCCTTCGACGGCGTGGACGTGGTGGGCGACGTGTTCGCCGCCCTCGCCCGCCTGCCCGACGCCTGCGTGGACGAGATCCACTCGTACCATTTCCTGGAGCACGTCGCCTCGCTGAAGGACGTCGTCGCGGCGATGGCCCGGGTGCTGAAGCCAGGCGGCGTGCTGCACGCCGTCGTGCCCCACTTCTCGAACCCGTACTACTACTCGGACTACACCCACCGCACGCCGTTCGGGCTCTACTCGTTCTCGTACCTGGCCGACGATCCGATCCTGCGCCGCAAGGTGCCGCGCTATCAGGTGGACACCGGTCTGGTGCTGCAGGACGTCCGCCTCGGATTCAAGGCGGCGCCGCCGTTCTATGTGCGCTACGCGCTGCGCCGTGCACTCGGCGCGATCGTGAACAGCTCGCGGTGGACGCAGGAATGGTACGAAGCCGGCTGGTCGGGCTGGTTTCCCTGCTACGAGATCGACTTCCGGCTCAAGCGGCGCTGACGTCGGCGGCGGGCCGCGCCGCCACGACGACCAGCTCCTCGCCGGCGTCGGCATCGGCCAGGTGCTGCACGTGTTCGCCGGCCTGGAACAACAGGCCGCGGACCCGGCCCGGCCACGTGGGGCGGCCGGCCGCGGCGCGACCGGTGCGGGCGATGGGCCCGGCCTGGGTGCCGACGAACCTGGCATGGCGCGCGGTGGTGAAGTGCCGCTCCACGACCAGACCGGATCGCTCGACGGTGGCAACCAGCGCCGGACGGCTGAACAGCCACAGGTGACGCGGCGGATCCCAGTGCACCCAGGCGCTGCCGAAGCGGCGGCGGCCGAGGCTGTGCAGGTTCGGCGTGACGATCACCAGCCGGCCACCGGGCGCGAGCCGCTCTGCCAGCTCCCGGATCACGGCCGGGGGATCCGGGAGATGTTCGACGACGTGGTGCATGACGATAGCGTCGAACCTGCGATCGCCGAGCGCCGCGACGGTCGGCGCCACGTCGATGCCATGGACGGCGCGGGCGGCGGCAGCGGCGGCGGGGTCGGGCTCGACGCCGCAGACGTCCCATCCGCGCCGGCGCATGCGGGCCAGGAACGCGCCGCTGCCGCAGCCGACGTCCAGTACCCGGCCGCCCGGCGGCGCGGGCAGCCATGCACCAGCGCCCCCCAGCAGGTGGTCGAGGCCGGGCACCGCGCGCAGCCACGATGCCGCCGGCGGGACCGCCGGCCGACCGTACACGGCGTCGAGATAGCGATCGGCCGGATTGCGCGCGGCGTCGGCGAGCGGTGTCGCGGCGTGCGTCATGTAGGCCCCCTGGTAGAGGGCCGCCACGTCGTCGGGCCAGGGCTGCGGGTCGAGCCAGGCGACCTGGCAGGCCGCGCACTCGCGGAGATTCCAGACCCCCGGCGCCGCCAGCAGCCGGTCGGTCAGGCCCTCGTGGCGGACGATGCCGTCGGCCCCGCACCAGCCGCACGCGGCCGCCGGTGTGGTGCGGACTGGGGCGCGGTCGCTGCTCACAGCATTCAGGCGGAACGCAACGCGTCGCGGAGGATCACGACGGCGCACGCCAGCAGGGCGCCCACCGCGACGCCGAACACGGCATTGCGGGTGGCATAGCGACTGCGCGGCAGATCGGGCGCGATGGCGGCGTCCACCACCCGCAACTGCGGCGTCCGCGCCATCGCCGACAGCCGCGCCCCGTGATACTTGGCTGAGACGTCCTCGTAGGCCTTCTGGGCCAGTTTCAACTCCACCTCGAGCCGTTGCAGTCGCGATTCCCGGCGATACAGCTCGTCGAGCCGGCCCAGGCTCTTTCCGGCCACTCCTGCCGACTGCGCCAGCGACGCGCGGCGCTTCTCCAGCGCCGCCACCTGCGCCCGCGACACCGCCACTTCCTCGGTCAGGCGCGTCGCGACCTCGTTGGGCACCTCGCGGCGCATCTCGATGGTGAGCGCGTCGCGGCCGGCGGCTTCGCCCTTCGCGGCCTGGTGCATGGCCGGGTCGTCGACCAGGCTCTGCCGCAGCGACGTCAGCGGCTGCTGGCGCGCCGCCTCTTCCTCGGCGCGCGCCAGGCGTGCCCGCTCGGCCTCGAGATCGACCGTGACCTGCATCAGATCGGTGCGCTGTTCGAGCAGCATCGCGATCTCACGCTCCACCGCTTCGTACTGCGCCGTCTTGCGATAGTCCTCGTAGGCCTGTTCCGCCTCCTTGAGGCGGGCCTCCGCCGCGTCCACCATCGCCTTGAGCTCGGCGTCGATCACGTCGACATCGCTGCGGCTCATGCGGTTGGCTTCGTTCACGCCGACCGCGGCGACGACGTTGGCGAGCCGGGCCGCCGACTCCGGCGTGGCGGCGCGGGCCACGACGGCGATCAGGTTCGACTCGGGGACGACGCGAATCGTCACCGCGGCCCGTACCGTCGGCACCGGCATCGACAGCTGCTTGGCCGCCTCTGTCGTGACCACCTGGCTCTCCATCAAGGGCAGGAAGCCTTCGGCCGGCAGCCGCAGGAAGCCTTCGGCGAGCCGGGCCGCGTAAACGGAGACCGTGGCCGACGCCTCGTAGGTGAGCGGACGGACCAGGCTGACACCGAGCGCCAGCGCGCCGGCGAGGGCCATGGCCGCCGCGATCATCGGCGCGTGCCGCCACAGCAGGCGGAGTTGGGCGGCGACGCTGCCGTCGGATCGGGATTCGGACGCGTCTGACATGGGCGAAGTGGCGATCATAGCCCTCCGGGGGCGGGGCGCGCCGTGGCCGGGGCGGCGGCGCTGGTGCCGAGGCGGTTCAGGCCTACGACGAGCAAGGGCGCGAGGGCGACGAAGCGGAAGTACTGCAGCGGCGTGAAGCCGATCTCGAAGGCGACCGTACAGACCCAGATCCACGCCGCGGTCCGTGGCTGGAGGTTGGCGCGCAGGAACACCCACAATCCCCCGTAGACGGCGACCAGCAGCGGCAGCGAGCCGCGGAGCAGGTTGACGACCAGGCCCGAGTCGCCAAGGTAGAGGGACTCGGTGGCGCTGAAACCGATGGGCGACAGCGGCGACTCCGACAAGTAGGCCAGGCTCGACGCCAGCAACCCATCGGTGGCGTAGCGGGCGAACAGGCCGCGGACGCGGTCGCCAACCACGGCCTCCTCGGCGCGTTCGGCCAAGGCCGCCGGGTCGACACCCAGCGCCGCGCCGGCGGCCACTACCCCGGCTGCCGCGATCACCCCGACGATCACCGAGTAGCGCCGTGCGGTCGACGATGCCGCGAAGGCCATCTGACCGGCGGCGACGACCCCGAACGCGCCACCGGTCGTCGACGTGAGCAGGAACAGCAGACCGACGTAGCCGGCGGCGGGGGCCGCCCGCCACCAGCCGCCGCGGCGGCGCCAGGCCGTGAACTGGACGAAGAACAACAGGTAGATCACGAAGCCGGCCATCGAGTGGGTGCCGAACGTAAGCACCGGCTTGTCGTTGAGCACCACCATGTTGGTGAGCAGCTCGGGGTAGAAGGCGCCGTACCACTGCACGAGCACCCGGTCCACGGCGGTCACGTCGAGCGCGATGGCGTAACCGAGGGCCAGCGCCGCCGCGGTGAGGGCGCCGAAGGCGTACTCGATACCGGGGGCCTCGACGGCGCGCAGGTCGAGTCCGTAGAGCATCGCCATCGCCGCATAGAGCACGACGACGCCGAACGACACCGCGGTGAACGGCGACGTGATGGTGAACAGGAGCGGCACCCCGAACACGGACAGCCCGGCCGCGGCGCCGATTGGCGCGGGTGAGCGCGGCGCGATCGCCAGGAGCAGACCGAGCCACGCGCACGTGCCGACGAGCGAGACCATCGACAGCGGCCGCGAGATCTGCCCGCCGATCGACGTCGGCAGCGCCACCGCGAACACCGCGGCGCCGAGGACCGCGAGCCAGGCCGCGCGCGACCGCGTCACCGTCGCCTCATCGCGGTGCCGCGACGACCGGTTCGGCGACGACGAACATCTGGCCGGCCAGCGGCCGCCACGGCGACCGCAGGTACCAGGGCACCAGGAACGCCAGGCCGCCGGCCCGGCTCTTCACCGTGAGCGGCAGGAAGCGCGGCTCGCAAGTCGTGACGCGAAACCCGTTCGCCTCCAGCCAGTCGGCGAGCGACACGTCGGAGAACACGGCACGATGGGTGTAGTCGTCGAAGTAGCGGCCGGGCTGGAGCCGGAAGTTCGGCTGCATCAGCAGCAGTCGCCCCCCGGGGCGCAGGATCCGCCGCAGGTGGCCGACCATCTGCGCCAGTTGCGGCCACTCGAAGTGCTCGAGGAAATTGCTGGCGAAGACCACGTCGAACGACCCGTCGGGCACGGTGGGCAGGTAGGCCAGCACGTCGGCTTCCACGGCGTCCACGCCGGGGCCGGCGCACTCGCGCACCTGCGCGCCGAGGTCCACCGCCACGCGCCGGCGGGCTGTGACGGCGTTGATGAAATAGCAGTAGCCGGCGCCCAGTTCCAACACGTCGGCGGTGGCCGGCACGTAGCGGGCGAAATAGCGGACGAGGTGCGTCCACACCCGGCCCCGCCGGGCGTCTGGGGTGAACCTCGTCGCGTAGTACTGGCTCGCCGCGGTCGTCACGATCCCCGTGAGTGTACGGACGGGCGTGGCGCGTGGCAACCGCGGTGCCCAGCGGGTACGATGGTGGCCCGATGCGCGTCGGCTTCCTCGCCTTGCAGGCGCCGGATCTCAGTCCCGGCCAGCGCTACCGCGTCGAGGCGTTCCTGCCGGCGTTGCGCCGCCGCGGCATCGACGTCGACTACGACTGGCTGCTCGACCGCGACGATCTGCGCATCTTCTACGGCCGTCATGGCGCGGCCCGCAAGGCCCTGGTCGCCGCCAAGGGCGGCTGGAAGCGGCTGGCCAGCGTGCTGCGCCGCCGCGACGTGGACGCGTTCCTCGTACAGCGCGAGGCCTTCTTCCTGGGGGGAGCCTGGAGCGAACGGCTCGCCAGCCGGCAGGCGCCGCTGGTCTACGACTTCGACGACGCCATCTGGATTCGCGCGCTGTCCACGGCCAACCGCGGCTATGCCTGGCTCAAGAACGTGGACAAGATCGGCGACATCGTCGCGCTGGCCGACACGGTGATCGCCGGCAACGACTACCTGGCGGCGTGGGCGCGGCCTCAGGCCCGCCGGGTGCAGGTGGTGCCGACGTGCGTGGACACCGACCGATTCGCGCCACCGCCGGCCCGGCCGCATGGTGCCCCGGTGACGGTGGGCTGGAGCGGCAGCCCCTCGACCGTCGCGCATCTGCGCCCGCTGCTGCCCGTGCTCGAACGATTGGTGGCTCGCTTCGGAACCCGCGTGCGGGTGCGGGTGATGGGGGATCCCACGTTCGTCCACGAGCCGCTCGGCCTGCGTGGCGAAGCCTGGTCGCCCGACGCCGAGCGCGCGCTGCTGGCGGCGATGGACGTCGGATTGATGCCGCTGCCCGACGACGAATGGACGCGCGGCAAGTGCGGGTTCAAGGGGCTGCTGTCGATGGCGATGGGCGCGGCCACGGTGATGAGTCCGGTCGGCGTCAACACCAGCATCGTGCAGCACGGCGCGAACGGCTTCCTGCCCGCCACCGACGACGAGTGGCTCGACGTGCTGTCGGCCCTGGTCGAGGACAGCGCATTGCGGGCGCGGATCGGCGCCGCCGGCCGGCAGACCGTCGTCGAGCGCTATTCGGTGGCGCACTGGGAGGGACGGCTGGCCGACATCCTGCTCGCCGCACGGCGATGACCGCACCGGCACGCATCGGCTACGCTGTGACGATGACGTCGTCACACTCCGGGAGGGCCCGCCCATGTGCGGCATCGCCGGTCGTGTGAACTTCGCCACCGGGGCGCCGGTGGCCGCCGATACGGTGCGGGCGATGTGTGATCTGATCGCCCATCGCGGCCCGGACGGCCAGGGCGTGTACTGCGATGGAGCGCTCGGCTTCGGGCATCGCCGGCTGGCGATCATCGACCTCAGCCCTGGCGGCGCGCAGCCGATGCGCACGCCCGACGGGGCGCTGGTGATCACGTTCAACGGCGAGATCTACAACTACCGCGAGCTGAAGGCCGAGCTGGCGGGGCTCGGCCACACGTTCCGCAGCGAGAGCGACACCGAAGTGATCCTGGCGGCCTACCGCCAGTGGGAGACCGCAGCGATCGCGCGTCTCGACGGCATGTTCGCGCTCGCACTGTGGGACGCGCCGCGCCGCCGCCTGGTCATCGCTCGCGATCGGCTCGGCAAGAAGCCGCTGCACTATCGCCTCGACCGCGACGGCCTGGCGTTCGCGTCCGAGCCCAAGGCCTTCCTCGCCGATCCGGGCTTCGAGCGGGTGGTCGATCACCAGGCGATCTCCCACTACCTCACGTTCCAGTACGTGCCGGCGCCGCTGTCGGCGTTCAAAGGCGTGCGCAAGCTGCCGCCGGCCCACACGCTGGTCGTCGAAGACGGCCGGGTGACCATCGACCGCTACTGGCGGCTGTCGTACGTGCCGCAGGTCACCGCGATCGACGACGAGGCGGCGATCGAGGGGCTGACGACGCAGTTGCGGGACGCGGTGCGGCGGCGCCTGATCAGCGACGTGCCGGTCGGCGCGTTCCTGAGCGGCGGCATCGACTCGGGCCTGGTCGTGTCGTTCATGGCCGAACTGGCGTCGACGGTGCGCACCTTCTCGATCGGCTTCGGCGAGCGCGAGTACAACGAGCTGCCGGCGGCGCGGCTGGTCGCCGAGCGCTACGGCACCCGCCACACCGAGTTCGTGGTCGAGCCGCATGCGGTCGATCTGCTGCCGCAGCTGGTGTGGCACTACGGCGAGCCGTACGGCGACTCGTCGGCGCTGCCCACCTACATCCTGTCGGAGCTGACCCGCCGGCACGTGACGGTGGCGCTCAACGGCGACGCCGGCGACGAGAACTTCGCCGGCTACGACCGCTACGTGGCCAGCGAACTGGCCCGGCGGGCCGACGTGGTGCCGCTGGCGCTGCGGCGGCTGGTGGCCGCCACCGCCACCGCCGTCGCCGGCGGCGCGCGCAACCGCACGGTGCGGCGGGCGCGGCGGTTCCTGGCCAAGCTGGCCGATCCGCCCAACCGGCGCTACGCCGCCTGGATGACCTACTTCGACGCCGAACAGAAGCCGCGGCTGGCCTCGGCGGCGCTGCTCGACGGCACGACCGACGACGCCGTGGCGCTCATCGAGCAGGCGTTCGACGCCTCCGACGCGCCGACGACGCTCGAGCGCACCCTCAACGTGGATGTCGTCACCTACCTGCCCGACGACCTGCTGGTGAAGGTGGACATCGCCACCATGGCGCACGGGCTCGAGGGGCGATCGCCGTTCCTCGACCATCACCTGATGGAGTACGCCGCCCGCCTGCCGGCCCGCTTCAAGGTGCGCGGCCGCGAGAAGAAATGGATCCTGCGCCAGCTGGCGCGGCGCCGCCTGCCGGCGGCTCTCGTCACGCTGCCGAAGAAGGGCTTCGGCGTGCCGATCGACCACTGGTTCCGCGGCGAGCTGCGTGGCTTCGCCCGCGACGTGCTGCTCGGGTCCACGGCCCGCCAGCGCGGCTTCTACCAGCCGGCGTTCGTCGAGCGGATGCTCGACGAGCACGCCGCAGGACGCTTCGAGTGGCACGCGCAGTTGTGGACGCTGCTTATGCTCGAGCTGTGGCTGCAGACGTACATCGACCGCGTGCCGACGGCGCCGGCACGGCCGGCGGCGCTGATCGACGAGCACGCCGTCGCCGGGGCACCGTAGGCCGAGACGCTCGTCACAGGTTCGCGCGGATCGCCCACAGGTCCGGAAACGCCGCCGGTGACAGCGTCGTGCGCAGATAGGCGGCCCCCGCCGACCCGCCGCTGCCAGGCTTCACGCCGATCGTCCGCTCCACCATCTTCACGTGGCGATAGCGCCACTCCTGCACACCCTCGTCGAGGTCGACGAGCCGCTCGCAGATGCCGGTGTTCTTGGCGTCGGTCTTGTAGACCTGGATCAGCACGTCCTGCAGCGCCGGCGACGGCTCGACCGGCTGCAGCGGGTCGGCGGCCAGCGCGGCGTCGGGCACCGCGTAGCCCTCGCGGGCCAGGTAGTGGAGAAACGACAGCCACAGCGTCGGCTCGTGCAGCCGTACCGTGAGCGCGGCACGGGCGCGGCTGTTCGGCGGGAAGCGATCGAGGGCCGCCTGGCTGCGCCGGCCGAGCACGAACTCGAGCTGGCGGAACTGGTCCGACTGGAAGCCGCTGGCCTGCTCCAGCCGCTGGC
>CAYUAX010000109.1:10726-15577 GCA_964442845.1 uncultured Bifidobacteriaceae bacterium | reverse complement strand
CTCGTCGGCGATGTTGTCGAAGTTGGCGCTCTTCTGGTCGAGCGGCAGCCAGTTGGCGGCCTCGACGTCGAGGGCCAGCAGCTCCGCGATCGCGCGCTCGTATTCGGGGCGGTTCAGCCGCTGAAAGGTGCGGCGTCCCGGGTTGGGGTTGGCGGCCGCGTACTCGTCCATGCGGCCTTCCAGCGCCGCGGTGAGCGAGTCGAGCAGCGCGCCTTCCGGCCGCTTGGCGCCAGGCGGCGGCATCAGGCCGGCGCTCAGCTTGCGGATCATCTTTTCGACGACGTCCTGCTGTTCGTGCGCGCGCATCGCGTCGAACCCGGCCAGCGACAGGCCGCCGGCCTTGGCGCGTTCGCTGTGGCAGGTCGCGCAATAGGTCTTGATGAGATCGCTTTGCTCGCGGGCCGACAGCGCCGGCGAGAGCGCATGCGATGCCACCGGAGCGGCGGCCGCCGGGCGGGCCGTGGGCCTGGCCGCTGTGGGTGCCGCCGGCGCCGCCGGGCGGGTCGGTGCCTGGCCGCGGTCGGCGCGGCCGGTGGCCACGGCGAGGCCGACTCCGAGGAGTGCCGCGCCCACGACAGTGACTCTCGTACGCGTCATTCGATTCACTCCCGACGTCCGACGCCGCGCACACGGCGCCCAGGGAGGCCTGGAGCCTTCCTGTAATTCGGCAAAATATACACCGGATTGACTGCATCGAATTCGTGGATTCGGGCCAGAAACGTGCAAAAACACGCCTGGATTTGTCTTGTCTTGTCACCGCCGGTGACGGCGTGCCCCAGGCGGCCCGGGTACGGGGCGCGGCGCTCCCGTCCGGCACCCGACCGGGCCCCGGACAACCGCCCGCGGCGGCCGCGGCGCGCGGCCGGGACCCCCGCGCGAGGCTGCTACACTGAATGGTTTCCGGCCCGTGGATTCGGGCCGGCCGAGGACCATCCGCGATGATCGCAGTGAATGGCGTGTCGATGCGCTACGGCGCCAAGGTGCTCTTCGAGGACGTGACGACCACGTTCGCGACCGGGCGGCGCTATGGCCTGACCGGCCCGAACGGCGCCGGCAAGTCCACCTTCATGAAGCTGCTGACCGGCGAGCTGCCGCCGCAGAAGGGCGACGTCGTCCGCCCCGAGCGCCTCGGCGTGCTGCGCCAGGACCAGTTCGCCTTCGATCAGTACCGGGTGGTGGACGCCGTGATCATGGGCAACGCGGTGCTGTGGGCGGCGCTCGAGGAGCGCGACCTGCTCTACGCCAAGGCCACGCTGAGCGACGCCGACGGCATGCGCCTCGGCGAGCTCGAAGGGGTCATCGGCGAGCACGACGGCTACTCGGCCGAGAGCGACGCGGCGATCCTGCTCGACGGCCTCGACATCCCCGAGCACCTCCACGAGCGGAAGATGTCGGAGCTGCAGGGTGGGCAGAAAGTGCGGGTGCTGCTGGCGCAGGCGCTGTTCGGCCGGCCGCAGGCGCTGCTGCTCGACGAGCCCACCAACCACCTCGACCTCGACTCGATCCACTGGCTGGTGGACTTCCTGTCGCGCTACGAGGGCACGCTGGTGGTCATCTCGCACGACCGCCACTTCCTGAACGCGGTGTGCACGCACACCGCCGACATCGACTACCAGACGATCATCACCTACACCGGCGGCTACGACGAGATGGTGCTGGCCAAGACCCAGATCCGCTCGCGGCTGGAGTCGCAGAACGAGCAGCGCGAGAAGAAGATCGCCCAGCTGCAGGACTTCATCCAGCGCTTCTCGGCCGGCACGCGCTCGAGCCAGGTGCAGTCACGACGCAAGGAAGTGGAGCGGCTGCAGACCACCGAGCTGGCCCGCTCGAACATCCAGCGTCCGTACATCCGCTTCCAGCAGGCCCGGCCCTCGGGCCGCCTGGCGATGGAGTGCAAGGGCGTCAGCAAGGCCCACGACGGCGTGCCGGTGATTCGCGGCTTCGAGGCGGTGGTGAACCGCGGCGAGCGCATCGCGCTCGTCGGCCGGAACGGCGTCGGCAAGACCACGCTGCTGAAGGCGCTGCTCGCCGACGCGCCGGGCCAGCCGGCGGCGCCGGGCGACATCGACGCCGGCACCGTCCGCTGGGGCCACGAGGTGGCGATCGGCTACTTCGCCCAGGATCACACCGGTGCGATCGAGCACGGGCTCACCGCCGTGGAGTGGCTGCACCGCTTCGACCCCGACGCCGCCCGCCAGGACATCCACGGGCTGCTCGGCCAGATGCTGTTCAGCGGCGAGGAAGGCTACAAGCCGACGGCGGCGCTCTCGGGCGGCGAGACGGCGCGGCTGCTGTTCTGCCGCATCATGCTGCAGAAGCCCAACGTCCTGGTGTTCGACGAGCCGACCAACCACCTGGACCTCGAGTCGATCAACGCGCTGAGCGCCGCGCTGCAGAAGTTCGAGGGCACGGTGTTCCTGGTGACCCACGACGAAGACCTGATGGACGCCGTGGCGACCAGGGTGTGGCACCTCGATCGCGACGGCGTGCACGACTTCAAGGGCAGCTACGAGGAGTTCGCGGCGACGACCGCGTCGTAACGGACGACGCGTCGACCGGACGCACCACGAGCGGCGCCTGGGAGATAATGCCGCGCGTGACGACGTCTGAGGGCATCAGCAAGGCCGGATGGAAGATCGTGCTCCTCGCCAGCCTTGGGGGCACGCTCGAGTTCTACGACTTCGTGGTGTTCGGCGTCTTCGCCCGCGACATCGCCGAGGCCGTCTTCCCCAACAGCACGCCGATCGTCTCGCTGATGGCGTCCTTCGGCGCCTTCGCCGCCGGCTACCTGGCCCGGCCGATCGGCGGGCTGGTGCTCAGCCACTTCGGCGATCGCCACGGCCGGCGCACCGTGTTCCTGCTGTCGCTGTTCGTGATGTCGGCGGCGACGCTGGGCATGGGCCTGGTGCCGTCCCACGCCACCTGGGGGGTGTGGGCGAGCCTGCTGATGGTGACACTGCGGCTGGTGCAGGGTTTCTGCATCGGCGGCGAACTGCCGGGCGCCCTCACCTACGTGGTCGAGACGGCGCCGCGCCACGCGCCGTTCGTCTGCGGCCTGGTCTTCGCCTGCGTCACGATGGGCGTCGCGGTGGCGTCGGGCGTGAGCCTCGGCGTGCGGACGTTCCTGCCGCCGGAGCTCGTGCCGGTCTACGGCTGGCGCATCGCGTTCGTGCTCGGCGGCCTGGCCGGCCTGCTCAGCGTGCTGATGCGCCGGGCGATGGAAGAATCGCCGGAGTTCGCGCGCATGAAGTCGCTGGCCGTCAAACGGCCGTTCGGCGAGGTGCTGCGCACGCACCGCACCGAGGTGGTGGTGGGCATCGGCGTCCTGGCCGCCACCGGCGCTTTCAACGGTCTGTTCTTCGCGTTGATGCCGGCCTACCTCTCGGGCGTGCTGCAGTACGGCGCCCGCGATGCCGTGATCGCCCAGACCGTCGGCGTGGTCGTCCACGCCGCCGCGATCCTCGCCGTCGGGCGGCTGGCCGACCGGGTCTCGCCGCGCCTCATGATCGGCACCGGCGCCGCCGCGCTCATCCTGCTGGCGTTTCCGTTCTACAACGCCCTGGCCGCGCGTACGCTCGGCCTGGTGCCGCTGATGATCCTGGCGGCGGTGGTGGCTGGGTTGTGCAACGGCTCTTTCGCGGTGCTGCTCACCGACCTGTTCCCGACGCGGATCCGCTTCACCGGCGTGGCGCTGGTCTTCAACGTGGCGTTCACGTTGTTCAGTGGCACCGCGCCGCTGGTGGCGACGACGCTGGTGCGCGACACCGCCATGTCGACGGCGCCGGCGCTGGTGATGATCGGCGCCGGTGTGCTCACCCTGGCGGCGGCGGCGGCCGGTCTCGGCAGGCGCGGCGGCAACGTGCTGCGGACATCGGGCACCGGCACCCAGGGCCCGGAAATGACCGCCCGCGTCGCGGGCTGATGGCGCCGACGCTCGCCGACTTGCGGCGCGACGCCGTCGCGCGCAGCCTGTTCCCGCCGGTGGCGCTGTCCGCGGCGATCGAGCGGCTCGGCTTCGTGCAGGCCGACCCGATTCGGGCGCCGGCGCGGGCGCAGGATCTGATCCTTCGTCATCGCGCCCAGGGCTACGCCGCGGGTGACCTCGAGCGGAGCTATCCCACGCTCAGCGTCGAAGAAGACTTCTTCGTCAACTACGGCTTCCTGCCGCGGCGCCTGCAGGCGCTGATGCATCCCCGCGGCGGCTTCGGCGCGTGGCCGTCACCGGGCGCGCGCGTCGGCGCCAAGGTGCTCGAGTTCGTCCGCAACCGCGGCCCGGTGCACCCCCGCGACGTCGACGCCCACTTCGCGCACGGCGCGGTCCGCAACTACTGGGGCGGGTCCTCGTCGGCGACGACGCACGCCCTCGACCATCTGCACTACCGCGGGCTGCTGCGCGTGCACGGCCGTGATGCCGGCATCCGCCTCTACGCGGCCCACGACCACGGTCCGCGCGTCACCGCCGCCGTCGATCGACGCGCCCGCCTCGATGCCCTGGTCGATGTGATGGTCGGCGTCTACGCGCCGCTGCCGGCGGCGACGCTGTCGTGGCTGGTACGGCGGCTGCGCTACGCCACGCCGCAGTGGCAGGGGCAGATCACGGCCACGTTGGCGCGGGCCAGGGCGCGCCTCGTCCATGCGGTGGTGGACGGCGTGACGTACTACTGGCCGGCCGGCGAGGTGGCGGTGGGGGCGCCTGACGACACCGTGCGGCTGCTCGCGCCGTTCGACCCGGTGGTCTGGGACCGCCGCCGCTTTGAACACCTGTGGGGCTGGCCGTATCGCTTCGAGGCGTACACGCCCGAAGCGAAGCGGAAGCTCGGCTATTACGCCCTGCCGCTGCTGTGGGGGGAC